>DASYNM010000478.1:0-6472 GCA_036008545.1 Verrucomicrobiia bacterium
CCTGCGCTTTAACGTCGTTGTGCTCCAGGTCCGCGGAAATTGCGATGCCTTCTATGATTCGAAAATCGAGCCTTGGTCGGAATACTTGACGGGGCGCATGGGGCAGGCGCCGTCTCCGTTTTACGATCCTCTCCAATTCGCCGTGGCCGAAGCGCACAAGCGAGGTTTGGAATTGCATGCCTGGTTTAATCCTTATCGCGCGCGCTTGAGCGATGTCAAAACACTGGTGGCGACAAATCACATCAGCGTAAAACATCCCGAACTGGTCCGCACTTACGGCAAATCACTTTGGCTGGACCCGGGCGAGCAAGCCACGCGGGATTACTCGCTAAGCGTGATCATGGACGTGGTCCGCCGTTACGATATCGACGGCGTTCATTTTGACGACTACTTCTATCCCTATCCCGAAAAAGTGAACGGCCAGGAAGTGAATTTTCCCGACGACGCGCCGTGGCAACACTACCGGGAGCAAGGAGGTAAATTGTCGCAGCCGGATTGGCGGCGGGAGAACGTCAATAGATTTGTGCAGACCGTTTACCAGGCCATCAAGAGCGAAAAACCGTGGGTGAAATTTGGCATCAGCCCATTCGGGATCTGGCGTCCCTTGCACCCGGCGCAGATCACCGGATTCGACGCTTACGACCAGCTCTACGCCGATTCGCGCAAATGGCTGACGGAAGGGTGGCTCGATTATTGCGCGCCGCAACTTTATTGGCCGGTGGCGCAGAAGGCGCAAAGCTTCCCGGTTCTCCTGCAATGGTGGGTCAGCCAGAACACCCGGCATCGAACCCTCCTGGCCGGCATGAAAGTCAACGGCTGGAAAGACGTCGCTGACGAGGCCAGGGAGGAGGCGCATGAAATAGAATTGACACGCGCGCAGGCGGGCGCCTCGGGGGAAATCCTCTGGCACGCCAAGACGCTACTGAACAAGACGGACCGGGTCGCGGAGATTTTGCAGAACCAGGTCTATGCCGCGCCCGCGCTCGTCCCCGCTTCGCCGTGGTTGTGCGACAATACGCCCGGCCAGCCCTCATTGCAGGCGGATGTAGAGGAGGGCCGGTTGAAATTAAGCTGGGGCTCTGCCAGCAACACGGTTTGGCAATGGGTCTTGCAAAAAAAAGTCGCGGGCCATTGGACGGCTGAAATTATGGCGGGAATGAAGGCTGGCGAAACATTCCAATCCGGCCCGGCCACGCCATTACCCGAAGCCGTCGCGCTCTATGCCGTCGATCGCTTCGGCAATGTGAGCCGCGCCGCCAATTACCGGCAAGCGCCGTGAGACGCGACGACGGCCCGGAAATCTTGACACAGATCGAACTTCAACGGATATTAAGGACGCTACCTCAGATGGGGGCGTACTGGTTTCGACCTGCGAGATACGCCAGAGGCGGCATGCCGAGGATGGTTCGTTGGCCTCGTTAATAACCGGACCAAAGATTAAGTGCTAACCAAGAATTAGCTCTCGCGGCCTAAATGTCGCGACGTCCGCCCCTGGACACCTGCTACGGGGGACGGACGCCATAGCAGGTTAGGCCGGAATCGGGGTCCGCGCGGTTTTGGCCGAAGATTTTTCATGCGGGCTGGACAGTCGGATTCGCGTCAGAACGTTATCCGGCGGTTGAGACTCTCTTCTGACTAAGCATGTAGTCGCGGCTGGTATGTTTGGCAGGGACGCGGGTTCAACTCCCGCCGCCTCCACCAAGTTTTACAAGTACTTACGTAAGGAACCTGACTTGACGGGACAGCAACGGGACAATTCGCGCATGAAGACGAACAGTAAGAATCGTGCTGAATTCCCGAAACGCCTCAAACTAGCCAGCGCCGAGGTCACGATCTATCGGCACACCAACCGCACCCGGCGCCTGAATAGCCATACCGGGTAATGGGAACCAAGCGGCAAAGTCTTTGCTGATTACGTGCTCGCTTATTAACACCGGGGCGCCAAGTCGTTGACGACAAGACCGGCCGATCCAAGCAACTCCCCAAGCGCATCCGGCAGAAATTCGGTGATCGCGGCGGAGCGGAACGCGAAGCCGGGTTCATCCTCTGCAGGCTTGCCAATGACGAGAGCGAAGCCCTCAAGCTTACCGGGCTCGATCGCTCGGCCTATGTCCACGCCATGTAGAAACTCCGCGAGTGGCGTTCCGACGCTGACCTGAGCAGCGCGATAAGAGGCAGTCTTCCGGAAAATGCGCATCAAAACCAGCGCGGATTAATCGAAGTGTAATTGTGGCGTCCCGCCGGTTAGCTCGACCCGTAGCTTGGATTCCAGCGGGGCAGAGAAGCTCTGGCATCCTAGCTTTGTTGCCAGATCGACCGCTTGTGCGTTCCGCGCTTCCAGGCTGTCGCGCCGCCAATCGTTCAACGGTTCCTGTTTGCCGTTCATGCCCACGGCGGTCAGGCAATACTCCCAATACGACCCGTATCTCGTTTGCCGCCTTCGTCCTGTCGTCGTAACGCCGAAGATTTCCCCTTGCCGAAAGACGATTCGATTTCGACCCCACCACAGAAACCGGAAGCAATGATACAGCCGGTGTTGGGAGGGATCGAGGAGGTAATAATTGCGGCAACAAAACAGGCCGACGAGCGCCACCAGCCCGATGGTCAGAGCGGTGTTGCCGTAGGGGATCAAGGCGGGATTGGGTGGGTGATACCGGCCGGAGCGCGACCTACCGCCGAAATGACCTTGCAACAATAAGAAGATAGCGGCCGTAAACATCAGGATCATGGTCGCCTGGAGGGCGGCCTGGAAGGCGTTCTGCCGCTTTAGTTTGACACAACGCTGCCTGACGAAGGGATCGTCCAATCGGCTCAATTCCTGCGCATCAAAAAAGGAATCCGGCTGCACTGTCATGGGCAATAATCGGCCAAAAGGCACCTTTGGTTAATGCCGAAGCCGGAACGATTCAGTTACGGAACTGAATTTTGACAGGATCAACAAGATTGACAGGATGCAAAAAAGGATTGGCATCAGCAACAAAGCCTCACCGTTTGGTGATCGCTCCCGGATTGGCGATCCATCCTGTTCATCCTGTAAATCCTGTCTAAATCTCTTTCTTTCCCAGTCTTTCAACTGCATGGTTCCCGTTAAGGGGCGTGGAACCCTGCTATTCCCACTCAATCGTCGCGGGCGGCTTGCTGGAGATGTCGAAACAAACGCGGTTGACGCCTTTGACTTCGTTGGTGATGCGGCGGGAAAGCGTCTCCAAGATTTCGTAAGGCAGCTTGACCCAGTCGGCCGTCATCCCATCCTGCGACTCGACGGCGCGGATGGCCACCGTGAAATCGTAAGTGCGCTCGTCGCCCATCACGCCGACGCTGCGCACGGGCAGCAGGACGGCGAAGCTCTGCCAGATTTTGTAATACCAACCGGTGGCCTTCATCTCCTCGACTACGATGGAATCGGCGGCGCGCAGAATGTCGCAACGTTTGGGCGTCACTTCGCCCAGGATGCGCACGGCCAGGCCGGGGCCGGGGAAGGGTTGGCGCATGACGATTTCGTTGGGCAGGCCCAATTCCAGTCCGAGCTGCCGCACTTCGTCCTTGAACAAACAGCGCAGCGGCTCGATCAATTTGAATTTCATGTTCTTGGGCAAACCGCCGACGTTGTGATGGCTCTTGATCAGCGCCGCCGGATTGCCGGCGATGGGCACCGACTCGATCACGTCGGGGTAAAGCGTCCCTTGCGCGAGGAATTTGGCCGCGCCGGCGCGCTTGGTCGCCGCCTGGAAAACCTCGATGAAAGTGTTGCCGATGATTTTTCGTTTGCGTTCGGGATCGGTGACGCCCTTGAGGCGGCGTAGGAACAAAGCGGAGGCATCCTCGTATTGCAGCTTGATTTTGAAGTTGCGGCCGAAGACCTCGCGCACGACTTGCGCTTCGCGTCCGCGCAATAAACCATTGTTGACAAAGATGCAAGTGAGTTGATCGCCGATGGCTTTGTGGATCAGGGCGGCGGCCACGCTGGAATCCACGCCGCCGCTCAGTCCAAGAATCACGCGTTCGCTGTCCACGTCGCGTTTTATTCCCTCCACCGATTGCTCAATGTAATGGCGCATGGTCCAATCCTTGCCGCACCCGCACGCGCCGTGAACGAAATTGGAAATGATTTCCGCGCCGCGCGGCGTGTGGACGACCTCGGGATGGAATTGCAGCCCGAAGAATTTTCGGTCGCGATCTTCGATGGCGGCGAATTCGGTGTTGTCGGAAGTCGCGACAGCCTTAAAGCCGGCGGGCGGCGCGACCAATTTGTCGCCGTGCGAATTCCAGACTTGCAAGGATTCGGGCAGATTGGCGAAGAGCGCGGAGAGGGGGTCGGTGACCAGCAGAGTGCCTTTGCCGTATTCGCGCTTGGTGCCGCGCGCCACTTTGCCGCCGAGCAAATGAGCCATCAATTGCACGCCATAACATATTCCTAGAATCGGGACGCCGAGGTCGAAGATGGCGCGATCCGGGAACGGTGCCTTGGGCGAATAAACACTGGCCGGCCCGCCAGAGAGGATGAGGCCCTTGGGTTTGAGCGCGGCGATTTCCGCCGCGGGCATGTCGAAGCGCACGATGGTGGAATAGACCTTGCACTCGCGCACGCGTCGCGCGATGACCTGTGTGTATTGCGCCCCGAAATCCAGAATGAGAATTTGCTCCGTCATTGAAATAAATAGTCACCCTTGCCCGGCGAAGGCAAGCAATTTTCTGCGGGCACCACCGGCGGAGGGCGCGACCAGCTCTTAGCAAATATTGATTTGCGCCCGATTCATTCCCAACTTGCCGATTTTGATCTTTGCTTACCCAGCGCCGCCTCCTTTTTGCTATACAAACCGCGAGGAATGCGTATTCTTTGCCCGCCTGAATGAACCGGACGATCCTCGCTCCGTGAGCGGCCGGGTCGATTCTGTTCCTCTGTAACAACTATCGTTCTGGAGATTGCCTTATGAAAAACCGCCGATCATCAATCTGTTTGACAACAACTCTGCTGGCCCTGGCCATAGGCGCGCCGTGCTTTGGGCAGGACAACACCGCGCCGAAGCCGGATGAAAAACCCGCCCCGGGCGCCGATGCCCAAATGATGGCGACCATGATGGCACTGGCCAAGCCGGGCGAGAATCACAAGGTGCTGGCCGATACGACCGGCTCGTGGACCTACAAAGTGAGGTGGTGGATGAGTCCGGACGCTCCGCCTGTGGAATCCACCGGAACCACCACCACCAAGTCGGTCATGGACGGCCGCTATTTCATTTCCGAGCATTCGGGCAAGATGTCGATGCCAGGCCCGGACGGCAAGATGATGGACGCAGCATTCCAGGGCATGGCCACGGAAGGCTACGACAACGCCAAGAAAAAATACGTCGCGTCGTGGATTGATAATATGGGGACGGGCATCATGCTGATGGAAGGGACTTACGATCCTACCACCAAAACCCTGACCTACTTGGGAGAGGAAGAGCCGATGCCCGGCGTGAAATTCAACGTGCGCCAATCAGTCACTTATGCCGACAAGGACCACCACAAGATGGAATTCTTTGAGATCCACGGCGGGAAAGAGATCAAGGTGATGGAGATCGTGTACGATCGGTCTTAGTAGGATTCACGTGTAAACAACAGAGGCCGGGAAGTTGTCCCGGCCTCTGCGTGAATCGCGCTTCAAGCGCGATGAAACAGCTTCATTGCTCCACTCGGAAGAACATTTGCGTTCCGATTGGGCTGTTGGTGTAGGGCGACGTCGCCCCCACCACGTTGGTCCAAGTGCCGCTCAGATTGGTGGTGGCTTGGAGATTTCCCGCGCTCCAAGTCAGTTGCAGTTTCGAGCCGGGCTCCGTCTGGATCGAGAGCGAGGGCAGTCCCTCGAAACTGACCTGGTTGCTTACGCCAGCGATATAAATGGACGCGGCCTCCAATGAGGTCAGGGCCCGCGTCCACACGCCAAGGTCGTCGATGGCAAATGTTGCGCCACTGTAGGCGCCACTAGGCTGTCCATACAAGCCCGTCGGATCCTGGCCGATGGTGGCGCCATAGGCGGAATTGATGTTGCCGATGCCGACGACACTCTTGCCCACCTGCAGATTCTGGTGCGCCGCCACGCCGTCAAGATAGACGCTGGCTCCGTTGACACGGTCGATGACATACACCAAGCTATGCCAGCCATTGGTCAATGGGCCTGGTGAGATGATCGATCCAATGTCGCCAAAAACGCCTGCACCGTTGCCGCCGGCGTCAAGGACCGAGAAACCCCATCCGCCGTACCAAGTGTTGGCAGCGTAGGTCGAAGTCGCGGAGAATGAAGGTTCAAAGCAAAAGCCGGGGGCGCCGAAGGTGGAACCGACCACATCACAGAAGAAGGGAAGGTCGGCCCCGGTGTAATCCGAAGGCAGTTGCACCCACATGCTCACCGAGAAGCTGTTGGTGCCGAATTGCAAATCGGGCCGCACACCCACGCTGGCATAGTTCGCGTTGGTCGTGGAACTGCCGGCGTTGG
>DASYNM010000479.1:0-7806 GCA_036008545.1 Verrucomicrobiia bacterium
GATGAGTGCCTCCAGGATTCGCGCCGAAAGCTTGGAGAAACCTCGAAACTTTCCGCTAAGCAAGATGAATTGAAAAACCAATTGCAGGAGTTGGAGGACTCCAAAAGAAAAGGCCAAAGCCAATTGCCTCGAGGGCCGACAACGCAAGCTCACAGTCAGTAAACGTAAATTCGCAGGTTCCAGCGCAACACTGTAAGGGCAAAGGGATCATAAAGGGGCAGTTCTTGATATTGACAGTTACCACTCTCCCCGGTTCATACCCCGCAGGCGGTGCATCCCATCTGTTGTTCTGTTCTGCGGGTGAGGACGAATCTTCGCCCTTCGTTCGATTTTGTAAACTACAAATACTACGGTAGACCTGGCCGCAACGCGGGGGGAATCCATGCCCGGTTCCAGTAGTAACCCCAAAGTTGTTCCAGCGGGGGGCCATCCACGTGGCCGTCGGCGCAGCCAATGTTGATCGAGCCGGGCAATTTGCGGGCGATGTTGAAGAATGTCGGCGCAGCTCCCGCAGCCTTCCCGCCATGGCGAGGAATAACGATGCGTTGAATCGCGGGCGGGTTTGCCGTTCCTCCGCCGGTATAGAGGTCTGTGTTGGGCGGGTCGTAGGGCATGGGCCAAAAGTCCACCCAGACGGAATCCTGAATTACGGGCGTGAAGGAGGTGCGCACAATAGAGTTTTGCTTGGTGAACATGCATTCGCTTGCCGTACTCGATCCTATGTCGTAGCGGTAGGAGGCGATATCACTGGCATCCCCCGTGTAGAGCCAGCCATTGAAGCAATAGCTGCCCTGCAGATTCGTTGGGGTGTTGTACCAATTCCAAGGCTGATCGGCCGCACCTGCGAGACCTTGCCCGCCTGACTGGGCCTTAGTGGTGCAAGGGCATATTCGTATCGGAGCGGATGTAGTCGCGTTGCCGGAGTTGATGGTAATGGCGTCTATCCATAGCGACCCATCCGAATTGTACAGAGGAAAGAAACCGCCGTTGTTGTCGTTGACGTACCCGAGGGTGCCGATCATCAACTGCCTGATGTTGTTTTTGCAATAGGTGTTTTGCGCGTTCAATTTCGCCACGGCCAATGCCGGCAGCAGCATCGCCGCCAGAATGGCGATGATGGCAATGACCACCAGCAGTTCGATGAGCGTGAATCCGACCAACCGGTTTCCAATCCGTGGCATGGCGGACGCTGAGTTTTTTTTCATAAGAGCTTTATTGTTAACCGTTAGGGGGAAATCATGGCCATGATATGGCAGTGTCGCGTCGCACGCGGCCACCACGCCAATTCCTCGCGCAGGCGTCGAGGCTGCCGAAGGCGTTTATTGATTTCGGGCATGTCACGAATATGCTCCCGGCTTTCCAAATGTTCAACAAAAAAATTGAGCCCAAAACCGTTGCTGTGCGCACCTTACCTTTTTTGGAATGTAGATCGAAATCTCAAGCGCCCGTCTTCTTGCCTCTTCCTGCCTGCAGTGACGTGCCGCCGTCTCCGCGCTTCAATCCCGTTGCGGTAGATTAATCGGGCAAGCTTCATGAAGCGTGAAGATTCTCAGGGAAGTTCAGAATCGCCCTACGCGACTCTTTGGCTTCCATGTTAGTTTCAGTTGGTTCTTGCATGTCTCGAATCGAAGACTTGGCGAATCGTCGTTCAGCCGCTCTTATTTGCGACGGTATAGCCGCCCAAGAAGTCAGATGCGACTGCGTGAATGATGACTTTGCGCCCACCCCAGAAAAATCATTGCCAGCCCGCGGCCAGGAAGGTATAGCCGTCTCATGCGTAGATCGACTATGCGGACGCATGCCCTGCTGCTGGCCGTTTTCGTGCTGCTGGTCGGCTTGGCTCGATTGTCGGCGCAAACCGAGACGCGTCGTCTCGAGGCACCGACAGACTTGCTGGAAAAGACCAATTATGTGCCACCCCGACCTTCCCCAACGTTGGACCCGCTCATCCAAAAAATCGTGACGGAAATTTCCGAAGAACGCGTGGCGGACACCATGCGCCGACTGGGCGATTTTGAAACGCGCCACACCGCCTCCGATCCCACCCAGGCCAAACGCGGCATAGGCGCGGCGCGGCAGTGGATTTTCGACCAGTTCAAAAGCTACAGCCCGCGGCTTCAAGTTAGTTTTGACACATACACTATCGCCAAAACCAACCGTCTTTACAAGGAAATCGAATTGCGCAACGTCATCGCCATCCTGCCGGGCACAGCGCCGGATGCTTCCAATCGATGGATTCTCATTTCCGGCCATTACGACTCGATCAATCTTAAGGACGCCAGCGGCCTGCCGCCGGCTGAGGCCGCGGAATTGCCCGCGCCCGGCGTCAGCGACGACGCCAGCGGAACAGCTTGTGCCATGGAGTGCGCCCGCGTGATGAGTCAATACCAGTTTGGCGCGACGCTTGTCTTCATCGCCTTCGCGGGCGAGGAGGAGGGCCTCTACGGCTCCCGCGCCATGGCCCAGCGGCTCCACCGCGAAGGGCAGGGGATTGCGGCCATGCTGAACAACGACATCATCGGCACCGAGGTCAGTGGCAATGGCTCCAGCGACCAGCATCGAGTGCTGGTATTTTCGGAAGATCCGAATGATTCCTCCTCGCGCCAGCTCGCCCGGTTCATTCACACCACGGCGACCCGTTATTGTCCCGACATGGCGGCGGAGATGATCTTTCGCCATGACCGATTCGGTCGCGGCGGGGATCACACGCCCTTCAACCAGGAAGGTTATGCCGCCGTGCGATTCACCACGCCCAATGAAAACTTTGCGCAGCAACATTCCAGCCTTGACACCTTCGCCAATGCTTCGCCTTCTTACGCCACGCGAGTCGTGCGCGTTAACGCCGCCGCCGCCGCGCTCCTGGCCCTGGCCCCCGCTTCGCCCGTGACTGTCTATGCGCCCGGGACACCCGCCAGCAATCTGGTTCTGCCCAACCGCCCGAGCTTGAGCCGCGGGGCGGGTTACGACGCCGTTCTGCGCTGGAGCGAACCGGAAGAAGATCCGAACTTGGCGGGCTTTGTCGTGGTCGTTCGTTCCACCACCGCGGCGGACTGGGAAAAGGAATTCTGGGCCGGTAACGTCCATCAATTCACCTTGAAGGACACCCCGATCGACCAAATCGTGCTGGGCGTCAAGGCGGTGGACTTTCACGGCCGGGAGAGCCCGGTTTCCGCCTACGTGAACCCGTCGCGGCCGAACGCCCAGTAGAAGTCCAAATTTCTTCGACTGCGGCGGGGAACATTTCAGCTTCAGGCGCATCTTATTATGACCGGCATTCTCAGATTTGCGGGGCAGGAGGGGCTCCTGGACTCCAGACTCGTCGCCACAGGTAAAGATGCGACTGTTTTGAAAAAGTTTATCAAGTAGAGCTTGCCAAATGCCGTTGAATAAATCATAATTGATTGCAGCAATGACGCGCGACGACCGATGAGCGGAATAATGACAGTTTCCAAATCGGAGGAGAGAGGTACCTTGCCAGGCACCTCGGCGAGTGCATTTACTCTCATTGAATTGCTGGTCGTCATTGCCATCATCGCCATTTTGGCCGCGATGTTGCTTCCGGCTTTGGCCCGGGCCAAAACACAGGCCCAGCAGATTTCCTGCATGAACAACATCAAGCAACTTGCTTATGGCGGAACGATGTACATGAACGACACCGGGAAGTGTATGCCTTTTAATGCATATCAAGCCGGTGATCCAACTTTCGATCAAAATGTCTTCGGCGAATACTGGTTCGACCTCGTAACCAACTATGGGGCGAAAGGTCCCGTGACGATTTGCCCTTCCTGCCGAATTCCGAAGGACACGAACTATGTGGCCGCCGGCACCGCCGACCTCCCCTGGGTGTTTCAAGAGCTTGTTGGGGGGTCGTTCGCCGTCTGGAGCTACGGGGCCAATGGTTGGATGACGGACTTCGTCGGCGATCTTGTTCCGGATGATTTTGTCGTCGGCCTCACCTACTCCCAGTGGGAATCTTATATTTGTCAAAAGCCGTCGCAGCTTAAATATCCGGCGCAAACCCCGCTTATTTTTGACGCTATGTATGGCTTCACCGCCCCAATGGAAAGTGATTCCGGCGCCAGCGATCTTTACTACGGTCAGGCAGATCCGATGGGTGATACGAGTCAACGCGCCGGGATGAATGTGATCACGCTCATCCGCCACGGCGGGCGGACGGCCGGTAGCAGCTATCCTCATAGACCCGGCCAACCCATGCCTGCGGCCATCAACCTCAGCTTCATGGACGGCCATGCTGAATTGTCTCAACTGCACAATCTCTGGAATTACTATTGGCACCAAAATTGGAACCCCAGTATTGTCAACACCGTGCGGTAATGACCGCGCGGATTTTGTCTGCTTTAATCGGGTCTTGCCTGCCAGCCTGTTGTATCGTAATTTCTCCGGCGGATGAATAATTCTATGGAACGTAGTCGCGGAGAAATCATACTTTTTGCCGTTGCCATATTCGGCGTCTGGCTCTCGATCTGGGGCGTGATCCTGGTCAACAAATGGCTCGAAGCCACTTCGGTCGCCATCATTTTGTGTGCCCTGATCGGTTTCGCCTTGCGCGACTCCGATTGACCCGCCTCTTTGTCCGCTCATGCGCACTCTGGTCCTAGGCGTTGATAGCGGCACGCAATCCACCAAAGTTCTTGTTGTCAACGCCCGCGACGGCGCCGTCGTCGGGGAGGGGACGCGCGCTTACGGCTTGATTGCCGGCCTGCCCCCCGGCGCCAAGGAACAACATCCCCGCACGTGGCGCGACGCCGCCCGTCAGGCCATTCAGGACGCCCTTCGCCAGGCCAAGGCTTCCGCCGCGGAAGTCGCCGCCATTGGCGTCAGCGGGCAGCAGCATGGCTTCGTGCCGCTGGATAAGGAGGGCAAGGTCATCCGCCCGGCCAAACTTTGGTGCGACACCTCGACCGCCTCGGAGTGCGATCAAATCACCAACAAACTGGGCGGCGTCAAGGCCGTCATCGAGGAAATCGGCAACGCCATCCTGCCCGGTTTTACCGCCTCCAAAATCCTCTGGCTCAAACGCAAGGAGCCGAAGAACTACGCCCGGCTGGCCACGGTGCTGCTGCCGCACGATTACTTGAATTTCTGGTTGACAGGCAACAAAGTCATGGAATTCGGCGACGCCAGCGGCACCGCTCTTCTTGACGTAAAAAAGCGCCAATGGTCGCGCGCCGTCATCCAGGCCATCGATCCCGCCCTGGAGGGCGCTCTGCCGCCCCTGGCCGCCAGCGATCAACCTGCCGGGACGTTGCAGGAATCGACGGCACTGGAATTGGGCTTGAGCGAAAAAGTTTTGGTCAGCGCAGGCGGGGGCGACAACATGATGGGCGCCATCGGCACGGGCAACACGGTGGCGGGAGTTGTCACGGCCAGCTTCGGGACCAGCGGCACCATTTACGCCTGCTCGGAACGCCCGGTCATCGACAGTCAGGGAGAAATCGCCGCCTTCTGTGATTCCACCAATCGCTGGCTGCCGCTGCTTTGCACGATGAACGTGACCGTCGCCACCGAGATGGTGCGGACGGATTTCGACATGACCCACGAGCAATTCGCCGACGAAGCGGCCAAGGCGCCCGCCGGCTCGGACGGGTTGTTGCTGTTGCCGTACCTCGAAGGCGAGCGCACGCCCAACGTTCCGCACGGCACCGGCGTCTGGTTCGGCGCGAACCCGAAGACTTTTACCGCCGCCCATTTCGCGCGCGCCGCGATGGAAGGCGTGACGCTGGGCATGAATTACGGATTGCGCCGGCTGCGCCAGCTTGGCGTCAAGCCCCGGCAAATCCGCGTCACGGGCGGCGGGGCCAAATCGAAATTGTGGCGGCAGATCATGGCCGACGTTTTCGACGCCGAGGTGGTCACGGTCAAAGTGAGCGAAGGCGCGGCTTATGGCGCGGCCTTGCAGGCGCTTTGGTGCTGGCGCTTGCAGCGCGGCGAGCGCGTCAAGATCAGCGACATCACCGGCCAATTCGTGCGCCTGAACAAGCCCGAAGCCGCGCATCCCGGCAAAGCTGGCGTGCAGATTTATCGCGAAAGCCAAACCATCCAGGACGAGTTGTCGCTGGCCTTGCGCCCCGTTTTCGCGCGCCACCATCGCTTCGTCAGCGGACACGCGGTCAAGTAGCGCAGGTTTCCAGCCTGCCGCATCGCCACCTTCCAGCCGGCAGACTCTCGGCCGTGTTAAAGAGCACAACACCGGAGCCGACTGCACTGCGAACTGCGCCTGCGAACCAGAACAGCATGATAGCGGCCCGCTACGTGGGCTATTTGCAGTCCACGACACAGCAGGTTGGAAACCTGCGCTACGAACACCATTGGAAATAAGTGGAAATATCGTGAAAATCAACGACTTACGAAGGACATCAGAACTATCCGAAACTTTCTTGGAAATCAACGACTTACGTAAAGTCGCCTTGGAAATCAACAACTTACGCATGGAACTTCGATTGGACTCGAATAAACACGAAGGCTCGGAATTCCGATCCGTGGGGAGCGCGACCGTCCCGGTCGCTGCGGGGCGCGTCTCGCGCACCGCTCCGACTGGAAAGAAACAAACACGGATGTGTTCGGCGGGACGCCGAACAGGGCGACCGAGTCGGTCGCGCTCCCAAGAATTGGCGTCCATTTGCGTCCATTCGCGGTTGCCTTTGGCTTGTCTCGCAACTGCTTCACTATAAACTACTTGAATTTCTTTTTCTATTCTCACGATGAAAATCTTACCAGAAGTGCCAAAAACCGAAAAACCTACCGTAGGCTTTTTGGTATGATTTTTTTCGGAGGGTCCGAACCGATGTTAGCCGCTGCCCTGCAACGTCTTGCAACGCATGAAATCTTAAAAAACCGCCAAAACACGAAAGCAAACTCGTTTTTTATTTCCGGAAACATCGATTTACCTGCCAAAACGCCCTAAAAAAGACCTGTTTTTTCTGTCAGTACTAATCTTTCCCGCGCCGTCTTGCTCGTTAAGCTGCTGTGGCAGAGTAATTTACGATTGTTATTGGAGTGGCGCTTTTTGAGCAAAAACCGCTCCGTCGTGGCCTGTAGCGCCGAGGTCGAGAGGCGGTCCCTGTGCCGCACCGCTGATGCGATGCTCGCGACGCCAAGCCTCAAACCAGAAACTACGAAATTAGTGGCGGTGTGGGTTCGGTATTTTGATGAGGCAGCCGAGAAGTACCGAGCACTTTCAAGCTGGCCGAACGCCGACTCTAAAGCAGTTCAGTTTGCAGTTCGTGTGGAATTGGGAAAACGCCAATAATCACCCAAGGATTCGGTGCGACAAAGTGAAACTGTTGGGTTGTGCCTAAAAAGAAATGGAGGTCGGTTTTTAGGAACTGATCGAAATACTTAATTCTCACTTTTTCTAGCGCCGCTTTTTCATCGCCATTGCATTGCTTCAAGCAGTTCCAAAAGAGCGCACCGATTTCCCAATCCAAAATCTGTAATTTTGACTTTCTTCCGTCTGCGTCTTCAAACTCGTAGGAAAAACTGTAAGGTAATTTCGGAATCACCTTGAACGTTTGCCGCCATGCTTCCTCTTCAAACAACTCGGCTTGATTTGTCTGATTTCGCATCTGGGCTACTTTATCAGCGTCCCACTCGCGCTCCTCCTCCTCCCATACAAAACTAGTAACTCTCGCCGGCTTGAATACAGCGAGAGACACGGCATTTGCTTTAGCCCCGTCAATCAAAACTTGAAGCTGAGTATAAATCCTTGCTGTGTTGATGAGCAACTTCCTGCGGTCGCGCCAGTTTGAAGCCGTATCCATATGCCCCGCAGCTGCGAGTTCCTTG
>DASYNM010000480.1:0-7338 GCA_036008545.1 Verrucomicrobiia bacterium
CCTCCCGACGGAGATTCCGGGAGGGACGAGCGCCGCGAGTCCGTGATCTGCATTAAAAACTCCATGCGAAAAAAGTTTGATGTCCTGGCCCTCGGGGCGGTGGCGGTCGATGACCTCTTTTACATCGACTCCTATCCCGGTCCCGACGAAAAAGCGCCCATCCTGCGCCGCGAACGGCGTTGCGGCGGGATGTCGGCCATCGCAGCTATCACTGCGAGCCGTCTGGGCTGCCGCTCTGCCTACGCCGGCGTGCTGGGGCGGGATGAACTGTCGGAATTCGCGATCAAGCAGATGCGCCAAGAGGGGGTGAACCTTCGTCATCTGGCCCGCCGCGACTGCGTCCGCTCCATTCATTCGGTCATAATGATTGACTCAAAGGCTGGCACCCGCAACATCTTCTTCGACATAGGCGGATTCCTGGGCGCTGCCCGCGATTGGCCGCCCGCCGAAGTGATCCGCTCCGCGCGCGTCCTGTTTCTGGATTGGTACAGCGTGCCTGGGATGATTCGCGCCGCCCGCATCGCACGCGCCGCCGGCCTGCCGGTCGTGGCTGATTTCGAGCATGATGGCCATCCCGGCTTTTCCAAATTGCTGCCGCTGGCGGATCACCTGATTCTCTCACAAACCTTCGCCGCGAAGTTGACCGGTCTTGCCGATCCGCGTCGCGTCGTGCTTCGGCTTTGGAATGGGCGACAAGAATTGGCCGCCGTCACTTGCGGCGCGAAGGGATGTTTTTATGTGACGCGCGATAATCCCGCTGTGGTCCGGCATCAACCGGCCTTCAAGGTCAAGGCCGTGGATACCACCGGCTGCGGAGACGTCTTCCACGGCGCCTATGCCGCGGCGCTGGCGCGCGGGATGAGCGCCTCCGACCGAATCCGCTTTGCCGCGGCGGCGGCGGCGCTTAAAGCCAGCCAGTCCGGCGGCGCGCAACAGGGCATCCCGACTTTGGCGCGGACGCTTCGGCTAATGCGTCAAGCATAGTGATTCGCTTCGGTCAAATCTCCAACAAAATCCGCGCGGGATGCTCGATCATCTCCTTGATGCGCACCAGGAACGTCACCGCTTCCCGGCCATCGACCAGCCGGTGATCGTAGCTCAACGCGGTGTACATCATCGGGCGGATGACAACGTTGCCGCCCAGCGCCACCGGGCGCTGCTGGATGGCGTGCATGCCCAGGATGCCGCTTTGCGGCGGATTGACGATGGGAGTTGAAAGCAGCGAGCCATAGACGCCGCCGTTGGTGATGGTGAAGGTGCCACCCTGCAATTCGTCCGGCTTCAATTTGTTATCCTTGGCGCGCGCGGCGAAATCCGCCACCGCCTTTTCCACCTCGGCGAAACTGAGTTGTTCGGCGTTGCGCAGGACCGGCACAGCTAGGCCCTTGCCGGAACCAATGGCGATGCCGATGTCAAAATAATTATGATAGACAATGTCCTCGCCCAGGACGGTGGCGTTGAGTTGCGGAATTGCCTTCAGGGCCTCGATGGAGGCTTTGACGAAGAACGACATGAAGCCGAGTTTGACGCCGTGTTTGGCGGTGAAACTTTCCTGGTGCTCCTGACGCAACGCGATCACGGCGGAAAGATCGATCTCGTTGAAGGTCGTCAGCACGGCCATGCTGTGTTGCGCCTCCACCAGGCGGCGGGCGACGGTGCGGCGCAACGGCGTCATGCGCACGACTTCCTCCTCCCGTCCAGGCGCGAGCGGCGTGCGCGGAGCGGGCGCCTTGGCGACTTCCGTCGCCGGCTCGGACTGCGGTACGGAGGGAGCGGAGGGGGGCGCGGGCGTCGGTGCTGCGGGAACGGGGGGCGCGGCTGACGGCGGAGCGGCAACGGCCGCCAGGGCAGGGGAGGGGGCAGGCGAGGTCGCTGGCGCTGGCGCAGCAGCAGGCGGCGATGTAGTCGGCGCCTTTTCCGCTTTGCGCACGATACGCGTTTCGTCCTTGGATTTTTGCGACGGCTCCAGATACGCGATGACTTCGCCGACCAAGGCCTTGTCCCCTTTGCGTTTGACGATGCGGCTCAACGTGCCCGAAGCCGGCGCGGGCAACTCGACCGTCGCCTTCTCAGATTCGAGCGCGACGACGTTCTCGTCTTTATTGACGATGTCGCCTTCCGCTTTGAGCCATTGGCCGATTTCAATTTCGGTGATCGATTCACCGACCGATGGAACTTTCAATTCGATTGCCATGAGGTTGTTGTCAATTAAAGGTTTGGTTTGTCCATCGCTGCTTAGACGTCGGCAAACGCTTGCCCGATGAGGAATTTCTGGTCGCGCTTGTGAATGCGGGCGGAGCCGGTGGCCGGACTGGGCGAAGCGGGACGCCGGATGCCTGCCAGAGGAAACTTGCCGTAAAGCATCTCGCCAAAATGGTTGCGCACAAATCGCCACGCGCCCATGTTTTCAGGCTCCTCCTGCACCCACACCGCCGGCGTGCCCGCCGCATAAGGCTCCAACGCCGATTGCAGGAGTCGATCCGGAAACGGGTAGAGCTGCTCCAGGCGCAGGATGGCCACGTCGTCGCGCTTGAGGGCTTCGCGTTGTTGCAGGAGTTCGTAATAAATTTTTCCCGCGCACAACAAAATGCGGCGGACTTTTTCCAGTTTGAGCGTGGCCTCCGGCAACACACGTTGGAAGGTCGCTTGCGCGCAATCGGCCAAAGTTGAGACGGCGCGTTCATCGCGCAGGAGGCTCTTGGGCGTCATGACGATCAGCGGTTTGCGCCAAGGGCGAACAACCTGTCGCCGCAAGCAATGAAAATACTGCGCCGGCGTGCTGGGGACCACCACTTGGATATTGTCCTCCGCGCCCAGGTTTAGGAAACGTTCGAGGCGCGCGCTCGAATGTTCCGGGCCTTGTCCCTCGAACCCGTGCGGCAACAGCAAGACAATGCCGCTTAACCGATTCCACTTGTCCTCCGCGCTGGCGATGAATTGATCGATGATGACCTGCGCGGCGTTGACGAAGTCGCCGAATTGCGCTTCCCAGCAGATCAAACCGTCCGGGCAATCCAGGCTGTAGCCGTAATCAAATCCGAGCACCCCCGCTTCCGAGAGCGGGCTGTTGATGATATCGACCACCGCCTGGCTGCCACCCAGATGCCGCAATGGCACGTAAGGATCGCCGGTCTCGTAGTCGTAGAGAATCGCGTGGCGCTGGCTAAATGTGCCGCGCGCGCTGTCCTGGCCGCTCAACCGCACGCGAAAGCCCTCCGCGCTCAGGCTGGCAAAGGCCAGCGCCTCGGCCGCTGCCCAGTCCAATGGCTCCGCGCCGGCGGCCATCTGGCGGCGCGACTCCAGGAATTTCTTGATCTTGGGATGCGGATGAAATGTTGCCGGCAACTCCGTTTGTTTGACTAGCAATTCCGATAATCTTTTCGGTTCGACCCCGGTGCGGGTTTCTTCCGCCTCCTTCTCCGGGCCGCCGGTGTAGCGGCCGCGTGACCACACGCCCTGGGATTTTTCCGCCGGCGGAAGAAAGGCTTCGTTTTGGGCCTGCGTCAATTCCTGTTCGAGCACCTCGTAGCGCCGGCGGCCGATTTCCTCCGCCTCCTCGCGCGTCAATCCGCCCAAGGCCAGCAAATGATCCAAGTAGCCTTCTCGGACGGATTTGCGGCGTTGAATGGCCTTGTAGAGAACCGGCTGCGTGAAGGACGGTTCGTCGCCCTCGTTGTGGCCCAGGCGGCGGTAGCCAAACATGTCAATAACAACATCGCGCTGAAACTTCTGGCGGAAATCCATGGCCAGCCGCACGACTTGCGCCACCGCTTCGGGGTCCTCGCCGTTGACGTGGAAAATGGGAATTTGCAACATGCGCGCCACGTCGGTGGCATAGACGCTGGAGCGCGCCTCGGAGGGCGGCGTGGTAAAGCCGATTTGATTATTGACAACAACATGAACCGTCCCGCCCACGCCGTAACCGGGCAATTGGCTCATGTTCAGCGTCTCCTGCACGATACCTTCGCCGGCGAAACTGGCGTCGCCATGAATGAGCAGCGCCAGGCATGGGCCGGCCTCGGTGTCCGTGCCGGCCGCTCCCTGCGCGGCGCGAAAGCGGTCCTGCTTGACTCGCACCCGCCCCAGCACGACTGGGTTGACAAATTCCAGGTGGCTTGGATTGAAGCAGAGGGAAAGATGGATGGGACGCCCGTTGGCCGTCATGCGGTCGTTGCTGTAACCGAGATGATATTTGACGTCGCCGTGGCCGCGAAAGAATTTGAGATCGTCGGCGAACTCGCGAAAAATCTGCCGTGCGCTTTTGCCGAGGATGTTAGCCAAAACATTCAAACGGCCGCGATGGGCCATGCCCAGCACGATTTCCTTCATGCCCTGCTCGGCCGCTTTCTCGATGGCCAGATCCAGCAGGGGAATCAAGCTCTCGCAGCCTTCGAGCGAAAAACTTTTCGCGCCGACGAATTTTTTGCGGATGAACTCCTCGAACGCGACGGCGTCGGTTAGGCGGGTGAAGATGCGGATTTGTTCCTCGCGCGTCAATTCGAGGCGATTGCGCGTGCTTTCCATGCGTTCCTGCAACCAGCGGCGGATGGCGAAATTATCGATATGCATGTACTGCACGCCGATGGAGCGGCAGTAGGTGTCGCGCAATTGCTGAAGAATTTGGCGAATGGTGAAAGTGCGATTGGATTGCAGCGTCTCGCAATGGACGGGCCGGTCCATGTCGCCTTCCGCGAACCCGAAGAAGTCCAACTCCAATTCATGCGGCACAGGGCGCGGGAGGCCGAGGGGATCGACGGCAGCGATATTATGGCCGCGCACGCGGTAATGGCGGACGAGGCGATAGACGCGGTGCTGCAAGGCGGCGATCTTGGCTTCGTCGAAACTTTCACTAGCCGCCGCCGGGCCGGGCCGCGCGTGAAACAGGCCACGCGGCTGAAAGGAAGGTTCTAAACGAGCCGGGGCCGGCGGCTCGCCATTCTTTAGATTTTCAAAGTATTGACGCCATTCCGTGGAAACAGAAGCCGGGTCTCGCGCATACTCGGCATAGAGTTGCTCGACAAACGGCAGATTCCAGACGTTGGGGTTATCGGTCAATGCTTGCATTCTCGTACCTCGACAGCATAACCCTCCGCCGCAGTCTTGCAAGAGGACAGTCACTTACCTGTAGCCTTGAAGTGAAAAGGCAGGAATTTGACAGGATGCACAGGATGGAAAAGAGACTGGCATCAGAAATAAAGGCTCACGATTTTGTGGCTGCTCCCGGGATTCACAATCCATCCTGTTCATCCTGTAAATCCTGTCTCCACTTCTTCCTGGCGTGATTCTCATCCGCATGTTTCCCCCTCAATCGACGAACTCCAGTTCCTGACGGTGCGGCAGCAGCCCTGCTTCAAACGCCTGTCCCAGAAAGCGTCGGATCGCCTCCCGGCCTTTTTCACCGTAGTCCAGCGTCCAATGATTGACATACATCCCCACAAACTGATCGGCCAGATCGCGCCCCATGTCGCGCGCATATTGCAAGGCGTGCGCCACCGCTTCGGGCCGATGATCGAGGCTGTATTGGATGCTGGCGGTCAGAATTCGCGCGATGGCCGAGCGCGTCGGTGGCGCAAAGCGCTTGTGGATGACGTTGCCGCCCAGGGGCAGGGGAAGGCCGTCGTTTTCGCTTTTCCACCATGCGCCCAAATCCTGGCACATGAGGAGGCCTTCGTTCTTATAGGTCAGTTGGCCCTCGTGAATGACCAATCCGGCTTCGGCGCGGCCCGACCGAACCGCTTGAAAAATCTCGTCGAAAGGAACCACGATAAAATTAATTTGGTCTGCCGGCCGTTGCAGCCAGAGTTGCAGCGCCAAGAACGCGCTGGTCATGGTCCCAGGCACGGCGATCTTCCGGCGCGCCAATTCCTCGCGCGTGAACGCTTCCTTGGCCACCAACATCGGCCCGTAACCGTCGCCCATGCTCGCGCCGCTGGGAAGCAGGGCGTATTGAGCGCTGACGTGGGCGTAGGCGCCAAAACTGATGGCGGTGATGTCCAACTCGCCGCGCCGGGCGCGTTCGTTCAACGTTTGGATATCCTGCAAGACGTGCTCGAAGGCGAAGCCGCCACTTGGGATCAACCCTTTGGCCAGCCCGTAAAACATAAACGCGTCATCAGGGTCCGGCGAATGCCCCAGAGTCAATGTTTGCGACATGAGGGGAAGGGTAGGGGAAGAGGCTAGGCAAAGTCGAGGCGGCATAGGTTTCGTACTCTTAATCCTAATCTTACTCGTAATCTTAATCTCTTTCTCGAGGAGATTAAGATTAGGATTACGATTAAGATTAGGAATCGAAGATGATCATTTTCCACGCGGTGCGGTTGGAATGCCGGTTAGTGAAATTCTGCTATGGACAGCGCGTCGCCATTGGCGTTACAAACTCCTTATAACCTAATGATCAACCGATTAGCAAAATTTCGGATGAAGACCACTTTTCCCTGCGCCGGAATGGGTGGTCCGTTCATTTTCACGTTGTTGGCCTTTTGTCTCGCTGGCTTGGCGGCGACGGCTCAGCCCGTTTCACCCGCCGAACGCATTTCCCTGGACGCCGATTGGCGCTTCGTCAAAGGCGATCCGACCGAGGCGGAGGGCAAACTGAACTACAGCGAAATCAAGGATTGGGTGGAAGCCTCCGGCGCCGTGTTCACGACCAATGCCGATCTTGCCGCCAAAACCAAGCCGCCCGGCGATCCTGGCGGCGACATCTCCTACGCGCGGAATGATTTCGACGACAGCAAGTGGCGCTTGCTCAACCTGCCGCACGATTGGGGCATCGAAGGGCCGTTCAAACAGGAGTATCCCGGCGAAACCGGCAAGCTGCCTTGGTGGGGCGTAGCATGGTATCGCAAGCATGTTACCATACCAGCGTCGGACCAGGGTCGGCGGATTTATTTGGACGTGGATGGCGCGATGGCGTACGCGACCGTTTGGCTCAATGGCCATTTTGTCGGCGGCTGGCCTTATGGCTACGCCTCTTGGCGGGTCGATTTGACGCCGGGTCTCAAGTTTGGTGCGGACAATGTCATCGCCATTCGACTTGACAACCCGAAGGAGTCCTCCCGCTGGTATCCGGGCGGCGGAATCTATCGCAATGTCTGGCTGGTCAAGACTGCGCCGGTGCATGTCGCGCAGTGGGGTGTTTATGTGACGACGACCAACGTGGAGGCGCATTCCGCTGATTGCCTCGTGCGCGTGAGTGCGAACAATGAATCGGACGTCGACCGCGACATAAAAGTCGAGAACGAGATTTTTGAACTACGAACTGATGAATCCAAGGGCCCTTCCCTTGCCTCAGGGGCATTCCAAAGCTTGAAGCTTCCCGCACACCGTAAGATGTGGAGC
>DASYNM010000481.1:0-5117 GCA_036008545.1 Verrucomicrobiia bacterium
ATCCAGGAACGGTTTCACGCAAACGTCATCCCGTCCTACGCTCGGTTTGACCTCGTTCTTGAACGCGGCGAAGGGGTTTCGGTTTGGGACATTAACGGCAGGCGTTATTTGGACCTCGGCGGCGGCATCGCCGTTTGCGCGCTCGGCCACGCCTCGCCCGACATTACGGCGGCTCTGATCGAGCAGTCCGGCAAACTCTCGCACATCTCCAATCTTTATTACCAGCAGCCGCAGGGATTGCTGGCTGAGCAACTGGTCGGGCTGGTCGGGCCGGGCAAGGTTTTCTTTTGCAACAGCGGCGGCGAGGCCGACGAGGGCCTCTTCAAACTCGCCCGCAAATTCGGCCATGACGAGGGTCGTTACGAAATTCTGACGGCCGAAAATTCCTTTCACGGGCGCACGCTGGCCGGCATTTCCGCGACCGGCCAGCCCAAAGTCAAGAAAGGCTTCGAACCGATGGTGCCTGGCTTCCGGCACATCCCTTTCAACGACCTCGCCGCCGCGCGCGCGGCTTTGTCGCCGGCGACTGCCGCCATCCTAATCGAAGGCGTCCAGGGCGAAGGCGGTGTTACGCCCGCGACACCTGAGTACTTGCTGGGCTTGCGCCAGTTGTGCGACGAAAAAAATCTGCTGCTTCTCATGGACGGTGTCCAATGCGGGCATTTCCGCACCGGGCGTTTCCAAAGTTTCCAACGCATCCTGGAGAACTCTCCGTCGCCGGAAGCCGCGAAGTTTCTGCCCGACGGCCTCGCCATGGCCAAGTCTCTAGGCGGAGGTTTTCCCATCGGCGCATTTTGGGCGCGCGCGCCTTACGCGGATTTGCTGAGCGCGGGCACGCACGGCAGCACGTACGGCGGCGGACCGCTGGCCTGCGCGGTCGCCTTAAAAGTATTGCAAGTGATCGAGCGCGACCACCTGGCCGCCAATGCCCGCGCCGTGGGAGATTTTCTGCTGGCCGAACTTTCGCGTTTGGTCGCCCGGCATCCGTGCGTCCTGCGCCAGGTGCGCGGACTGGGCCTGATGATTGGCCTGGAGTTGGAGGAAAAAATCCCCGCCTTCGCGGCCAGTGACAAAGCGGCGGCGATCCAATTCGTCAACACCTTGCACCAAGCCGGTATGCTGGCAATTCCCGCCGGGAGCAAAGTCATCCGTCTGCTGCCGCCGTTGAATTTGTCGCGCGGCGAGGCCGAGGAAGCGGTTGGCCTGTTTGAATCTGTTCTTGCACAGTTGTCACCATGAAACATCTACTGAGCCTCGAGACCATGTCACGCCAGGACATGGAGCATATCCTTGCTGCCACCGGCCCCATGAAAAAGGAGCGCGGCTGCCACGCCTCCCTGCCGCTGGCCGGCAAATTCTGGGCCTTGCTTTTCTCCAAATCCTCCACTCGCACGCGCGTCTCATTTGAAGTCGGAATTCGCGAGTTGGGCGGCCACGTCTTGTTTCTCAGCAGCAGCGAAGTTCAACTTGGCCGCGGCGAACCCATCAAGGACACCGCACGCGTGCTCGGCCGCATGCTCGACGGCGCCGTCGTTCGCACTTTCGCGCAAAGCGACGTGGAGGAATTCGCCCAATTCGCCAGCATCCCAACCGTCAACGCCTTAACGGATCAGGAGCATCCCTGCCAAATCTTGACCGACATCTTCACCTACCAGGAGAAGCGCGGCCCCATTGCCGGCAAGAAAGTCGTTTTTGTCGGCGACGGCGCTTGCAACGTCCCGGTGTCGTGGATGTTTGCTTCCGCCAAGTTGGATTTCGAATTGCACATTGCCGCGCCCAAGAAATTCCAGCCTTCGCCGGAACTCCTGCGGCGCGCCGCCGGGAACATCCACTGCACCGAGGATGTCCGTGCCGCCGCGCGCGGGGCCGACTTGCTTTACACTGATGTCTGGGTCTCGATGGGCAAGGAGGCCGAGTCCGACGATCGGATGCGGGAACTGGCTGGTTACCAAATCAACAAGACGGTGGTCAAGCTGGCCAAGCCCGACGCCTTGGTCATGCACTGTTTGCCCGCCTACCGTGGCAAGGAGATTGATGAGGCGACCTTCGAAGCCAACGCCGAGACGATTTTCGACCAAGCCGCCAACCGCCTACATTGCCAGAAGGCGATCCTGCAGTGGCTGGTGAATTAAGCGGCGGCAATTATTTGGTATTGACTGCCCGCCCGCCGTAGCGGCGCAGGTATTTGACGGCCACGGCCAAGTCGTTGGGCCACGGCGCCTCGATACGCACGCTGCCCTTTTCTCCCTCGACTTCGCTGGTGTTCGTGCCGGCGCCTGGATGGTTCACGACGAGTTGTTCGGCGTGCAAGGCGGCTCTCGCGATCAGCGGCTGCTCGCTTTTCCCGGGCTTGAGCCGGTATTGCGGCTTGAGCGTCGAAAGCCACAAAGGCGCTCCGCCGTACAATTGGTCGCCCACCAACGGCAACCGCAGGTGCTTGAGATGCGCGCGAATTTGGTGAGCCCGCCCCGTGAGCGGACGGCATTCCAGGAGCAAGTAACCGTCGAAGGCTTCCCGGACCGTGAATTCAGTGCGCGAGCGCTTGCCCTCTCTGGTATCGACTCGCATGTAACCCGCACGCAACGGATGCGGCGCAAGTTTGGCCTCGCAGTCGAAGCTCGGCGATTCGGAGGCGCCTCGCACCAACGCGACGTGAATCCTGACTGGCTTCTCGGACCCAAATTCACAGGCCAGCTCCACCAAGGTCGGCCTGTCTTTGGCCAGCAAAAGGACGCCGCTGGCCGGTGGGTCAAGCCGGTGGGCGTTCATGAGGTAAGTCAGTCCGCGCTCTTTGGCCCAGGCGGCGCCGCGCTCCAAGTCGCGGTGCAGCAACTTCATCATGTTCGGACGCTGCGGTTCGAGGCGGTCGGGCGAGACCGGCAAGCCAGCGGGTTTGTCCAGCGCCAGCAGATGGCTGTCCTCAAAGAGGATCGGGATTTTCCAGAATTCGGATGTAGCAGGGGAGGAAAGTTTAACAAGCTCACTCACAGCACCTAACCCGTGCTGCTCTGAGCGCTGGCCGGCGGGACCCAGCGCAATTGATATTGGCGGCCAAACCATATATTGAAGGCGGCCGACTGACGCTGCTCGCGCATACGGGTTAAATAATAGGGAAGCTCCTCTTTCATCCGGACCTCATCCACCGGCAAACGCTCCTTGACGTAGGCCACCAAGCCACCGTCGGTGATGGGGATGAATTTGGTGCTCTGGCCGGTCGGCAGCGGAAAAACTGCTTCCTGCAACTGCTGGAAAGAAGGTTTGTCCAGGCCCGACGGCACGTTGGTCGTGGTCAGGGCGAAGTAGGGCAGAGACTGCGGTTTGACATTCTGCGCCGCGCAAATGGCATCGAATGATTGACCTTGCATCAGGCCGACGTGCAAAGCCTCCGCAAACTTCCCCCCCGCCTCCCCGGCCAGCGCGAGGGCCTTGGATTCCCGGTAATCCTTCACGACCTTTTCACGCACGGCGGCCAGCGTTTGCAACTGGCTGGGAATCCGCTGTTGCAGGCCGGCCACATAGACCGCGTCTTCTGTGACCAGCGGCGAGGACACATAAAGCATGGTTCTGCCTGGGTCATCCGGCGCATCCGCGCGCAAACTGAACAGGAGGTGCAAGCCCCTCGGCGGCATATCGAGATCTTTGGTGCCGTCTTTTTCATCGAACGGCTCGGTAGTCTTGACAACGAGGCCCTTCGCCTTGGCCAGCTTCTCCAAGTCGGAAGGGGCAAAGGGATGGGTCTCGTCATGGCCTTCCGACAACGCGAGCAGCAGGGCATTGGCGTCCTTCCTGGCCTCCTGCAATTCGGTGATGTGGCGCAATTGCTGTTTAATCTTAGCTTGGGCAGCGGCCAGGCTCAAAAGCTGCCCGGACTCGTCTTTGAAGAAGTCCGGGCCTTGCTGATGATAGATGGAATCGACCCGTTCGTCCACGTTGGTGCCGAGTATTTTGTCGGCTTGGGCGGAGTAATTGGAGGGATTCAACGCGATGTAATTGATCTGCACACGGTCGGGCAATCGGTAATCGGCTTCATGCTTGGCGAAATAATCCTGTAAATCGGCGTCGGTCGGCGCGGTGGCGCCGTAAAAATTGGTCGTCGGGAAGGCAACGATTTCGGTGACCATGGGTTGGTTTTCGCGGCGATAGAAGAACTCCGCCTCCTTGGAAGTAATGAGTTGGCCACTCATGCCGAAGAGGGCGAGAAGACATTCTTGTCCGGCTTGATGCCTGGCAAAGCGGTCAAAATCCTCCCCGCTCAATCCGCCTTTGCGAATAAGCTCATTCTGAATCCAATCGTTGAACTTATCCAGAGGGAACGCTTGCTCGGCCGGGACGCGGAATAACTCCTTGGCGTACCGGGCCGCGGCGTCAGTGGTGGGGTTGACCTTGTACTCCTTCATGAGGGATTGCATCACAAGCGATTGTTCGGCCATACGCCGTAGCTGTGGCTTTTGCTCATCGAAATTGGGCCAGGTGCCGGTGTGCAAATAGGTGGCGAGCACAGCTTCCCTCTCGGCAGCCATGAGTTGATCCGGCGTGACCGCTTCGCCGTTGATCGAGCCAAGGTCGGGCCCGCCAGAAGAAGCAGCACCCATACCTCCGCCGTATCGCGAGGAAGGATTAAAATAGGCGACGAACGACACAATGGTGACGGTGATAACCGCACCCCAAATCCATTTTTGGTACCGGCGAATTGTGCCAATCATACTAAAATCTCACGCATCTTTACCGCGCATCCTGGCCGGGTCATCCGGCAGGTTCCAGCGCGGGGTGTCATCCTAGGCCGAAATCTGTTTTGCGCAAGCACGGAATGAGCGCACGGGAGGCAGTGGCGCGCGTCCCGCCTTTTTGGGCCGGCAGGTGGCGTTATTTGATTTGCGCAAATCATGCCTCACGCCCTTCAAACACCCTGGAAATAGGTTCTTCGCTGTTTTCAGTGGAATGCCAAGTGGAGGTCGGGTCTTGACGCTGCTTTGACCAATCCTGAAGGAAACCTCTGCAAAAGCTAGTCATTTTCGGGCGAGTGTGTTCGACCGGAAGGAATGTGTTCGCAGTTCGTCGGATTGACTTGCCAGGCGGGATTTTTCCGAGCTGCTTAAGGCCGTTTTGAATCGCCCTTG
>DASYNM010000482.1:0-4994 GCA_036008545.1 Verrucomicrobiia bacterium
CTGCTCCTCCTGCTTTCGGTCGCGCTTGAAAGAGAATTGCTGGTGCATAGCCGCGAGGCGGCGCCAGGTGTCATTGCGCTCGCTGATAAAGCGATCCAGGCCCTTTCGTCTGGTTATTATGCCGCCCATGAAGAATGGCGACAGGAACGGATTGCGGCTGGACTGATTCAGAAGCCGAAAGGCGATTTGCCGCAAGGTCGGATGCCACGCGGCAATAATTGAAGGACCGGAAATCGGCAAGAGGCCCGTCGTTCACCGCGACGGGCTTTTTGCTTTCCAGGGATGGCTCTGGCGAGGCTTGGCGTGGTCATCGGCGGCGCTGGCTAGGCCAGGGCAGGATCGGGCCAGATCGGGCGATCAAAAACGGGCCAAAATCGGGCGCGAGATTTCAGGGCGGTTTATTGAGCCTTTCAAGGCCGTTTAAAAGCCCATTTCCGCCAAGCGAATCGGGTCAAAAAGTGAGGGTGTCGGGCGGTGCCGGATGCCCGAAAAGGCCCGAAAAGTGACTTCCCACTTCCTCCAGATTTTAGGGGCATAAGTTTTTCCGCTCCCGACTTCCAAGAGGGAAAACCCGCGCGCTGGTCAAAACGGCGCATAATTTTTTCCGCCCTTTTGTGGTTTGGAGGAAGTGCCTTTGCCGGGGCTGGATTTCATGCGTAAGTCGTTGATAGAGCAGCAACTCGCAGCAGCGCGCCCCTGCTCCTAGCCCCCGGAAAGACTTATCAGTAAAGATTCAGATAAATAGCCCTTGACTAATCTCAACCCATAACGTAAATACATTGTAATGACTTTAGTAAATACATTGTAAGGACAAAGCATGGTCAATTGATTTACAAGTATGGAATTCGATTGGACAAATCCACCCTTTAATCTCGACAACTCGCTAACGGTGCAGTCGATTGAGGAGTCATTTGAGGACCCGTTCGCGGTGCGGCTGTTGCCGGATTCGCCGAGGTTTGCTGTCCAAGCCCGGTTTTTCAATCTCGGAGTGGCGGCGGATGGATCGGGCATTTTCACGCTTTACCGCACCAACGGCAAACAGGCTCGCGTGATTTTCGCGCGCCCATTTGAGCCGGAGGAACGCTTTCTTTATCAACGCAAACTGAACCAGGCGCTGGCCCAATAACAACATTTTATGAATTCCATTTCCAGTTGGGAGGAGGTTCCGCTGTTCGACCGTGAAGAGGCGGAGGCGGCGTATTGGGCCGACAACCGGATTGACGTGCGGCTGATGGAGGCTGCGGTCACGACGATGGGAAGTGAGCTGGCTGACTCGGTCACGATCACCTTGCGCATCGACCCGCGCATGCTGGCGCGCATCAAGCGCATGGCCCGTTCCCGCTATCTCAATTACCAAAGCATGATCAAACAATGGCTCAGTGAACGAATGGAACAGGAAATGCGCGAGCAGAAGTTGGGCGCGCGTTCGGCCAATGGCTAACCACGCTGCGATGAACACCAAAGGAAATAATCGCGACCGCTCGAATCTGGCGTTCACGCTCATCGAGTTGATCACGGTGATTGCGATCATGGGAATTGTCGCGGCTCTGGTTGTGACCATGGGCCAGGCCGCCTCGCAGAAGAAGAAGATTATGGCGGTCGAAGCAGACAAGAACAAAATCATCACCTTCCTCAACAGCTATCATGCCAAGTTGAATTACTACCCGCCCGACAATGGTTTGCTGGCTGGTTTGGAGGTCAATAGCGCTGCGACTCGCAAGCTCTACGAAAATTATTCCGCCACCAACCCGCTGGTTTACGAATTGTATGGAGCCACTAACACGAACAGCGGCGCCAATTTGATTGTGTTCAATTCCTCCATTACCGCACCCGACATATTGACAGCTAACTATGGCAAAGTTTTCAACCGCGGTGGAATTGCCAACGGCGACGCGTCCGAGCCGCAGAACTTTTTCCAACCCGGCCCGTTGCCGAAGGAATATGCTCCTTATGCTGCGGGCAACAGCACGACCCCGCCAATTGTTGGCTTAATCGTCCCGGCCGAATTGGTTCCGGGCAACACGAACAATTTCTGGCATTACGATTCTTCCAGCCCCAATCGGCACAACATGGGCAGCTACGATCTTTGGGCTGAGTTTTACATCGGATCCAAGGGCGTCAACAAAACCATCATCACCAACGGCAACTGGTAACACCCATTATGAACATCACCGCAAAACGCAATTTCGGCCCGCAGCGCCTGACGGTGCAGTGGCTGGACGCGCCTGCGGTTGGCCCATTGCCGATTTGCCGGCGCGAGGCCGGACGCGGGTCTGGGGCGGTGGTGAGCCGATGCTCCATCGCTATGCAAAGATGGACAGGCGCAGTTCGCGGACGCGGTCCGTTGGGCAAGCTGCGGGCGTTTACGCTCCTGGAACTCATGCTGGTCATTGTCATTATCGGTTTTATCGCCGCCCTGACGCTGCCGCACGTCGCCGGATTTGGCCAGGCCAACTCCATGGTTACCGCGGCGCGGCAGGTGCAGGATGACGTGGCGCTGGCGCGGCAACTGGCGATGGTCCACCGCTCGACGGTTTACATGGTGTTCTTGCCGCCCGAGTTTTGGAACGACCCATATTATACTGCCAGCATGTCGAGTCAGCAGATGAGTAACTTGGTGATGCACCAATACAGCGCCTACGCCTTGGTGAGCCTGGCGACCGTGGGCGATCAACCGGGGCAGCACCACCCGCAATATCTGACCGACTGGCGGATCCTGCCCAGCGGGGTGTTCTTCGCGCCATGGGAATTCACACTCACGAATGCAGTCACCAATATCTTCACCACCAATACTTTGGCTGGCACCATCGTCGAGAGCTCCATTCGCCCGTGGAACTGGGTCACAGTGCCCTTCCCTTCCCTTTATTCGACCAACGCGAATGGGTCCACCACCTATATGGCTCTGCCATCCATCGGCTTCACGCCGCAAGGGTCTTTGACGAGCTTCAGTGTCCGCCAATACGACTACATTGCCCTGGCGCGCGGCAGCATTTTTTATCCGACAGACACCAACGGAGTGCCCTTGTTCGACCCGCCCAACCTGGCCGAAGTGCCACCGGGCAATGACGTCAAGAACCCGAATCTGATCCAGATTGACGGGATGACGGGGCGCCCGACGCTGGTGCAGAATCAATTGCAATGAGAATCTACCCGCCAATTCAGGCAGCAGACGCCAAGGAAATGCGCCGCCAGGGCGAACTGGCCTTCACCATGATCGAGATAGCTCTCGCGATTGGTGTGATCGGTTTCGCCCTGGTGGCCATTATTGGCATTCTACCGGCTGGCCTGAATGTGCAGAAGGACAACCGCGAGGATACGTTGATCAGCCAGGACGCGCCGTATTTCCTGGATGCCATTCGCAACGGCGCGGTGGTTTCCAATTTCAACGGGGTTAACGCGGTCAATTTTGGCGGCCCAAATGCCGCCACTTCCCCAAGTCTGGACTTCCTGACGAACTACGTGCAATCGATCAAGTTTGTCTATTATGTGGATGGCGCCATCGCCTCCAATGAAACCGTCACTTTCCCCAATCGCAAGTCGCCCGATCTCACCGGCGCGGAAATCATCGGCCTGTTGTCCGCGCCTCAGACCAATTACAATTCGCAATTTTTTACGTCCAACTATTTCGACACGATTGCCACTGTGCGGGCCTTGAGCGGGCCGGCGACGGAGCAGAATGGACTGAACAGCGTAATGGCGTTCACTTACCAGATGGAAGTTATGATCACGCCTTTTAACAGCTTCGCCTTTTCATCGACCAACTTCACCGCGCCGAATCTCGATAACAATCAGGTCATGATTCGCTCGAACCGGTGGCTAGAAGCGACGCCACTCAACACTGCCTATTCCCCCTACCTCACGACGGGAGCCGGGTTCGGCACGCTGCAATATAATCTCTTTGAAGTGCGCTTGCGGTTCAGTTGGCCGGTTTTCCCGAACGGCAGCGTCGGCCCGGGCCATCAAACCTATCGCACATTGATAGCTGAGCCTCTGTTGCCGGCGGTTGCTAACGACGTCAACTGCTACTTCTTCCAGCCCCAATACTTTGCCAGCGTCCCTCCTCCCGGCCTATGAAAACTCTCGCCACCATCCAAACTTTCTTCAAGCGGCGCCGGCAAGCGGGCTTGACCATTTTGGAAATGCTGGTCTCCACCGCCATGCTTTCGCTCATCGTCGTGGGCCTGTCGGCGGCGCTGATCCAGGTGCAGAAGACTTTCAAGACCGGCATCAAACAAAACACCGTCACGGACTCCGGGCGCTCCATCGTGGAGATGATTTCGGGAGACTTGCGCCAGATGGGCGACGCGCAAAACACCAACTTTTTAAACTCCAACGTTTTCAATTTGTGGTGGGAGACCCCTGCTGTCTCGAACATCGTCAATTTCCAGGACGGCGTGGCCTTCCGCACCAATGAGTTGAATAACATTTTTATGCTGGTTCATACCAACACGACTTGGTTGGGCGTCGGTTACGCCGTCAGTAATTATCCCGGCATCGGCGTCGGCACGTTGTACCGCTACGAAACCAGTTGGAATGCTCTGGCCCCTGTGTTCACCAACGACCTCTGGCTGCAGTTCCACAAAGACGTAATCGCTGAGGTTTACGACACCAATTACTGGCATAAGGTCGCCGACGGAGTCATCGACCTGCGCATCACTCCCTATGACCAGTACGGCAACACGAATTTTTACCATCCGGCCAATCCGAACATCTCCTACTATCCTGTCGGCTATGCCTTCTGGTCCAATACTCTGCCCAACAGCGTCGAGTTGGAGTTCGGCATTCTGGAGCCGGAAGCGTTGGTCCAGGCGCGCGGTCTGGCGGGCAATCCGATCGCCCTCAAGAATTACCTGTCCACCAACAGCGCGCCCAAGATGGAAGTCTTTCGCCAGCGCATCACCATCGCCGCCGCTTCAAGATGAACTCTCACTTGCCCATCAAGGTTCGTAGCGCAGGTTTCCAACCTGCCGTATCGCCGGCTTCCAGCCGGCAAG
>DASYNM010000483.1:0-5503 GCA_036008545.1 Verrucomicrobiia bacterium
GAAACTGGTGAAGGGATAATTAGTGCCCGGATAGGACACGGTGTCGGCATCGGTTTCTGCCTGTGTGTTGGTCGTATGGGCAGCGATCATGTATCCGTCCGAGGTCATGATGGGATTGCGGTACATCCCCGTATCGTCCGGCGGCACGTTGGTGGGTGAATCAGCGTAGGTATGAGTCGAGCGGGGCGTAAGATAATTGATGAGCATGTAGAAGGCGTTGATATTGGTGTTGCCTGTGATGCTAACTATCTGCCCTGCCCCGTGCGTCGCGAATTCCGGCGCGTCCACGCCATAGAAAAGCCCCTGGACATTCGGGTCCTCGCGCACATCGAGAAAGTTATCGATGGTGTTGGTGTTGTAGTTGGCGCCGTAATAATAAAGGTCCTGAATATTCGGGTCGTTAGTGAAGGACGCCGAGGCGTAACTGCCGCCGATTTCATGGCGGCCGATGTGGTTCAAAGTTTCCTCGTCCGTGCCATCCTGGCAGATGGCCCAGGGGAAAAATTGATTGAAGGTATTCCCGGACAAGCCGGTGCCTGCCAACAAATCCGTGCGGACGGGACGCGGCTCGGGATATTCTTCGGTCAGATTGGTCGTCGCGTAGGAATTGGAGGACTCGTCGCTCCAGTTGAACGCGCCGTAAGTGATGTAACCGTTCTCCCAATCGGTGTCCGCCTGCTGATCGCGCTGGAGGTGGTCCCAACGGACAAAAACGATGCGGCCGGCGCTGTCGAGGGTCGGGGAGAAAGCGCCGCTCGGAGTGTGGTTGATCATGAAAAGTTCGCCGTTGGTCGGTTGCAGGCTCCATAGGCCGGTCACCGTGGCCAGTTCCTCATATTCGTCCAGTTGCGGGTAGAGCTGGGGTTGGCCGTTGCGCGGGCGATCGCTGGTGAAAATTATCTGGTCCTCTGAACCGTAGATGGGAGCGATGTTGTTAAAGTTGGTCGGCTGGTTCGGGACTTTGGTAATGACCGGCACCGTGTTGGGTGAAGTGAAATTGGTGATTTCGTAAAGCTGCCAGTAATAGGGAGCAATCGAATTGATGTTGGTCGGCGATCCCACCACCATGCTGAAGACGGCTTTCTGGCCGCTCCAATGGACGCACGGCTGGCGCACCGCGATGCCGTTGGGCGCCTGCTGGCCCCACTGGCCGTAACCGGCGGCTCGCGTCAGGTTCTTGAGCGTGCCATCGGGGTAACGGATATACAAATCACCGCCGCGCCCGCACGTCGCGGGAACGCCCTGATGGTTGCCGAACGTCGAGGCAATCGTCCCGAAGTCGGCCGGGATAGGCACTTGGGTCACGAACAGAATGGAATTGGTCGGGCCGCCATAGAGGGCCGTTGCCGCAGACAGGATTAAGAGAGAACACAAATGTCGGAACCGCATCATGCGGGAATGTTGCAATTATCATACCACTTGAATGGTTATGCCGAACGATCTGGAACAACCTCAACGCACGCCTGTGGCAGCCTCGCGCGTCCTATGCCACTACCGCTAGCGCGCGAGGTGATTACAACGATATTTGACTTCACGAATGCAATATTCTCGCGCAGAGGCGCGGAGAGCGCAGAGGTGGGAATGGGAATACTCGATGTGGCCTATTCCGAGACACGATCGTTCCGACATGTCAAATAAACCCTGCTTGCCTTTTCTTTGCGCCCTCCGCGACTCTGCGCGATTCGATTCTTCCTGTCTGGCTTGTCCCCATCAGACATCACCGCGCTTTGCGTTGAGCATGTTCCTGTTCCTCCTTGTCGTAAGCGAGGAAGGCTTGATCGGCGGAGGCGATCAAGTCGGTCTCCGTAACCACGCCGTAGGAATCATCACAAACAATAACGTCCTTGCGCTGACGATATTGCTGATGAACCGCCTCTTCGACCCGTCGGAGCTCTTCGGTCGTCAAGTGCGGCAGCACCGATTCGATTTCCACCACTGTGCTCATGCCAGCAAACCTACAAAGCAAAAGACCGTCCGTCAACCAGTATTCTGTCACTGGCTGGCAAGTTGTCGAAGGAGAAAAACCTGAGGGCGACTAAAAAAGCCTCGCTTCAGAACCGTCAATTAGCATATGTCTCGGGAGAATGGTCTGTGAATATCCAGAATCAGTCCTCAGCGGCGATGACGAAGATGCACGCGCGCAACAAAAAGTGGATTGGGTTTTCAAAAATATCCACTTGGTTCTCGCGATGATTCGAGCAGACGCAGAAAGCTCAGGTGCGTCGAGCGGAGTGATCGATTGCCCACTCTGCAAGACAGGCGCATTGCACTATTCACGATCTGGTAATAGCGTCAACTTCGATGGGCGGTGCGCCAATCCGCATTGTGGCTTCGCTTGGCGTTACTGATGACTTCGCCAGAGTTAGGGGCCACTGTCGCTAGATATGATTTTAGAGGGCTGCGCTACACCAAGCCCGCCCATTTTCGCCCAGCCCAATATACCGTCAATAATAGCAATATGGCGCCGCCCCACTTCGGATCGCTCCAGACGCGGATGCGTTTCTCCACCGGCTTTGGCTCTGGCAGGAGCGCGATTTGGCTGACCATCTTGTCCACGTCCGCCATTGAGAATGTCGCGCCTCTGGTGAGGGAAGAGATTTCGGCCAGGATTTGCGCGTTGATGGGCTGGCCCAGTTTTTCGACCAGCGGCCGGGAGACCTGGAATTCGGTGGTCAGATGCCGGCCGTAGGGTTCGGAGGTCAACTCCAGTTTGTATTTGCCCACCTCCTGCGCGGTGAAGCTGGACTTGAAGACACCCCAACCGCCTTCGACTTGACTGAAATCGAGGCGCTCCGTCCGTCCGCCGGGCGAGGTCACCTTGCCCGTGACGGGGCCTTTGTCAACAGGAAATCCAGACTGATCCAGGACCGTGCTTTGCAGGAAGACGGTGTCACCGGCCTCGGGCGTTTCAGGGCTGTAACTAAGGCGCATGCCGTCCTTTTCCGAGAGATGCCGCTGGTGCGCCATCCAGCGGACGACCTGGCCCCAAAAGCGGTAGTGATATTTGTCCTCGACGCCGCGACGCCAGCGCCATGCGCTGTCGGTGCCCAAAAACAAAACTTTGCCGTTGCCCGCCGGACGCGTGACCAGCAGCGGCATGTGCCCCCATTGATTGCGGAGCGAACCATGCACTGCCAACACCTCCGAGCCGGGCCGGCTCTTTTCCACCGAGGCCGACCAGAAAAAGCCGGGCAGTTGTTTCCACAATTCGTCGTTTCGCTCCTCGTCGGAATCGAAGCGCGTGAGCCAGTGGCGTTTGCCGGTGCTGGTCAACACTAATTGCGATTCATTTTCCAGGCCGACACCGCCGGGTTTGCTGGTGTCCAGGTCAACAGGGAACAAGTCCTTAAGCGCACTGTTAGCCAACGTGGCTTCCCTGCCCCGCCGACCGGGAACGAACACCAGGCCGCTGCCCTGCTGTTCGACTAGACCCTTGAGCAGCTCGGCGTCCTGCTCCTTGAGTTCGCCCTGGCCGATGCCGACGTCGCCGAGGAAAACCACGTCATAGGGTGCGAGCGCTTCTTTGCTGCCAGGAAAGGAGGAGATGTAATCCAAGCCGCCGCCCGGTTCCAGGCCAGGATGCCACAAAAGGCAATGCACATCGACGCCGGGATCGCGCGCCAGGGCGTTGCGCAGGTAGCGATACTCCCAGCGCGGCAGAGAATCGACCACCAGCACTTTGAGTTTCTCCACGCGCACCGCCATCTGGAAGCCGCGCTGATTGTTCTCGGCGATCGACTCATCGGGCTGCACGGGAATCGCGACGGTGGCGCTGATGTTGCCCACCTGACGCGGGGACCAGAGAATGGAATCCTCCAATTCGCCTTGGGCCGGAATGGTAATTTCCTTCTTGACGCTTTCGCCAAAGTTATCGGAGATGGCAGCGGTCGTTTTGACTTCGCGCGGCAGGTGGTTGACCACTTTGAAGGCGACGGCAATTTCCTCGCCGAGCAATCCGTAAGAAGGGGCGGAGACGTTTTCGAGAATCAAATCTGGCACGGGCGTTTCACGTCCCACCGGGATCGTGAAGATGGGGATGCCCTGCTCGCGATATTGCGTGGCCATGCCCAGCGGCGAGGAGCCGGTGTTCCAATCGCCATCGGTCAATAATAAAACGGCCTTGAGATTCTTGTAGCGGCGGAGCGGGCCTTCCAACGCCTGATTCAAATCCGTGCCGTTGATGGCGTTCTGGTTGGTCGCCGCAGTGGAAAACGGCTCGACGGAAACTTTGGCCTTGTCCTGCAAGGGCTGCCAAAATTTACGCGTCAACTGGTCGTCCAGCCACTGCTCGCGGCTGACCACGCCGTTGGTCATGCTGACGTCGCGCGTTTTCATGCTGTCGGAGGCGTCGGTGAGAATGGCGATTTCAGGTGCAGCCGTGCGTTGGAGCGTCTCCACATATTCCGGGCGCAAGAGCGTGACCGCCAGCACGGTGATCAACACAAACCGCAAGGACTCCAGCCGCGCGGCGGTCCGGCGACGGGGCGACCGGCGCCAGTTGGTAAAACAGAGCCAACCGGCCGCCGCCCAGGCGAGCACGGCCAGGACGATTACCAGCGCAGGCGCCGCCAGGGACAAGTGCTTCATGCGGGCTGCTCCTCCCGTCGCTCAGGGCGGCGCGCGCGGATGGCGGGGCTTGGCACTGGTTGCCGCGACGGCAAAATCAAAATGCCTTCGCCCATCAGGAATAGCAGCATCGCGAAAACAAACAGGCGCCAGATTTCCCCTTGCAATTGTCCAATCTCCAAATGCCGCTGTTCCCACGTTTGCACCGGTAGATCGCCGAAGACCTTACGCGTTTCGTCGGCGTCCATCACGTCGGGTTCATCTTCCGCCGGCGGCCGGTTCACCGCGAGGAGACGGTCGCCACTGCGATACACTCCGGCGTCGAACCGAATATCCTTCGGCTGCGTCGAATCGACGCAAACCCATGTGCGCGCCAGATCGACCGACCCCATCTCGCCGCAGGCGACGGAGGAAACTTGTTGCAAGCGGCGACTGCCGGCCTGGAGCAGGCGCTGCACCATCGGCACCAGAACGGGACCTTCGCCCAGGCTGGACCAATCGTCTTGCGGGAGCGACGCGCAAAAATAGACCTCGCCCTTGCCGACATTTTGCCGCGCCAAAAAAGGCGCGCCATCCTCGAAAGCGGCGAGGATATTCTTCGGTCCGACCATCTGCTGGCGTCGCGCAAAACTGGTTTGCGACAGAGGCAAGCTCTGATGCTCGTCGCTCTTGGCAAGTGGCCCCTCGTCCTCATTCCAGCGCAGGATGCGAAACCCATCCTGCGAGGTGGAAGTTTGCGGATCGCCCCAACTCAAGCCGGCGAACTGCCGCGGGCTGGCCTGCCCCGGCGGAAAGAAAATCACCACGCCGCCCTCAGACGCGAAGGATTGCAGGCGGTCGGCCTCCGCTCCGTCCGGCAACGGTGCCTGCCAAAGCAAGAGCGAGCAATTATCCAGGTTGGCGTTGGCGATGTCCGCCGCCGGGATGATTTGGGCAG
>DASYNM010000484.1:0-7452 GCA_036008545.1 Verrucomicrobiia bacterium
AATTGCCGTCAGTTGATGCAACTGCTGGTGAAAGAAAAATCCCAAAAGTAGATAGACACTCGCGTAAATCAATGAGCCGGGCACATCCAGGAGTAGAAACCGCATTGGAACGACATCCAAAGATCCGGCCCGTAGAGGCACCAGCGTTCCCAGCGGAAGAAACTTGGCCGCAGTGAGTATCCGTATTCCGCGAAGAGTTGCCCTGACGCCGGTTCGCGGGCGTGCCCTTCGGGTATTATGCCACCGGCCAAAAAGTGACAAAAGATGGGTCTTGCCCCGATGTCCCACGTAAAACCAAAAAGCATCGGCAACGAGACAGGCCAAAGTGGTCCATGCGATGGCTAAGATGAAGTTCAATTGTCCATTGGCGGCCAAAGCGCCGGCGGCCAGGAGCAATGGCGCGGCGGGAACGGGAACGCCACCCTGTTCAGCCAAAACCACCAGAAAGAGAACCAGACCGTCATGCCAACCAAGGAATTGAATGATTTGGCTCATACGATTTTACTCGTCGATCCACTGTTGAAATAAGGGAAATGAAGGGACAAAATCCGACCGCGAAAATTGTTGGTTCAAGATAATGTTTGTGTGTGTCTCGGTAGAGATAAAGCCATGCAGACTGCCAGCGATTTCCGGACTGCCTTTGGCTGCTTTTGCCAATGCAACCTGCATGGCTTTGGCACTCACGACGGTCCGAACCTGGTGAATCAAAAAATCCTGCTTGCCAATCCAAAAGGTCTTCGTCTCTCCAAACTGCGATTCCCGGACCAGCACGTAGCAATCTATATCTCCTAGTTTTTCATCCGTTAGTCGTTTTTCATTCCACGTCGGTTCTTCCAACGGAACTTGTGTACTGAAAAATAATCCCGGGATTGTTGCCGCCGCGCCTTCGGAAAGTGCGGCTGCGTTGGCCAAAGCAGTGTCGCGATTGATCGGTCCTTCTACTCCCCATCCCACCTGTAAATAATTTCCAGCGCCTGAAGACCAGACTGCTGAGGCAGCCGAATCTTCGGTGGAAGGCGATGATTGGCTGTTCCATTGCCATTCGATTTTATAAAAATTTGGCCGGGCCAACCGAACTGTGAATCTGGTGGCAGCAACATCACCATCCGTGGCTGTAATGATTTGTCCTTCATCGCTGTAGCTCGAAAATGAGCTATAATTTTCCAGCACTTTTTCAAAGATTTGATTTGCGGCAGGAGTGTCACCAGCGGCCACATTCAAAAGCCCCCCCATGATCATGCCGCTCGCCAGCCAGACGCTAGCACTGACGCCAAACACGTTGAAAATGGAACGCGATCCGGAAAGAAATTGTGCAAACGGTCGAGTTGACATAATTCATAGCCTTTCTCGTTTTGCGTCGGTTTGGTTTTCAGCGGCAGCGGAGGTGGACATCGATTGTCTCTCCCATCCGCCGCCGAGCGATTTGTAGAGCGCGACGACGTCCGCGGAGACCGTCATGTCACTTTGGGCCAGCGCATCCTCCGCCTCATACAGCGAGCGCTCGGCATCAAGGACATTGATGAAATCAGTCAGGCCATTGGCATAGAGCTTGTTCGCCAAATTTAACGACTCCTGGCTGGACTTCACCGCGTCTTCCAGCGAACGCCGCCGCACCTGTTCCTTGGCGTAAGCCACCAACGCGTTCTCTACATCTTCAAAAGCGCTCAACGCCGTTTTCTCGTAATCGCCCAATGCCTCTTCCTGCCGCGCGTTTTGTACTTTAATGTTGGCGCGAATGCGGCCAGCGTCGAAAATGTTCCATTGCACTGTGGGACCGGCGGACCAGAACCGGCTGCCAGCGTCGAACCAGTCGCTGGCGCTGACACTCTCAAGCCCAACGACACCTGTAAGATAAAACTTTGGGAACAAATCAGCCTTGGCCACGCCGATGTTTGCCGTCGCCGACGCCAACCGCCGTTCCGCCTGCGCCACGTCGGGCCGACGCAGCAAGAGTTCTGACGGCAAGCCGACCGGCACTTCCGGCGGAGCGGCAGGAATTGGCGCCACGGTTGACAATTCGGTTTGCAACGCCTCCGGCGGTTGTCCCAGCAGAACGCCAAGCCGATGAATCGAGGCCTGAAGCGACGTTTCCAGCGTGGGCACGGTCGCGCGCGTGGTGGCCAGCAACGTCGCAGCCTGTTGTACGTCGAGGTTGCTCACCAATCCATGTTCAAACCGCCTTTGTGTAATGGCCAGCGACTGTTCCTGAGCCTGAAGGTTTTCGTTGGCAATTTCGATTTGCCGCTGATAACCGCGCGCCTCCACGTAATTAACCGCCACATCGCCAAGTAATGAGACAAGAACGTCGCGCTCCCCAAATTCAGCCGCGGTAACTTGCGCTTTGGCTGATTCGGCGGCACGCCGCTGGCCGCCAAACACGTCAACCTCCCAGGAAGCATCAAACCCGGACTGATAGGCATCGTTTTCCAGAGGAATATTGAATGACGGCGGCAAATCGACAAAGTATGGCTGGTTCTGGCTAACCCGCTGATGCGTGTAAGAACCGGAAGCGTCAACCGTAGGCCACAGGTTCCCGACGGCGACACCGTATTCGGCGCGCGCTTCACGCACCCGCGCCTCGGCGATGTGCAAATCAAGGTTCGATTGCACCGCGCGGCCAATCAATGAATCCAGTTCCGGATCATTGAAATTTTTCCACCAGCCAGCGACGGATCCAGCGCTGTTTGTTTCACCGCCGACCAATGGTTCGCTCCATTGCTCGGGCATGGATATTTCCGGCTGATGATAATTTGGGCCGACGGCGCATCCCGCAACGACAAGGAGGCCGAATGCAAGACTCGATGCCTTTTTAAAATCCGGAGTTTTCATAAATTCCTTTGTGTTTGTTTTTCACGAGCGAATGCACTGCAACAAATCCACCTGTAGCGCAGTCTCGGTAACTCCTTCGACCGGCGGATAAATGGTCACCCGGCTGATCTTCGATGGATTGATAAAACCGATCCCGCCTGCCTCCAGTCGAAATGGGATGACCGGCAAATCAATAAAATGAATCAAAAGCTGGCGTTGCTCCTGGATGGTTGCCCGTTTTGTGATTTCCAGCTTTAGCCGAATCATCCAGTCGCCCACAGTGTGAATTTCCACTAACGATATTCCTTCATCCATTGTGGCGGGCGATTCCTCCGCGCCGGTATTTTCTAAAAGCGCCTCACTGCTGACCTCGACCGCGTCCACCCAGCCGGCCGGCATAGGCAGCAGTGGAGAAGGCGACTCTGTGTGCGCGAGAATCAGGTCAACAGTTCGGCAAGGAATGACGCTGACACTATGTTCCGAGGCAAGTGTGAACAAAGGCTGGTTAAATAACCGGGGCGTTGCCAACTGCAGCATCGTCTTGCTGACACTTGCTTCGTCATTTTGGTAGAACCGCGTTCGCGAGCCGTCTTCCGCGCAAATGTCCAAGGTTAAATCAAGATGGCTGGTAACCGGATTTTCCTCTTTCAATTGATTGGTTTCTTGCTCGGACTCGAAGTCGCGCGGCAACTGAGGATCATGAATCACAGCCGCGTGTTCATACTGTCCGGCGAATTTTGGTTTTAATGTCAATGTTTTCATAATGTCCTGCTCATTCAGTTAATCTTTAATGAACTGCGACACTTCCTTTCGCGGAGACACGCTTCATCCACAGCACCGCGAGAATGGAGGCAAATGACAGGAACGCCAGCCGACGGAAGTCGTCCACATAGGCCAGCAAACTCGATTGCTGCAAAAGCGAATTGTAGATCACGCCAGGGGCCATGAGCTGTGCCTGCGCCGGGCCGACGCCCTGCACAAGCGCAGCCTGGTCGGCTTGCAACGCGGCCTGATAACTCGGGTCGAACGGTGTTAGATGCGCCACCAGCACTGTTTGATGCGCCTGTGCACCACGAGCGAGCATCGTCGTAACCATTGAAATGCCAATGCTGCCGCCCAAATTGCGCATCAGATTGAAGAGCCCGGTGGCATTGCCCATCTGTTCGTTGCGCAGCAAGCCCATCGCCGTGGTTGCCAGCGGGACGAAAGCGGTAGCCACGCCTGCCCCCTGGAGAAGGTTCGCGAGGTTAAAATTGCTTTTGGCGACGTCGAGATCGATGTTGCCCAGCATCAGTGAGGAAGATGCCGTCAAAATAATTCCCGCGACGATAATTTTTCGGTTATCCACACGGCTGCTCAAAAAGCCAACCAACGGCAGCACCAGTAGTGAACCGATACCGCGCGGATATTGAGCAAGACCACTCTGAAGCGCCGTATAGCCGAGCAAATTTTGCTGGAAGAGCGGCAGCAGTGTCAGCGGACTATAACTCAGAACACCGATGAGCGTGACGATAACACAGCCCAGGAGGAAGTTCCGGTTTGTCAATACGCGCAGATTTATGATAGGCGACTTTTCTCGCAATTCCCAAATGACCAAAGCGACGAGCGAGATGCCTGAAATGAGACTGAACCAGCGAATCCAAAGCGCCGAGAACCAGTCATCTTCTTGTCCCTTGTCGAGCACCGTTTGCATTGTCGCCAGCCAGAGGGCCAGCAAACCAAAGCCAATGGCATCAATCCGTCCAGGTTTTAGCTGGCGCAGGTACGGCGGATCAGTTAGCAACTGTTGAATCATCCACAACGCGACCACGCTGACCGGAACGTTGATATAGAATAACCATCGCCATGTATAATGATCCGTGATCCATCCGCCGACCACCGGACCCAGTACCGGCGCCACTACCACGCCCAAAGCCCAAACCGACATCGCCTTGCCGCGCTTCTCCGGTGGAAAGGATTCCATCAGGATGGCTTGTGAGAGCGGTTGCAACGCCCCACCGCCCGCACCCATCAGCAACTGCGCAGCCACCAAAAAGCCAAGCGACGGCGCGATGCCGCTTAACAGCGATGCCACGGCAAAAACGGCAATAGAAACCATGAAATAGCGTTTGCGTCCGAAGAAAGCTGAAAACCACGCACTGGCCGGCAGCACAATGGCATTGGAAATCAGATAACTCGTCTGCACCCATGTCGCCTGGGAGGTCGAAGCCGAAAGATTGCCGGCAATGTATGGTAAGGCGACGCTGACGATCGTCGTATCGAGCACTTCCATGAACGTCGGCAACACCACCGCTGCGGCAATCAGCCAGGGATTCACGGGGAGTGCAAGCCTCCCCGTGCTCCCTGTTTCCTTGGCGTCGCTCTGGTCAGAAGATTTCATGTTTCGTCCTCAGTTGCGGTTACTTCACGCGAACTTTCGGCTCCACAGACATGCCCGGACCAAGCACAATGTTGGCGCCGGAAACTTCATCAAGTACAATCTTGACTGGCACACGCTGGACGACCTTGACGTAGTTGCCCGTGGCATTCTCAGGCGGAAACAGGCTGAACTGCGCGCCCGAACCGGATTGAATGCTGTCCACGTGCCCGGTGAATTTGAGATGTGGATACGCATCCACATGCACTGTGACCGGCTGGCCGGGATGCATGTGAGTCAGTTGCGTTTCCTTGAAATTGCCGACAACCCAAATCTGGTGCGGCACAATGGCGAGCAATGCCTGTCCCGGTTGAACGTACGCGCCTTGTTCCACAGTGCGATGGGTAACGTAACCCGTTTCCGGCGCGGTGATTTTCGTGTAGGAAAGATTTAGTTCGGCCTGTTGCATGGCCGCCTGGCTTTGCTCAACGTTGGCCTCCGCAGTGGCGATACTGGCCTTGCTTAACGCCGCTTGCGCCTCAGCCGCCCTGATCTTATTGAACTCTACCTGCACATCCGCAGCCGTGGAACGTAACTGTGTTTGGCCAACATCAATCTGGTTCTGTGACACTCCATAGTCTCCAATCGCTTGAAGCCGCGCCAAATTGGTTTCGGCATAGGCGGCTTGTGCCTCGACGGCGGCGAGGTTCGCGTGCTCCTCTTCCGCTTTCGCCTCGTCCACGGCAAATTGCGCTTTTGCCTGCGCAAGCTGGCTGTGCGCCGCTGCGAGGTCGGCCTGTGCCTGTGAAAGTTTTGCCTCATAATCTCTCGCATCAATTTCAAGCAACAGATCGCCTTCTTTTACTTCCTGGTTGTCCTGCACTAATAATTGTGCCACTCGCCCGGAAATTTGGGGCGCAACCGCCGGGACATGTGCTTCGATGAACGCATCGTCTGTGGACTCAAATGGCGCGATGAATGCGAAATAATAAACGCCCGCAGCCACTGCCACTATTAGCGCCGTAATTGCGGCGACCGTCCCGTGAAGGCGTTTCGTGGCGGCACCCTTGTTGTTGGATGGCGAACCCGTTGGAATGTTTTCGTCGCCGTTAGATTTAGGGCGCCGCAAATCTGTTGGTGTTTCAGCCGCCGTTAGATTGCCGCGAGTCTCAACATTGCTCGTGGCAATTTCCTCGTGCGAATCATGGTTGTTGCTGTTCATATTTTTCTTTATGTTTGATGGTTCGTCGTTGTCACGTTTTCTAAAGTCGTGAAATACCTGAAAGCACAAGTCGAAGAGCATAACAATATTCGCGTGGTTTGTGGATCGTGCGTTACATCCGCCTTTTGGGGCAGGCGATAGAACCTGATGCAGTTGTCGTCCGCAATCGGCTTTTTGCAAATGAAACACGCTTTTGCTGCTTGAGCATCCGCCACCGGGACCGAATTTTGTGGAAACTTTTTCATAGGCAAATTCCCCTCGACACGTTCCGCTGCAAGTCATGCGATTTGCTTTGCGGACTCCTCGTGACCGGGAGGCATCGAAAGACGCGGTTGATCTGGACCGGATAGGCCGCGAAGCTGAATTCGCAGATCGGGACGATGAGGCGTCCTCTATTCGATTTGGTTCTCAATGCTATTTTCATAGTTTGCTTTAACATGCGGTTATTTTTATGGATGATGGCATACAGGTTCATTGCCCGGGGTTCCTTGCGTGAGCGCTTCGATTCCTCGAACTCCTGCCTGCCGAGAGGGATGTTGTTGTTCCATGTGGACTGAGCCGCAAGATGTTTATGGGCAATTCCGTTAAGGCGCTGAGCTCGTCTGGATCATTCAGTATGCGGGCCCGGGCCAAAAGCCCCTCCACCGCAGCTCGGAGGGAGATCGCCGCAATCCGTGGATTACTTTGTCCCATAACATTCTGGTCGAAAGCATCGCGGATGGCTGATTCGAAGTACCGGAGTTCAGCCGCCTCAATTTTATAAAGCTCTTCGCTGACCGTTGGCTCGTGAGTGCCTAACTCGCAACCCAGAGTAAAGAACAGCCACCCAGGTACCCGTCCGATGTTGCGGAACTTTTCTCGCTGCAAACCTTGCAGCCAGTTAAGGAAATTAGTGATTCGGGTAAGCGGTGGATTTGGTAGAGAAAAGTGTTTTTCATAAGCTGGCTTTGCGACCTTTTCCCAGAAATGCTGCAACGCCGCGCGAGTGAGTACGCGCTTTGAATCGAAGAAATGGTAAAGGCTTGCCTTCTTGACGCCGGCGCGCGCGCGCACCTCGTCGACCGTT
>DASYNM010000485.1:0-8186 GCA_036008545.1 Verrucomicrobiia bacterium
GCCTACACCACCGGTTTCGTTAGAGGCTGTAGTTACCGCGCCGCCAGCCGCGGTCATCGTGGCCGAACCTCCTCCCCAGGCGCAGCCCGCTGCTCCAGCGCCGTTGCCGGAAGTTGCCACATTGCCGGAAGCCGTTGCGCCCGCCGCGCCCGTCTCCCCTCCGCCTTTAGCGGTCGCAGAGCCAGCCGTGGTTGAAGCACCGATTGCTTTGACACCACCTGTCGTGGCCCCGCCGGTCGCGCCGCCGGCCCCAGTTGATATTCCAAAGCCCGTCGCGCCTCCACCGCCGCCTCTGCTTCCGCCAAAGCCAAAAATTGGGGAAAAGGTCGGCTTTGTGCAATTGCCGCAGAAGCCCGCCCCTCGTCCGCAACCGGATAAAGCGCCTCCTCGTGGTGCCCCTGTCGCCGGCAAAACAGACTTTCTACGCCGAGGGGATGTTCGCCGACCAGGTGCTCCTGTGGGGCCATCCGCTTCTCCTATGTCCGGGCAAAGGCCGGCCGCCAGGCCGCCTCAATGGTCGCCCAAGCCCGCTCCCGCGCCCGCCAAGGCCCCGGAAAAATTCGTCGCACCCGCCACCGGCCAATTGATTACGCTCAAACCGCCGATCATAGTCCGGGACTTGGCTGAGCAGTTGAAACGCAAGCCCTTCCAGCTTATCGCAGACCTGATGGAGGCGGGGGTGTTCGCCAACGTCAACCAATCGATTGACGAGGACGTGGCGCAACGGATTTGCGCCAAATATAATTTCCGTTTCGAGGTCGAAAAACGCGAGCGCGGCGGCGGCGCTCACACCCCTGTCCGCAAGGTTGAATTGGATGTCGAGGACAAGCCGGAGCAAATGAAGCCGCGCGCGCCGGTGGTGACGATCATGGGCCACGTCGATCATGGCAAAACGACTTTACTGGACGTCATCCGCAAATCCAACGTGGCGGCCGGGGAAGCGGGCGGCATCACCCAGCACATCGGCGCTTACACGATTTCCTTCCCGCATCCGGAACGCAAAACTGAAATGCAGCAGATCACCTTCCTGGACACTCCCGGCCACGCCGCTTTCAGCGCCATGCGGGCGCGCGGCGCGACAGTCACGGATATTGTCGTGCTGGTGGTGGCGGCCAACGACGGCGTCATGCCGCAGACGCTGGAGGCATTGAGCCACGCGCAGGCGGCCAAAGTGCCGATCATCGTGGCTGTCAATAAGTGCGATCATCCGAATGCCAATCCGATGAAAGTCCGGCAGCAACTCCAGGATAAAGGTCTGGTGCCTGACGATTGGGGCGGCGACACGATTTTTGTCGATGTCTCGGCCTTAACGAAACAGGGCGTGGATAAATTGCTGGATATGATCCTGCTGCAAGCCGACCTGCTGGAACTCAAGGCGAATCCCGATCGCCGCGCAAAGGGCAACGTCATCGAGTCCGGACTGGAACCCGGCGGCCCGACCGCTACCGTGCTGGTGCGAAAAGGAACTTTGCGCGTTGGTGAGGTCGTCATCTGCGGACCTTACTGGGGCAAAGTCCGCGCATTGATCAGCGAGGAGGGGGCGCGCCTGAAAGAGGCGGGCCCGTCGGTTGCGGTCAAGATTTTGGGGCTAAACGGCATCCCCGAGGCCGGCTTGGAATTCAGCGTGCTGGAAGACGAGAAGGCCGCGCGCGATCTGGCCGAACAACGCGCTATGGCCGCCCGCAGTCTATCCACCGAGGCTCGCGCCAAAGTCACATTGGAAACGCTTTTTGAAACGCTGGATGCCAATCAAGCCAAAGTGCTGAAGGTCGTCGTTAAGGCCGACACCCAAGGCTCCGTCGAGGCCATTGTCGAGGCGCTGAAAAAAATCGAGGCGGATCCGGTGGCATTGGAGGTCATCCACAGCGCGGTGGGCACCATCACCGAGTCGGACGTGCTGCTGGCTTCCGCTTCTTCGGCCATCATCCTGGGCTTTCACACGCGCATTGACGTCGGCGTGGCTGATCTGGCCAAGCGCGAAGGCGTGCAGATCAAGCTTTACTCGATCATTTACGAGTTGATCGATCAGGTCAAAGAAGCCATGGCGGGCTTGCTCGAGCCGGTCATCAAAGAGGTCATCATCGGTTCGGCAGAAGTGCGTAAGTTGTTCGAACTTTCCAAAGGCGGCAACGTCGCTGGCTGCATGGTGACCAATGGCCGGGTCGTGCGTGGCAAGGCCCGCATCCTCCGGCGCAAGGGCTTGATTTACGAAGGTGTCGTCCAGACGTTGCGCCGCTTCCAGGATGAGGTCAACGAAGTGCGGGCCGGCATGGAGTGCGGCATCCGCATTGAAGGTTTTAACGATATGCAGCCTGGCGACGTGATCGAATGTTTCACCGTTGAAAAAGTCGCTCCCAAACTGGCCTGACGCGGAGTTTTTGTTATGTCGCTCAGACTGCAACGGGTCAGGGAACTGTTGAAACGCGAAATCGGCGAGGTCATTCGCCGCCTCCTGCCCGTCGATGAAGTCGGCTTGATTAACGTCAATGACGTCGATGTCGCCCCCAATCTCCACAACGCCACGGTCTTTATTGGCGTGTTGGGAGGGGAAGCGCAAAAGAAGAAGGCGATGGAGGCGATTGAACAAAACCGCAAGCGCATCCAGGGCTATTTGGGCAAGGCGGTCGTGCTCAAGTACACACCGCACCTTCGCTTCGTGCTGGACGAATCGGTCGAAAAGGGCAATCGCATCCTCCGCTTATTGGACGAATTGGAGCAATCCTCGTCCGACACATGAAATCGCATCCTAAAATCATCGATAGCATCATCCAAACCATCGACCAGAGCCACTCCATTTGCGTCGCCGGGCATGTCCGGCCCGACGGCGATTGCATCGGCTCGCAAATTGGGCTGAGCCTCGCGCTGCACAAGCTGGGCAAAAATGTCTCCTGCTGGAATGAGGACATCATGCCGCAGAAGTATGCCTTCCTGGACCCTGGGCATCTTTGGCAAAAGCCCGACGGCCAGAGGAAATTTGATCTGGTCATTTGCACCGATTGCGCTTCGTTCGAGCGCCTGGGCAAGGTCGGCCCGGCTGCCGAGCGTCGAAAATCCCTGATCAACATCGACCATCACGAGAGCAACACGCGCTATGGCGACATGAATTGGATCTCGGCTCGCGAAGCCTCGACCGGCGAGTTGATTTTCCGGCTGCTGCAAACCGCCCGCTGGCCGATCACGCCGGCCATCGCCGACTGCCTGTTCACCGCCGTCTCGACTGACACCGGATCGTTTCAGTATTCCACCACGCAGCCGGTAACCTATCACACGGCGGGTGAATTGGTAAGGTTAGGCGCGCACGTGGAAACCATTTGCCACGAAGTTTATCAATCCTTCTCCCTGTCACGCGTCCGCCTGCTCAAGCACGTTTATAATCATTTCCATTTGGCGCACCACGACCAGATCGCGTACCTGTGGCTCAAGCAAAAGGACTTCGCCCGCACCGGCGCCGATCGCAGCGATACGGAGGGACTCATCGACCACATTCGCGCCATCGAGCCAGTCGTCGTGGCGGTGGTCTTCGAGGAAGTGGGACCCGACTTGACGCGCCTGAGCCTTCGCTCCAAATCGCCTAACATCGATGTCAACGCAATTGCCGGCCAATTCGGGGGCGGCGGCCATATCGCCGCGGCTGGCGCTCGCATCCCCGGCAAGCCGCTCTCCGTCCAGCGCCGCGTCATCGCCGCTGTCAAGAAAGCGCTCGAAGCTGCACCCTGAATCATGCGCGAATTTGATCCAATGGACGGGGCTGTTCTTATTGACAAGCCCGCCGGGCCAACCTCGCACGACGTGGTCGATGCCATTCGCCGCGCCTTCCGTCTGGAGAAAGTCGGCCATTGCGGCACGCTCGATCCCAATGCCACCGGCCTGCTCATCATTGTGCTGGGCAAGGGCACCAAGCTCTCCGAAAAACTAATGTCCGACGACAAGGTTTATGAGGGCACAATCAAATTTGGCGAGACGACCGACAGTTACGACGCCGATGGCGAATTGGTTTCTTCGCTGCCGGTGCCATTGATGACGCTGGAGGAGTTGAATGAAGGCGCCGCCGCTTTTCAAGGCGACCAAATGCAAATGCCGCCCATGGTTTCCGCTGTCAAAGTGAAGGGCGTTCCTCTCTACAAGATGGCGCGCAAAGGCCTCGAGGTCGAACGCAAGGCACGCCTGATTCACGTCTATCATTTTTTGTTTTCCAAGTACGAGGAGCCTATCGGCTTTTTCCGTGTGGCCTGCACCAAGGGCACCTACGTGCGCGCGTTGGCCCACGAGTTGGGGCAAAAGCTCGGCTGCGGCGCGCACCTGGCCACGCTGCGCCGTGTTGTTTCGGGAAAATTTAATGTACAAGACGCCCTGCAGTTCGAGGACGCCCTTAAACTTTCCTCCTCCGATTTCCAACTGCGGGTCATCCCCTTTTTGAAGCTGGCCGCCCAGACGAGCCTGCCCGCCGGATGAAGGTCCTTGCCGATGCCGCTGCCTTGCAGCCGAATTCGCGCCCCGTCTGCGCGGCCATCGGTGTGTTTGACGGCGTTCACCTCGGCCACCAACGCGTCCTCAACCAAATCATTACCGACGCCGCAAAGCATCAGGGCGTTCCGGTAGTGGTTACGTTTGACCGCCATCCCAATGCCATTGTCGCGCCGGGCCGCGTGCCGCCGTTGATTTATCCGCTGGATAAAAAGTTGGAGGTCATCGCGTCCTTCGGCGTGGAGGTTGCCTACGTTATTCGGTTTGACAAAGCCTTCAGCCAAATTCCGGGCGAGCAATTCGTCCGCGGCCTGGCGCGTGATTTCAAACAGATCAAAAGCATTTGCGTGGGGGATGGGTTTATGTTCGGCGCAGGCCGCTCCGGCAATGTCGCCTTGCTGCGCAAGCTGGGCGGCGAGCTCGGTTTCACGCTCCACGCCTTGCGCGACGTGGAACTGGACGACCAGTCGGTCAGCAGCACGCGCATCCGCGACGCTGTGCGCAGCGGCGATTCTGCCCTGGCCGCACGAATGTTGGGACGCCCCTACGCTCTTCGCGGCGTTGTAATCGAAGGCGAGAGAATGGGACGAAAGCTGGGCTTCCCCACCGCTAACCTCGAAATTACCGGCCTTCTCACGCCGCCGCCGGGGGTGTATGCCGCGGAGGCGCACATCGCTTCCGCGCGTTATCGGGCCGCCGTCAACATCGGTCATCGTCCCACCATTCACTCCGCCGACCCACAACTGCACGTCGAAGCGCACCTGCTGGATTTCGACGGCAACCTATACGGTCAAGCATTGGAATTGGTTTTCTTGAAAAAGCTGCGCGACGAAAAAAAATTCCCCACCCCCGCCACCCTCCGCGCGCAAATCGCCGAAGACATCAAGCAAGCGCGAGGTCTTGCTGTAGAACCTCCAACAAGCTGACGCTCGCGACTCCGTCACCGGCCTGCGGCGGAGCCATTGCATACAACAATTTTACAATCTTTTCACCCGCCGATGACAACATGGCCGGGCGATCCGGCAAAGTAGCGGCATGAAAACAAAATATTGTTGTTCGTTGTTCGCAGGGATGTTCGCTGTCAGTTACACGCTGACATTTCCCCGTGTTGCTGGCGCCCAAGTTCCGGCTGATTCCAACTCGCTTCTAAAATACGCCCACCAAGCAACGTCTGATGATCAAGCGCTATCGGCCATGGCCATCAAAGCTTTGCGCGCCGCCGGTCAACCTGGGATCACGGCGTTGTCGAATGTATATGGAAAGGAAACGGCCGCGCACCTGCAACGTGCGCGTGCGGTTGAAACCACGGCCGAAGATGAAACGTGGAATCGCATCCAATGCGCGTTTGATTCAGTCGGGGAACAACGCGACAATTATGCCTCGCAGTTGTATTGGTTCACCGATTTGGAGCAGGCCGAGGCGTCCGCGCGCGCTTCCGGGAAGCCCATTCTGTCGTTGCGTTTGCTGGGTCGTTTGAATGAGGAATATAGCTGCGCCAACAGCCGTTTCTTTCGCACCACGCTCTATGCCAATGCGGAAGTCGCCCAATATCTGCGCGAGAATTTCATCCTCCATTGGCAATCCGTTCGGCCCGTGCCTATCATCACGATTGATTTTGGCGACGGGCGCGAAATCAAACGCACCATCACCGGTAACAGCATCCATTATATCCTCGACGCCGAAGGCAGGCCGATTGACGCGCTGCCGGGATTGTATGGCGCGAAAGCCTTTCTCGAAGGTCTCCGGCGCGCTGCCGCTGCGGAACGACAAGCGTCTGTTTTGAGTGGCATTCAACGAGAAGCGTTCCTAAAGGATTATCACGCGACACAATTAGCCGGCATACAACGGCAGTGGTTGCGCGACCTGGCGCGAGTCGGCCCCACGCCAGCGCTGCCGGGCTTGACGCTCGCGAGTAAAAACCCGGACGCCGCAGTGGCAGCACGCCGCACCATAAGCAAATCAGCTATTGAAGCGCCAATGCTCGTCGGCGGCGCGCAGGTTGAAGTGGTGAACCGAAATCGTTTGGTGGAGTTCGCCAGCGATTCAACTTGGCGGGCCATCGCGGCCTTGCACGCAGAGGATGCACGTTTGGATGCAGGCGCACTTGCGTTGATTCACTCGAAACAGCCCGATGGCGTGGATGCGATGCGCCTGGCGATGAGCAAGAGTTTCGTCGAAACACCCATGATGCGCATGGTGCGCGGGCTTGAGCACTCCATCGCCGAGGACACGGTGCGCAACGAATACCAACTGCACGCGCGCCTCCACCAATGGTTTGCCGACGGCAGCGCACCCCAGGATCTTGCTGCCTTGAACAAACGAGTTTACGCGGAACTGTTTTTGACGCCCGACTCCGATCCCTGGCTCGGTCTCGCGCCCGCCGATGTCTTCTCGGCCCTCGACAACGCGGGTCTTGTTCAATCCGCTGCCCCGCGTTAAGGCGGGAATGAGACGGGGTTCTGCTTGGGAAACCATTGTGCCGGGAGAATGACCAGTTTCTGTAGCTACGTTCCGCGCAAATAGAAGTGTTTTCCCCCTCTTCCTGCGAGGCCCGAGCGGGGAGAGAGGGGCTTCTCAAACAAAGGCCGGACCCACTGCGTCGCGGTTGCCACTCGCTCGCGCCAACGCGACCTGCGCAGCATCTTTTTGTGCACCTCGTCAGCGTATTTTTCTGAACAAAGTTTGCTCTTCCACTGTCTTTTGGACATATTTAACGTCTTTGACGCAGTTTATTGACTATGAATACAGGCATCAGCGCAATTAATGAACAGGTGCAGCAGTCCAGCGCTTTTGTGCGCCCGCTTTTCAGCGAAATCGGCAAGGTCATCATTGGCCAGAATTACCTGGTCGAACGTCTGGTCATTGGCCTCCTGGCCAATGGACACGTCCTGCTGGAAGGCGTGCCGGGCCTGGCCAAGACTCTCTCGGTCAAGGCCCTGGCCTCCGCCATCCATGTCAAGTTCTCCCGCCTCCAATTCACCCCGGACCTGCTTCCGGCCGACCTGATCGGCACGCAAATTTATAATCCTCAGACCGGCGCCTTTACCACCCGGCGCGGCCCCATTTTCGCCAATTTGGTGTTGGCGGACGAAATCAACCGCGCGCCGGCCAAGGTGCAAAGCGCCTTGCTCGAAGCCATGCAGGAAAAACAAGTCACCATCGGCGATACCAGCTTCAAGCTGGAGGAGCCTTTCCTCGTGCTGGCCACACAAAATCCCATTGAACAAGAGGGCACCTATCCGTTGCCCGAAGCGCAGGTGGACCGGTTCATGTTGAAATTGAAAATCGTCTATCCGTCGCGTGAGGAGGAACGGCAGATTCTGGACCTGATGGCGCGGACTTCTGTCACCGCGTCGGCCAGCCAGGTGGTTTCGCCCCAGCAAATCATGGAGGCGCGCCAGGTAATCAACGATATTTATATGGATGACAAGGTCAAGGACTACATCGTCGATCTGGTTTGTTGCACGCGCGAACCAGCCGCCTACAAAATCGACGGGCTGCAAGGGCTGATCCAATTGGGCGCCTCGCCGCGCGCCACCATCGCCTTGACACTGGCGTCCAAGGCCTACGCCTTCCTGCGCGGACGCGGCTACGTGACGCCGCAGGACGTCAAGACCATCGGCATGGACGTCCTCCGCCACCGCGTTACCATCACCTACGAGGCCGAGGCGGAAAACAAAACCAGCGAAACGGTCATTCAAAAGATTTTTGATGAATTGCCG
>DASYNM010000486.1:0-4551 GCA_036008545.1 Verrucomicrobiia bacterium
CCGCCTCCCCCTGTGGTGGTGTTGGTGTTGATGGTCGATACAGGCGCCCAAGGATAAATCGGCACGCTTACACCCGTGCCCGATACGACTTCTTGTTCCAATTCCGCCAGGCTGGAGCCATTAGGATAGATAATGGGAGGATTGGTCGAGCCATCGAATGATCCCCAGTTAAAGACCGGTGTCTCGTAAGAAGTCTGCTGACTCAAAAAGCCTGGATCGATATTGTAATAGACAGGTCCGACGTTGTTAAGAGTAATTAGTTCGCTAGGATTGACAGTGCTCGGCACGACTCCGCCTGGTTGAATCGGATAGCCGGACGCGATAAATGCATTGGTCCTCGTCAGCGGCAGGTAATTCGGCAGGCCGGCGATCACCAGATTCGCGGCTGTAAAAAGAACGTCGGGCGCCGTAATCGTTCGCTTCACATTGAGTTGCGTGAGCCTGCCATTGGTGACGTAAGGAATCGAGAACTGGTACGAAATAGGCCCAAAATTTGTGCCGTACAGAGAATCGAACGCAACCTTCACAAAGGTAACCTTTTCCACCCCGCCCAGCACGCCGGCGAAATTGGTAATCCCGGTGATTGGGTTGGTCGCGTTGACAGCCTCCCAGGCACTGGTAAGTCCCGGTGATGTCACCGAGTTGCTATCCATGATCAAATAGGCATAATTATTTTTCTTGTTGAGAATCTGCAAACCGCCCATGTCATCGCGGGTCAGACCCAGATAGTAGCCTCCCAACTCGAGTCCCTCCGCAGTTGCCACGGCCGTCCATTGAGGGTCTGTTAATGGCGGGATGATGTGAGTGGCGCCCACGTTGACGCCGATAAAACAGCCGTCCCAAATTTCATAAGTGTCCAACTGGCCATTGACGTAGGCGGATGGGGCATAGGTGATCGGATCGTAATTCCGATTGATGACGGAGTAGGCATAGTCGCAGGCTAAGGGGCCATTCTTGCCGCGCGTCAACAAGTCAAAAACATGCGTTTCGCCCAGCAAGCCCATGTGTTCAACCATGAGCCACATGACCGTCGATTTGAGATCCAACATGTCCAACGCCTGGGCGGTGAAGTTGATCGGTTGGTTCTGTTCGGTTATAAAATTAGCCAGGTTGGCGCTGGAAGCGCTGGGCAAGCCGTTCAGAAGCTTCATGGCGGAATCCACCGCAGCCACGCCCTGGGCGCCAAAATACTCCAGAAACGTGTTGTCAAATCCATAGGTGATAATGGGCGTGGTCAGCCGGGAACCTTCGCCAAAGTTTTTCGGCCCGCCGTTCTCGACCCCGCCCAGTCCGCTATTGAGTTCCACCAAAAGGTAATAGTAGCGCGGATTGCCGTAGTCCAAATCGGTCGTTTGCAATGGCTCCAGTGGTCCCCAAAAAGTGAACGCGGCGGCCTGCTGCGCCGCGGCCAACCCCAAGAGCAGGCACACCCATTTTGATAGTTTTTGCAACATAGGATTCAAGGTGATGTGTTCAGGGAATAGGCCTGGCCATAAAGATCAAACCCCGAGGTGCCCGCGAAACTGGTCCATACCACCAGGAAATTGTTGATTCCGTTCCACGCTACAGCGGGGTGCAGTTGTTGGCTGATCCACGTCGTGTTGATTGGCATCTCGCTGCCCGACACCGCCGTTCCGCCCTGCAAAAAGCGACCGAAGACGCCCTCGCGCGAGCCGTCCTGCGCCATGCTGGTCCACACCACCATGCTGCCGGAGGGACCGGCTGCGATTTTCGGCCGGTATTGATCGCCCGGCAAAAAGGCGTTGATCCGGAAATCCGTCACTTCGGGCGAGCCGGATGCGCTGAACGCGCGTCCCCAAATATCCCAACTGTTAGTCGGATTCGACAAATCCTTCTGCGTCCACACCACAGTGAACCCTCCGTCATTGAGCGCCGCGACATCAGGCGTGTCGCAGTAATTGCTGCTGGAATTAATTGGGATCTCATCGCCGCCGTTGACGGACGTGTCAGGTTTGCCGGCGGGAGTAAAGACGCGGGCATAAATATCAACACTGCCATAAAACCGCTCCTGCTCGGAAACCCAGCAAACGACGAAGTCGCCGTTGGCCAGAGCGGCGACGGCCGATTTGCGCTGGTTGTACTGAGTGAATTGATTGACTACAAATTCCTTGGCCGGAGTAAAGGCGCCCTTGCTGCTGATCTCACGGGCAAAAATCCCCCACATGCTGCCATCCTGGCCGTAGCTGGACCAGGTTATAACCGCGCCGCCGCCCGGCAACGCCGCCACAGCGGGATCGATCTGTTGGTCTTTGGTGTAGGTGTTGGCGCGCAGGTCAATGGTGCCAAAATTTGTGCCGTAGGAAGAGGACGTCGAGGTCTCGGTCTTTCTAATCGTTCCGTTCGTGACGATCGTTTCGGTTTTGGTCGTGGTCGGTTTTGTAACTCGAGCGTAAATATCGGGCGTGCCGGCGACACTGCTTTGCCAGACAAAAAGGATGGCATCGTTGGCCAGAAGTTGAACCTTGGCGTTAATCTGGTTTCCCGTAGCGGTCTTGTTGGCCCCAAAGATGGGTCCGCCGACGAAGTTGGCGCCTAACATTGAACCGCCGATGCCGCTGCCGTTCTTGTCCACAAAATTATCCTGCCAGGAGATAACGCCGGCAGTCGGCGAGAGTGAAAGGCTGGGGAAGACTTGGTCGCCTGGGATCGCACCCAGGATGGAGAACTCGCCACCCTGCGGCACCAAGGGATTCTGGGCAAAGGCGGCCACGGCACCAGCGAGAAAAACCCCCCATCCTAGACTTTTTGAAACTCCTAACATGACGGATATATGATTCATTTGCTTATCACATTGTTCCAACGTTGTCCATGCAATCTTTGTTCATCCGCGCGCTTTGCACCTAGTTTTGCAAACGGGCGCTGGATGCTCCGTTTTTTCAGCAGGCACCTGCCGTTTCCGGGAAAAAATCACCAGCCGGAAGTCGGGTCTGATCCAATTCGCGCAAAAGGGACTTAAAACCCCAGCGAGCAAAAAGTCCGCGCAAAGCGGCAGCGTCACCGGGCTTGCAGACCAACTCCTCCAACGAAACTTCACAGGGCACTTCACATTTCAATCGCACCAGTTTTTGGTTGCGGCGGATCACTTCCTCCGCTGCTTGCAAGTTGACCCGCAAGCGATCCGTGTGAACCTCCTCCAGCCGATGGTACAAACCATCCACGGAACCAAACTGGTGCAGCAAATTCGTAGCAGTTTTTGCGCCAACGCCCGGCACGCCTCGGATGTTATCGACTGCGTCGCCAGTAAGGCTCAACCAGTCCACAATTTGCGTCGGCTCCACGCCAGTTTTGGCCCTGACTTCCTCCGCGCCCCAAAGAGTATCGGTCTTGTCTTGCGGATTGAGCAAGCGAACCTCGGGCGAGACCAATTGCATAAAGTCTTTGTCCGAGCTGGCGATGACGACTTCCAGACCGTCCGTCACGGCGCGGCGAGTCAAAGCAGCAATGAGATCGTCCGCTTCGCAAGAGTCCTGCAAAATAGAGACGACGCCGGCCGCGTGCAGATAAGCGACGATTTGATCGAGTTGTTGCTCCAGATCGCGCGGCATTTCGGGGCGTTGGGCTTTGTATTCCGGGAGAAGGGTCGTCCTTTCCGAGGCCAACCCGCCGTCCCAAACGACGGCCAAATGGGAGGGTCTGACCTTGGCCTGCATCCGGCCCAGCATCCGGATGAAGCCGTAGATCGCGTTGGTGGCCGCGCCTTCGGGGGAAGAAAGCGATCGAATAGCGAAGAAGGCCCGATAAGCGAAGGCGTGGCCGTCCACGAGCAACAATCGCCGTTGTGCCGGAAATTCAGATGTTGGGCTGCTTTGCATGAGGCGGGCGCATCGGCGTGTCAGGCCTGCCTTATGGCACAGCCGGGGTCACCGGCGCGGACGGAGCCGGCTGTGGCGGAATTCCGGTCTTTGCAAACGGCAGGTCGTCGTCCGAGTGGACTGGGTTGCCGGCCGGGTCGATGATCTTGGGGGTGACAAAAATCAACAGGTTCTCCTTGAGGCTGTCGGAGGACTGGCTCTGAAACAGTTTGCCAAAGAAGGGTAGATCACCCATGAAAGGAACCTTATCGTGAATTTTGTAGATTGTTTCCGAGATCAATCCTCCCAGCACGATGGTCTGTCCGTCCCACACGTCGCACGTGGTTGCCACGGACCGGATGCGGAAGCGCGGCAAGGGCAACTGTGCGGTGATGGGCACGCCAATTGTATTGCCGGCGGCTGCCTGGGCCTGATCGACGAATTGGCCGGGGTTATCGTAATCAACGAATTCCGTGTAAGTTGGCAGGAGCGCCATTTGAACGGAAAAGCCGTCGGCGCTAACCGTCGGGATCACGTCCAAACTCGGCCCCAAGGCCAGGAAGGTGGTGTTGTATTCAGGAGTTGCGAGCGCGACGCCAGTCGAACCCGTCAACCCGCCGCCGCCGGAGGTGGTGGATTGAATGCTGACGGAACTGACGATCGTCACCAAGTCCTGGGCTGCGAGATGGGCTTGCCGTCCACTCTCGGTGGTGACTTTGGGCGCGGCCAAAAGGTCAGA
>DASYNM010000487.1:0-12950 GCA_036008545.1 Verrucomicrobiia bacterium
AATAAATAAGGCTCCGGTTCTGACGGACGAGTTCCTGCGCGGGCTGGCTAACTTTGCCGCCGAGGATGACTTTGCATTCATAAAATTCCTGCGCCAGTCGCGTTAGTTCCGCTTCGTCGGCAAATGCCAACAATACGATCAAGTCGGCCTTGCCGCGCAACTCGCCCAAACATCGTTCGATGCCTGATTCCATATCGCCGATGGCCAGTCCATCGCCGGAATTCTCGACGGCGCGCGGATCAAGCACGCCAATCATCGCCACGCGGAATGCGCCTCGCTGCACGATGCGATACGAATCGAAAATCGGCTGACGGCTGTTCTTGTCAAGCAGATTAGCGCTAATGATCGGAGTCGGCGAACTCGATTTCAGGTCGCGAAGCTGCGCAGCGGTGAACTGCGCCTCGCGCGCGCCGATGTTCAAAACATCATAATTCATCGCCGAAAACGCCCTCAGCATGTAACGGTACTCGATCAGATCGTAATCCTCCCGGCCGGCCGCCGCGTCGCCTACATCCACGCGCAATGCGCCCGCCGGCGCCTCGGCGTCCAGCACAGTCTTAAGCCGCGTCAAGCCGCCGAACTGGCCGGTAAAGCAGCCGCACGGCTCAAGGCGCCCGTGCGTGTCGCAGGTGAAATAAATCGGCAAATCGAGCGACGACGGTAGAGAGGACTTGCCGCAAGCGGTGGCGAACAGAACCAAGATCGAAATAGCGCCGGCGCGCATTAGAAGGTTAGGGTCGGCGCGCTGCGCCGACCGGACGCCGCGGCGCGGCGTCCCTACCATACAACCCTGACGCCCTAGCCTGATTGTTTTCTTGGTTTCAATACAACACCGCATAGGTGAAAACATTCACATTGACACGCGCCGGGTTCCTCAGTTCGTTGCCTCCGCAACAGCAGCAGCCTTTGGCGTGGGCCACGTCGTTCAGCCCCTCCAGGGAATAAACCAGCACCAGCCGTCCGTTGATTTCCAGCCCTTCCAGCGACGCAGGCCTGCCGTGTTTTTCTGTGAGTTGCGGGATTGGATTCACGATGGAGAAAATCGGGTGCGTCATCGGAATTTTTTGGAGCGGATACTCAGGAAAACACACTTTGATCTCCTGGCGAAACGACTTGTCCCATTTCTCGTCCGAACATCCCGGACTGACCAGCAGAAATCCCCCCTGCGTCAGGTATTTGCGGAGTTGCTGGCGCTCCTTTTGCGGGAGCGAAAAACTCTCGTTGCCGGACATCACGCAGAACGGGTAATCGAACAGAGCATCGGCGTCCAAGCGCACCGGGCAAAATTTCTTGTTTACCTTCAGAGTCGTCTGCTCCGCCACGTCGGTCAGAAAATTGTCCGCGAAACAGACCGAACTCTTGTTACCCGCATAAATCAAATTGCCGCACTGGAGCAAAATCAGATCGGAATGATCCGGCGTGGAGGGCACCGCCGCCATGCCCTGGGAGGCTGCCTGGGCCTGGCTTGGGTTCTGCGCCATGGATGAAACACCGCCGAGCGCGCCCAGCAGCGCCAATAAAATCATGGTCTTTGTTCTCATAAATGCACCCAAATCAATTTTGTTTTTCACCGGCTGGTTTCTCCTTCCGAGTGGTGATCGCTCTAAAATAATTTTCCACCACATCGTTGTATTCCTCGATCACCGTTTCCGACGAGACGGCTCCGGAACGGCGGTTGACCGGATTGAGATTCTTGAGCGCGTCGGGTTTGCCAGTTTCTCCGTTGCCGCCGCCGGCCAAATCTCCTGCCCCCTTTCCAAACCGGCTTGACGTTCGCGAAGTCTTGGCGCCGCTGCGCACGCTGGATTCATTGCCCAGCACATTGGGCGTCTGACCTTCTGTCATCGCGTAACCGGATGAGCCTTTGGCGCCTTCACCCTTCTCGCCCTCGCGACCACGTCCCGTGGGCGACCCGAATTTTCGGCTGCGCGACATTTGCGCGAAATTTTGGTTTGGGTTCATATGCTGTAATTTCAAATAGTTGTCCAACTCGTCGCCGCCAGGGCTGTTGCCGCCCTTGCACTGGCCGAACATTTTCTCCATTTCGCCGCGCAGGCGTTCGGCTAGATTGTAAGACTGCTCGCCATTCGCCGCGAGCATCTGACCGGTCGCCTCATCTGCCAGCGGTTGCAACCGGCGCTGATCGATTTGTTTCGCCAGGTCGCGGCCGCTCTGCGCCGCCTTCGGAAAATGTTTTTCGGCTGCTTTGGCGTCGTCGCGCAGTTTGTCTTGAAGCTGGCTGAGGAAATCAGAGACCTGTTTTTCCGTAGCCGCAAGGTCCTGCAGCGCGAGTTGATCCTCGCGGCTCAATTGGCCGGGGTGATTGTAAGCCTGCGATTGCTGCGCCAAATCCTGCTGCGCCCGATACAACGCCTCGAATTGATTGAAGTCCTTGACCAACTCCTGCATTTGATCCATGTCATCGAGCGTCTGCACAACTTTTTTCTCCGCTTCTTCGTGCGCGCCGCTCAGTCGCGCGACTTGATCATCAGAAGCCTTCTTCAAACCTTCCAGCATGTCCGGCGACAACTGGCGCGGGCCTCCTGGCGGCGAACTGCGTTCGGCGATCTCGCGCGAGGCAGTATCATTGGTTTGCGTGCTATGTCGGATGGTTTCGGCCTGCTGCTTGAGCAACTCCTGCAAATCCTTCTCGACATCATACAGCGGATTTTCGCGCACAAAATTTTCCATGCGCTCGGCCTGCTGGTTGAGTTTCTGGTTCAACTCGTTTTGTTTGGCGATCAGGCTGTCCAATTTGGCCGCGAGCGCCTCGCGTTGTTTGGCATCGGCTTTGGCCAGTTGATCGCTCAGTTTTTGAATTTCCTCGCTGAGCTGTTTTTGCCGCTCTATCAGCGCCTGCAAATCGTCGTTCAGGTCGGCGTATTTGGCCTCGGCGTCGGCAATATCGCTTTGTTGACGCAGGGAATTATTATAATCCTCCACGCTGATGACTTGCAGGCGGACCACCCGGCTGCGCGCCAGATGGGGCTGCGGCGCATTATCCACCGCCTCCGCAAAAAGTGAAATGACGTCGCCCGGCTGAATTCCAAGTTCGGAAAATTTAAAATCAAACGTCTCGCGGCTATCGCGGGCAATGTTCGTGTAGCTGAAAATTTTGGGCGCGGAATAAACGCCGTTCAGGCCGCGATGAAACCGAATTTCGCGCAGACCATAATCATCGCTTGCTTCGATTTGGGCCTGCAATTTGAAATCCATCGCCACAAATGAATCGCTTTCCGGTTGGGTGATGTGAACTGACGGCGGCAGATCGTGCGTGACGGTCAGGGCGCCTTCGCTGTCGCCGGACGAAGCAAGCCCGGCCACGTCGGTCACGGAAAACCGCATCCGGCTGGAATCCGTCGCGGTGAAGGAACCGGCGACTTCTTTTTCGCCGGATTTAACCAGCGCCACGCGCCGGGCCGGCTGGTCGCCGGCGGTCAGTTCGAGGATTCCTTCGCGTAGTGGCCGATTGGATTGGAGCCGGAATTTTATTTCGCTACCTTCGAGTGCCTGCGCCGCTTTAAACCCGTACGGCACTTCCTCCGCCTTAATGCCCGTATAGGCCGGCGGCGCGATGCGAATAAACATCTTCTCCAATTGCGGCGTGAGCGTCACTCCAATCCGCACCTGCTTGGATTCGCTAATGTCGTCCTTGGTGTGGGCGTAGGCCAGTAATTCAGTGTGAATGTTGTCAAGCAATTGGTCGTAACCGGCGCCGCCTTTGTCAAACATAGGCAGAGTCACGGCCTGCTCGCGATGCCCTGGGGGAAACGCGGTGAGAAAGACTTCCTTCGGCTGATGGCCGGCGGCTTTGACTTTGACGATCAGTCCCTTGTCGTAGAGCACGTTCGTGCCACCCGGGCCTGGTTGCAAAATTTGCAGATGAGTGAAGGAATAGGGCGGATGATCGCCGAACGGATCGGCGAACCGCGCGATCTCGACTGTGGCAATCCGGAAAGTAGCCGCCAACAAAGCCGCGAAAATTAGCAACGCCCACGCCGCGCGCCGGCCTTGCGCACGCCACGCGTCCGTGCGGGCCAGCTCCTCGATGGCCGCGTCGCGCAGTTCGGTGGAATAATTTTCCACAGCGTGCTGCGCCAGTTGCCGTGTCAATGGCGCCAGCGTGGCATCCTCGGTTTGGCTGCTTAACTGCAACAGGTTTATCAGGCGCGAACCCAGTGCCGGATCGCGCGTTTCCAAAAACCGAGCGATATGTTCGAGACGATTTCGCCGGACGAAAGCCAGATGCCAACCAAATCCCGCCCCCGCGGCAACGCCCGCGAGCATGACCAGCAAGAGGCCCAGGCGCCAGCCGGCGTTGAGATGAAACGCGACGTCGAGGACGAAAGCTGAGAGCACGGCCGCGCAGGCATACTTGACACCACGGAGCAAAAGCGTGCCGCCCGCTTCTTTTTGATGCGCGCGGTCGGCCGCGGCCAGGCGCACCAGAATATGTTGGGTGTTCAGCATAGGCCCCATCGCCTTCGCAAAAACCAATCCAATCCAAATAATAATCCCGCCAAATAATAAAACCAAGCCACATTCCAGACCGGGCGCACGATGGTCTTGGGCGTTTGATCAGTTTTCTCGCTGCTCAATTCCTTCAATAATCGCGGTAATTCACCCGGCTCCAGCAGCCGCCCGCCGCTGCTTTCACACAGGCGCCGAAGATAGAGCGCATCCGTGGCGACCTCGGTCTCTTCCAGATTTTCCGTAAAGACGATAAAGCGCGACTCCTGCGTTGTGCCGTCCGGGAGATTCACCACCGCGCGATAGCGTCCGACGCGCTCGGGCAGAAATTCCGCTGTCATCCTGCTCGCGCTGCCCGGCAACGGGGTCATGTTAGCGCGGCCAACTTCCTGGTCGCCAAAGAAAAGTGTGACCGGCACCGATTTTAGTTTTGAGTCGGGCTGGCGGAGCACCAATCGAAAATAAACTTTTTCACCCAGCAAAATGTTGGCGGAATTGGGACGAAAGGAATATTGCCGGCTCGGAATAAAATCGCGGCCGGCGAGCAGCCACAAAACCATCTGGTCCCAAAAGTAATCGAACGGCGAATTGTCACCTTCGACTTTGGAGTTCAGCGCCCAGCGCCACAGCCCGGCCACACCCATACTCACAACCTGGCCCTGGCCATAGCGTCGATGCACGATGGCGGCCTCCGGCGCCGCGTCATCACGACCCGCCTCCACCGCGAACGTCGAGGTCAGCGGTTGCGTTGCCTCTGGCTTTTTTCCTTCCAATAACTCCGGCAGCGCGTCCAATCCACCGGAGCCTTCGTTCAAAGCCCTGAACGGCGAGAGAGCACGGCCCTCGGCCGTCACGTCCAGGCGAACCCGCTCGCGCGCGGTGCTGCCCCACAGAACGGGCTCGAGCTGGATGGCGGAGGCATTGGTGAAAGCGCGGCCGCGACTGAAGATCACCGTGCCGCCGCGCTCGTTGACATATTGATCAAGCACGTTTGCCGGCGCAGCGGACGCATCGGCGCCAGACGGCGAGTCGAGCAAAGAATCCACCGAGCGTCCGAGAATGATCACATCGTAAGCGGCAAATTGATCCAGCGTTCGCGGCGCATGCAGTTCGTCGCCGCTTGGCGTTTTGCGAATGGCACGGACACGATTAGGCGCATAACGAATCAACGCATCGACGTCGAATTTGTCGTTGCGCATGAGAGACCGTTGCAAAAAAGTGGTGTCCCAATAGGGATCGCCTTCCAACAGTAGCACACGGATTTGCTGATCAATTACATTGAGATAGGTGATGGCACTGTTGTTGGCCGTGTCCACCTCCTTTTCCAAAGGCAGGACGCGCACTTCGTATTCGTATTGACCGGCGGTAGGCTCCGTGACTTCGAATTCCACCGGCAGCTCTTGAAGTTGTTGCGCGTTGACGCGTTTGCTTTGCGCCACTTGTCCCTGGCGCAGCAACTGCACGGTCAAGTCTTCCAACTCGCATCCGACCAGCCGCAAGGTCGCCTGGATGCGCGCCTTTTGCTTGACGTAACAATAAGGTTGAAAGCCCGTAATGCGGACCGCCACGTCGCGCACGCTGCCTTGCTGGCCGAATGCAACTGCGTAAATGGACGCGCGGCGATTATGCGCCAGCAACCCGGTCTTGACAGGATTGGCCAATTCAAAATCGTGGCCGTCGGTGAGCAGGATCAGCGCGTTGACGGCCTCATCATTGGCGGCCGCGCTCAACATCGTGCCGACCGATTTGTGAAAGAGCGTCGTCTTGCCCGTTGGCACGAGATTGAGCACGGACTGCCGCAGTGGGCGGGCGTCGTCGCTGAATTCAAAGAAACGCAGATGCGGATCAGCCGGCATTCCGTTTTGCGCCAGCGCACCGGATTCGAGTAATAAATTTTTGACGGCGTCGAAACGAGTTTTATCCCCGGCATCGCGTTGTTTCATGCTTAACGAACTATCCAGTCCGATCAGAGTCACGCGGTCCTGCATCGGCGGCGGCAGAAATTCGCGGCGCGACGGTTGCAGCAGCACCGCGAGCAGGAGCGCCACTCCGGCGAGGCGGAAGAACATGAGTGCGCCATTGCGCCAAGGCCCAACGGACGCGCCGACGCTCAAGTAAACACGGACCGTAAAAATCAACAACAGCAGACCAAGCAAAGCAATAACCGGCACGGGTAGAACTGGATCAAAAATGAGGCCGCCGTCGGAGTTCATGCGGACTTCCTTCGAATGAAAAACTGAAAACCGCTTTCCAGCAGCAGCACAACAAGCGCGGCGAAAATAAATCGCTGAAAAATAGGCCGCCCGCGCGCCAATTCGTCGTAATCGTCGCCGCCCGAGACCAGATGCGCTTCGTGGTTCTCCGCGAATTCCACTGGCAATATGCTTTTATCGATGGGCCGCAAATCGGATTGATCCGTCGCGGCATTGACGGCGAAAGCATAAGCAAGACGCGGCGAACCGAGCGTATAAAATCCAAGCTCCGCCGGCGTGAAGGTGAGGCCGCAACGCTCGCCGTCCAATTCGCGCTTAGTGTTGACGACTGCTCCAGACGGACTGAGGAGGTCGTCGCGCATTTCGTTTCGCCAGATTTCCGTCTGCAGCGTTTCGCCAAAGATGTGAAAAGACGGCGGAGCCTCGGAGGTGGAGAGTGCTTTCACTAAATCCTGCATCCAGGCGGGAAAAATACGCTGACGGGCGAGGTTGCTGGAAAATTCGCCCGCGGAAAAATTCAACAGCAGCAGGGTGCCCAGCCCATGATGCAGGGCCGCCATGGCCGGCGAACCGTCGCCGTATTCCAGCAGGACACCGCCTGCGCCGGTCGCGCCCGCCTGGTAATAATCGTAAAATGCCAGCAGGGCGAGGTCCTGGCGCGCGTTGCCTTGAAACAATTTCAAATAAGGCGACTTGAAATCGCCGCGCACAATTTGCTGTGCGCCGGCTGTGACGTTTGTCGCGACATTGCGCCTAGACAAGCGCATCGGCATCGAGTTCGCACCGGTGATTTTTTCCAGCGCTGCGAGATTTTCCGTATCCGCCGGGCCGTCGAGAAAATAAATCAATCCGCCGCCGCGAAAGAGGAATTTCATCGCCGCGTCGCAGACTTCCGGCGCCTGGCGGTTGACTTGCGTGAAAAACATTTTTTGCACGCCGGCCAAACGCGCAGGGGAGAGTTCGCCGGAGGAAATGATGCGGGGCAGCAGCGAACCGGCGTCGTTGGCGAACGGGTTCAACGCCGTCTTGAGAAAATACGCGCCGTTGCGGCGGTCCTCTGGCGCGTCGGTGACGATGAGCACTTCTTCCTTTTCCAGCACCGCCAGAGTCAAGTAGAAATGATTATCGTATTCAAGCGCGTCCGGTGGCAGGCGCACTTCGCAAAGATGCAGCCCCGGCGCGCCGACGGATACAGGCAAGGAAATCTTTTCCTCCGACCATGGGGCAATGGAAATCTCCTGATCAAAACTGAATTTCTTGTCCAGCATCGCAGTGATCCGGCCGTTGAACGCGTCGCCACTATAGTTTCCAACCGAGACGGACAGCATCACGGTGTCGCCGGCGAGCATCTGCGTTTGCGCGGGCCGCGCGTCCAGAATCGCACGGTTATCCCGCCGGGTAGAGCCGGCGTCCACGAAAAATAATTTCGCCGCCGGGGGTAGCGCTTTGAAATCGGCGTTGGCCCATTTTCTTCGCGCAAAATCGGAAATGTAGTAGATCTCCGGCCGTGCAGCCGTCTGCCCGATCAGCCGCGCCGCGGCGGCGTTAGCGAGGTTGATGTCAGCGCGGCCAAAGCCGGGCTTGAGCCGGGAGAGAAACCGTTTGGCCTCGGCGCTGTCTTTGGAAAAAGACATGAAGCAGGTCGTTAATTCCGGTTCCAGAAGCAGAATATTCACGGTGTCCTCGGCGCCGAGGGAATCCAGCAGCTTGTCCGCTTCGTGAACGGCGCGCTCGCGCAATGTTGGTCCGTCGCCTTTGTCCTCCATGCTGATCGAGTGATCGAGCACGATCAGGATTTGGCGGCCGGACTCGTCGGCCGGATTGGAACCGAAACGTTTCAGGACTGGCCGGAGAAAGGCCAGCAGCAGGAGCAGCAAGAAAAGAGTGCGCAACAACAACAAAATCCAATGCCGCCAGCGATGCGGCTTGGAGCGACGCGCCATGGCTGCGCGGATGAGCTCGATGGAAGGAAAGTTGAAGTGACGCGGGAACCCTTTGTTGAGCAGGTGTATCACGAGCGGCAAACCAGCCAGCGGAATCAAGGCCAAGAAAAGGGCTGGACTCAGAAAGGACATGAGTCAACGGGCGGCGAATTGGTTTCGGCCGCGAAAGCCAAGATAGGCTTCAATGGCATCCAGATACGGGCGGTTGGTGTGGACCAGCGCGTGACTGATGCGGCGCTCATTCGCCGCACGGGCCAATGCGTGCGTCCTTTGCCGCGCCGAGTCGCGATACGCGGCCCGGATTTCGTCCGGTTCCACCTCGATTTCCTCGTGCGTTTCCATATCGTGAAAACGCGCGGCGTGGACGCCAGGCAAATCCATTTCGTGCGGATGAAGGACCTGTAGGAGGAGAATTTCAAATTTTCGGTGCAGTAATCGGCTCAACGCCTCAAATGTTTTTTCCGTGTCATCCCAAAAATCAGACAGAACGACGAGGCGTCCGCGCTTCTTGAAGAGCAAATTGCATTCGGACAGCGTGTCAGCCAGCCCGGTGCCAAATGCGGGCTGCACCGCCTCCAGTTCGCTGACCATGTTATGCAAATGCCGCCGCGTGCCGCCCGGCGGAAGGAATTGTTTCAATTTCTTGCCGAACAAAACCAAGGCGGCCTTGTCGCCCTGATGCATCATCAAGTAGGCCAGCGCGGCGGCGATTTTGGCGGCCAGAACATATTTCGTATCACCTTCGTTGCCCGCGTAATTCATCGAGGCGCTCACATCGACCATCAGATAAATCACCATGTCCGTTTCTGCCTCGTATTGGCGCACGAAGAGCCGCCGCGAACGGCCATAGGCGCGCCAGTCGATGCGCTTGGGATCGTCACCGGCGATGTATTCCTTGTAATCGGTAAATTCGACCGAGGAACCGCGCAAAGGCGATTTGTGTTTGCCGACGAAATAGCCCTCCACCGTCGAGCGCGCGAAGACGAGCAGGTTGCCAAAGCGCTCCAATTCCTCCGGCGACAGCAGCGAACGCTTCGGTGCGGGCTTAAACAACCTTGAAAGCGCCGGTCGCACTCGCTGTTCCGGCGGTAAGAGCGGCGGCGCTGCCATCACTGGCGGCAGCCCTCGTTCGCGCGCTTCGTTGCTTCCGTGGACTGGGTCGCTCATGGGCTTGGGGCTGACGATCCCGTCCTTGTCAGTAAGATTTTTCCGCCACCGAGGTCAAAATGCTCTTGACCACGTCGCGGGATTTCATGCCCGCGCCGGTGGCGCGATAGTTGGTGATGACGCGGTGTTGCAGCACGTGCATGGCGACTTCGCGCACGTCGGAGGTTTCGGGGCTGATTTTGCCGCGCAACAACGCCAGCGCTTTCGCGCCCAGAATCAGGTACTGGGACGCGCGTGGCCCAGCGCCCCATTCGACAAAATCGCGCGCGGCCTGGGGCGACTCCGCGTTGCCAGGCCGCGTGGCCGCCGCCAGAGAAACCGCGTAATCGATGACGTGATCCGAAACCGGCGCGGCCAGCACCAGGCGCTGCACGCGCAACAAATCCTCCGCGCTGATCGTCGGCGTGAGCGCGGGCGTTTCATGCAACGTCGTGCGTTTGACAATTTCCATTTCCTCGGCTTTGGCCGGGTAATTCAAGTGCAAGGAAAACATGAAGCGATCTAGTTGCGCTTCGGGCAACGGATACGTGCCTTCCTGCTCAATGGGATTTTGGGTCGCCACGACCAGGAAAGGATCGGGCAAAGCTCGCGTTTGACCGCCGATGGTGACCTTGTGTTCCTGCATCGCCTCCAGTAACGCGGCCTGCGTTTTGGGGGGCGTGCGATTAACTTCGTCGGCCAGGATCAAGTTGGCGAAGATCGGGCCGGGCTGAAATTCATGTTCGAGACGCCGTTCGCGTTCTTGCAGAATTTCCGAGCCGATGATGTCGCCGGGCATCAAATCGGGCGTGAACTGAATGCGCTTGAAGCTTAATTGCAGAATTTCAGAAAGCGTGCGGACGATGAGCGTTTTGGCCAGACCCGGCACGCCGATGAGCAGACAATGGCCGCGCGAGAATAAACTCGCCAGCAGCAGGCGCACAATCTGTTCCTGGCCGACGATAACCTTGTTGAGTTCCTGTGTGATGCGGCCATGCAGCGCGCTCACCTCATTGGGTGAAATGTCATTCATTGTTGCGGCCTATTTTTCGCACAGAACAAAGCCTCGAATTATTCGAGGCCATTCGCCGGTTTATCTAACCAAGTTAAACAGGAAAGGATGCGCCGCTTCAATGAGAAACGGAGAGCGGTCCGAAACGAGGAGGATTTTGGCGTTGTCGATTAGGGCGCGCGCCGGGTATTTTAGCGATGTTGATATGAATGCGATTATGTTCGTTCGCCGATGCTGCCTTTTGTCTCTCCTCATGGTTTTGGACCCGCTTTCGCACGAAGCGCTCGCTGCCAGTCCCGACGATTTCGATACCACATCCGCCATCGTGGGCCGGACGCCCTCCGGACAATTCGAAACCCCAGTCAACCAACGGCTCACGCCAGCCGGAAAATTCGTCGAACTGGCCGGAATGCGCCCGCAAGCGTTGGCCATCAGCCCGGACCAGCAAATACTGGTGACTGCCGGCATCACGCATGCGTTGGTCGTGGTAGATGCCGCCAATGGAGATATCCTTCAGCGTGTGCCCTTTGCCCAGGATCCGGGCAACACTTCGCCTACGGCTCCTGTCTCCCCTCAGGACCTTAGGACCGACCTCGACGCGCAACTAAGTTACACCGGCCTTGCCTTTTCACCAGATGGATCACGGATTTATATGGCGAACGTCAACGGCGACATCAAGGTATTTGCGGTTGAGAAAGACAAGGTCAAGCCATTGACAGCCTTCCCGCTGCCCGCTGCCAACATTAAGAAGCGCGCCGCCGACATTCCCGCGGGGCTTACCGTCTCGGGCGATGGAAAGCTTCTCTACGTGGCGCTCAGCCTGTCCAATCGGATGCTCGAATTGGATGCCAACACAGGAGAAGTGCTCCGCTCGTGGGATGTCGGCGTTGACCCTTATTCCGTCGTGCTGATCGGCCGCAAGGCGTATGTGAGCAATTGGGGCGGACGCCGCCCCGACGCCGATAGCCTAACCGGTCCGGGCGGACTGGGCACAAGCGTGCGGGTGGACCCTGTGCATTTCGTCGCCAGCGAAGGCTCGGTCTCTGTCGTGCCCCTCGACTCAACGGAAAAGCCGACCGAAATTCTGACCGGCCTGCACGCGTGCGCCCTGGCCCTCTCTCCCAACGGCCGCTACCTGGTGGTGGCCAATGCCGCCAGCGACACTCTGAGCGTCATCGACACCCGCACCGACGCGATCATCGAAACGATTTGCGCGCGGCAGAGTCCGGCGGATTTATTCGGGGCCCAACCCAACGCGCTGGCGTTCGACAAATCGGGCAAAACCCTTTTTGTTTGCAACGGGACTCAAAACGCGGTCGCGGTTGTTCACTTCGATCCCGGGCAATCCAAGTTGCGCGGCTTGATTCCGGTCGGTTGGTTTCCGGGCGCGGTGATTTATGACTCCAAGCACCGATCCATCGATGTCGCCAATATCAAAGGCTTCACGTTGGGCAAACCCAACAAGGCCGGCGGCACCCCGGAGTACAATTCCCTGCAATGGCGCGGTTCGCTCTCGCTGGTGCCGGTTCCGAGCGCGCACGCGCTGGAAACGTTCACCCAAACCGCCCTGGCCGACATGCGTTATCCCATGCTGGCCGCCGCCAAACTGCCGCCGCGCGCCGGCCAAGCGCCCCGGCCCGTGCCGGAGCGCGTGGGCGAGCCGAGCGTGTTCAAACATGTCATATATATTATCAAGGAGAACCGCACTTACGACCAGGTGCTGGGCGACGTCAAGGAAGGCGCGGGCGATCCATCGCTGTGCATCTTCGGCCAGCGCATCACGCCCAACCAGCACAAGATGGTCCACGACTTTATTTTGCTTGACAATACGTATTGTTGCGGCAGCAAGAGTCCCGACGGCCATCAATGGTCCGACAGCGCCATGACCACCGATTATCTGGAAAGGTCCTACGCCGGTTTCCCGCGCAGCTATCCGGCCGGCGGCGAGAAAGACGGAGAGGACGCGCTGGCCTATTCGCCGGCAGGGTATATTTGGGACAATGCGGTCGCTCATGGCAAAACCTTGCGCGACTTCGGCGAATACACGGCCGCTCACAGGAAGTGGATTGAACCTGGGCACAAGGGCACGCCCACTTATCTTGATATTTACGAGGACCTGATCAACGGCACGCACAAAACGGAATTGTGGAGCGAGCCCAGCATCGA
>DASYNM010000488.1:0-3832 GCA_036008545.1 Verrucomicrobiia bacterium
GATGGCTGCCATCTATCGCGGCCGGCTGGCGCCCTCACCAACCGGCTACCTGCATGTCGGGCACGCGCGGACTTTTTGGACAGCCCAGCAACGGGCCGAAGCGGCCGGCGGCATTCTAGTTCTGCGCAACGAAGACCTTGATCCGAGCCGTTCGCGCGCGCAATTCGTCGAGGCGATGTTGGAGGATTTGCGCTGGTTCGGTTTTCGCTGGCAGGAAGGACCGGACTGCGGCGGGCCGTATGCGCCCTACTCGCAAAGCCAGCGGCTGGATTTTTATCGCGCGGGCTTTGAGAAATTACGGAACGCGGGCCTGGTTTATCCATGCGTTTGCTCGCGGCAGGATGTCCTGCGCGCCTTGCAAGCGCCCCATGCCGGTGAGGAAGAGCCCATTTATCCCGGCACCTGCCGGCCACCCGCCAGGCCCGCACAGGGTGCCGGTGCGCGTCCGCCAAACTGGCGTTTTCTCGTGACAGACGGCGAGGTGATCGAATTTGAAGACGGCTGCCGCGGCCCGCAGCGATTTGTCGCCGGACGCGACTTCGGCGATTTCGTAGTCTGGCGCCACGACGACGTCCCGTCGTATCAATTGGCCGTGGTGCTGGACGATGCGGCCATGCGCATCAGCGAAGTAGTGCGTGGAGAAGATCTTCTGCTCTCGACCGCGCGTCAGTTGTTGCTCTATCGCGGGTTGGGACTCGACGCGCCGGAGTTTTATCATTGTCCGTTGTTGACAGATCAAGCGGGCCGGCGTTTGGCCAAGCGCGAGGATTCCTTGAGCTTGCGCGCATTGCGAGAGCAAGGACTGACGCCTGAAGAAATCCGCCGCCAATGGCAGGGAAATGCCGATTGCGCGGCGAACGGTTCCAGCCGATGCTCTGGGACATGAATCAGCAGGCGGACGCGGAATATGAATGGCTGGCCACCGGGGGGGCGATGTTGAGCCGGATGCTGGCGGCCATCGCTGAAGCGCGGCAATCGATCCGGCTGGAAATGTATATTGTCCACACCGGCGCGATGGCGGAGCAGTTTCGCGAGGCGCTGATCCAGGCGCGCCGGCGCGGCGCGCGCGTGCAGGTGTTGGTGGATGCTTTGGGTTCGATGGTCTTGCCGGAGTCGTTTTGGTCGCATTTGCGCGACGCCGGGGGCGAGTTTCGCTGGTTCAATCCCCTAAGCTTGACCTTCTTTAGCATTCGCGATCATCGCAAACTTCTGGTGTGCGACGAGCGCCTGGCGTTTGTGGGCGGTGTCAATATTGCCTCGGAATACGAAGGCGACGGCGTGGCGACCGGCTGGCGGGACTTGGGCCTGGCGGTGCGCGGGCCGCTGGCGTGCGAACTCTCGGCCGCGTTCGACGAAATGTTCGCCCACGCCGATTTCCGCCACCCGCCCTTCTCGCGTTTGCGCAAGTCGCCCCGGCAAAAAACCGTGGCCGCGCCCGCCGCCCAATTGCTCCTGGGCGGGCCGAGCCGCAATAACCCGATCAAGCTGGCCTTGCGCCACGATCTCAGGACGGCGCGTTCGGTGCGGATCATCTGCGCGTATTTCCTGCCGACGTGGAGAATCCGGCTCGAACTGGCGCATGCGGCGGGGCGCGGCGCGCGCGTGCAATTGATTCTGCCGGGCAAATCGGACCTGCCCTTCTCGCGGCTGGCTGGCCAAAGCTTTTATCGACGATTGCTCCTGGCGGGCGTGGAGATTTACGAATACCAGCCGCAAATCCTGCACGCCAAAATGTTTCTTATTGACGATGTGGTCTATGCGGGCTCGGCCAACCTGGACCCCCGCGCGCTGAGTATCAATTACGAGTTAATGGTGAGGCTCTCGCACCCCGGCCTGGCCCAGCGGGGCGCCGAGATTTTCGAGGGCGATCTGGCGCATTGCCAGCGGATCGATCTGGAAAGCTGGCGCAAGGCCAGGACGCTGATAGATCGATTCAAAGCGCGGCTGGCCTTTCTTATACTCGCACGCCTGGACCCGATGGTGGCAGGGTGGCAATGGCGCTGGACGGGCGCGGAGGCGCGCGGCGACACTCCCGGTTCTTAGCCAGCGCTCGCTTACTTGGCCAGCGCCACGAGGTAGCGCTGCAAGCGTTCGGCTTGGTGGGTGGCCTTGTGCTGGGAATAAACCTGGTGCAAACCGGCACAAATGCGCTGCAGGATGCGCCGCGCGCTGAACGGAGCCAGGAAGCTATCGTCAAACCGATGCTGCAATTGCATGACCATCTTGACGCAATCGGCCTTGACCAGCACACGTCCGCCTTTGAAGGGATCGATGTACATTTCGGCGCGGCTGGATTGGTACCGGCATAGGAAATGGCCGGGCAGCCCGATGCCGGCCATAGGTAGCCGCAACCGACGGGCCAGCAATAGATAAAACAGGCTCAAGGTAATCGCATTGCCAACGCGGCGATCCAGCACGCGATTGAAGTAGCTGTTCTCCGGGTCGTAGAAATTTTGCTCGTCACCGGTAAATTTCAGTTCACGGAAAAGATAGTCATTAATGACGCGGATGATGTGCTCGGGCAGGCCGTTCAAATCCAGGCGTTGGCGCAATTCGCCGGCGTGGTTGTCCACCAGGGCCGAATAGGCTTCCACGTTGATCTGCGGATACTGGGTGCGGCAGAGCAGCAACACGCCTCGCTCGAGGTCGAAGTCTTCGCCTTGATTCAGGCAAAACGCCAAAAATTGGGTGTCGGCATCCCGCCGGGCGAAGTGATCGATGATTTCGGTGGCGCGACGGCGCAGGACCGGATCGCTGCTCAAAGTGTGTTCGCGCATCCAAACGGAGCTGGCCGGGCCGTAGGAAAGGATGGTTTCGCGCACCGTGCGATACACTTTCGGGTCCTCGTCCGCCAGCAAACTGATCAATGCTTTCCGATGCTTTTCCTGCAGGCCTGTGGCTGTTTTGAGTTGAGAGATACTCATAGGACAATAGGAGAATGCCGGAAGAGTCCGCCCAAATCAAGCAAAATGAGCAGGGAAATGGGAGCTGGCCGCCTTAATGCTCGGCGCTGATGATGAAAATGAGGACCAGGGAAGCAACCTCCGCTTGGCGGTGGTAATTTTTCCAGGCCGTGTTATGATTTCAAAAGGCCCGCATTTGCCGCAGGGCAGCATGGAAATCTGAGACATATGCAAATAACTAAGCAGTTGGCGCTGTTCCTGGAAAATCGCCCCGGTATGCTGGCACGCGTGTGCGACGCCCTCGCCGCGGCCAGGATCAACATCTACGCCATCTCCACCAGTGACACCGTCGATCACATCGTGGTACGCATGGTTGTGAGTGACCCGGCCAAGGCCTTGTTCGTTTTTGAAGAACACGGGACGCTGGTGGTCGAGGATGACGTCTTGATGATTACCGGCGACAACAAGCCCGGCTCGCTGGCCAAAGTGGCGCACAAACTGGCCGCCGGCAAAGTCAATATTGAATACGCCTACTGCGCCACGCCGCCGGACGCGAAAAAAGGCTTGTTGGTCCTGCGCGTTTCCGACGCCAGGAAGGCCATGAAACTCCTCAATAGCTGATGCCGCAGCCGCTCCTTTTTCAGATCAACACGCGTTGCTGGCTGCGCGCCTGGTCGAGCCTCCTCAAGCGACCCGTGACCCTGGCCAACGTCCCGGAGGTGGAAATCGCCACGTGGAAGCAGCGCGGTTTCACCCATATCTGGCTTATGGGCGTCTGGGCCACCGGCCCAAAAACGCGCGACATCGCCCGCGCTCAGCCAAATCTCCGAGCACTTGGCACGGAGGCATTCGGAGCGGGCGGCGAGGATAAGATCGTCAGTTCGCCCTTTGCGGTGACCGATTACAACGTGGGGGAAGCGTTGGGAGGG
>DASYNM010000489.1:0-4859 GCA_036008545.1 Verrucomicrobiia bacterium
CTGCAACTGGTTTGCCTCGGACTACGTCAGTGGCAGTGGCACCACCAACTCGGATGGCGACTGGTATTGGATTGATGCCGATGTTGACGGACAAAGCGGCATCAACACTTACATTCTGGCGGCAGGACCGCCGCTGCCTAATTCTGGTTGGGCGCTTCTGCAGAACGTGTCAGCGCTGGCGGCCCCGTACACCAATTGGTTTAAGCACCCGGTTCCGTACAACGGATATCCGTCGGGCGTTCCGAACGATGGCAATGGGGCCGCGGCCAACAGTTGGGCTGACGTGGAAGTTAAACAAGTCAACGGCGTGATCACAATGTCGATCAACAAGTTCCCGATCCTGGTTTATAACAATACCACCTACGCCAGTTCCGGCGACGTTATGCTGGGATACGACGATCCGTTCGCCTCAGTCGGCAGCGTGGCCGGGGCGGGCATTTCAGGCGCGGCTGTTTATTATTCAAATGCCAGGGTGGTGCAGTTGACACCTCCAGCCGTCAGCGGCTTCTCGCTTGCTGGCACGACCTTGACCATTAACTTCACCGACAGCGACACGGATGATACCGCGGCCTCCTTTGAGGTGCTGGGTTCGAGCACAGTAAACGGCACTTACGCGAAGGTGACGGCCACTTTCAGCCAATCAACATCGGGCGCGTGGGAGGCCGCCATAACGGTGCCCGGCGGAACGGTTGCCGAATTCTACCGAATTGTTCGGATAAACTGAGGTTGGCTTAATGTCCTTCAACGTTTGGCGCCAGGGGCGTTCGGCAGCGGTCGCCGCTGGCGCCCCTTGTGCGATTGCCACCGAGAGGGTATATTTTTAGAATTAGCGCACTTTGTGCCATTAAGCGCAAAGGGGCGAAAGGCTTGTGGAAATGCAATTGAAAACGAATATCGAGCGCACCTCGATTCATAGTGGGAGGAACGGACTTACTTCGCCCATCGGCTTCACGCTGATCGAGTTACTGGTCGTGATCGCCATTATTGCGATTCTGGCGGCGATGTTGCTCCCGGCACTGTCCAAGGCCAAGGACCAAGGAAGGCAGACGCTGTGCTTAAGTAATAAGAAGCAGGTGCAGTTGGCGTGGCAAATGTATGGGGACGATTTTCAAGGTGTCATGTTGTTGAATGCGCCGCTAAACGTTCCGGACAGACCGGGTCTTACTTGGATTGATGGCACCGGGGAGAGCTGGCAAGCCACCATCGACAATACGAACCTGGCCTCTTACACGTCGTTTCTACTCGCGCCCTATCTGTTGAACCAGATGGCGGCATACAAGTGTCCAGGTGACATCATTCAGTCGGCCAATGGAGACAGGATTCGCTCCATTTCCATGAACAGTCAAATGGGATGGCAATACATGGCTTCCAAAGGCATGTACAATCTGGATTTTGGGGCGCCACTTCGCGTTTACTCCAAGATGGCGGACCTGACGTGTCCTCCTCCCAGCATGGCTTTTATTTTTGCGGATGAAACCATGTACACACTTGACGATGGCTTCATGCAAATGGCAGGGCCCACTTCGCCAGGCTTCCCGAATGCCCCTGCTTATTACCACTGCGGGTGCGGAAGCTTTTCGTTCGCCGATGGTCATGCGGAGGCTCACAAATGGATAGGGCCCCTGCTGCCAAAAATGCCATACTCGTTTGGCGTCACAGCGGGTGGATCAGACAATAACACAACGGCAACCGATCCAGACTGGCTATGGCTTCTCCCTCGTTGCGGTTGCGTCAGCAACGCGCCACCCGGCACTATGTGAGCCTGGCGATGATTCATTTGGCGCCGAGAAAAGCCTTTACCCTGATCGAACTGCTGGTGGTCATCGCCATCATCGCTGTTTTGGCGGCGATGCTGCTGCCCGCTCTCAGCCTCGCCAAAGAAGGCGCGCAGCGGACCGCCTGCAAGAGCAATATGCATCAGGCCATCCTGGCCATCATCATTTATGCCGATGACAACAACCAAAAACTCCCGCCTTGCCGCGACAACGACGACCAGTCGCATCTCATCCGCATTGCCAATGCCGCCTTTACCAATATCGTTTTTTACTCGGGCAACTCGAATATCCTGCTTTGTCCCAATTTCCGTTTTGGCAGCTTCGATCCGTACGACTCCGAGTGGGGTTACCTCATCGGTTACAACTATTGCGGCGATGTCAATACTAATGGTTGGACTTACGCCAACAATCCCTACGCTTGGTGGTCCCCTGCCAAGGCGACCGAGAACGGCACCAATGTCATTCTGACCGATTGTAATATGTGGGGCGACGGTTTGGTGATCGTGACTCATCGCAAGAACGGCGGCCTGTACGATTCTTCCATGAATCATGGGTGTTCCATTGTGGAAAGTCTGCCCTATGTGAATCAAACGCCCACCCAACTGGGATCCGAAGGAGGGAATGTCGGCCACCTCGACGGCTCAGTCATCTGGGTGCCCATTCATCAGATGAAACCGCACTACGCTTCCTCCTACATCGGCTATTACGCCGACTGGTAGCCGGCTGCGTTAGGCCGCTTGCGCGGTAGGAATGTCCTCCAAGCGACGCATTCCATTTCGGCCTTTAGACTTCAGCCTTTAACCGTTAGTCTGCCTCGTCTATGAGCGACGCGCGCATCATACAGAATCTCGCCCTGGTCGGTTTCATGGGCACCGGCAAGTCTGCCGTCGGCCGGCTGGCGGCCCAACAGCTTCATTTCGCTTTTCTCGATACCGATGAATTAATCGAAAATGAAATCGGAAAATCGATTTCCGAAATCTTCGCCCAACAGGGCGAAGCCGCTTTCCGCAAATACGAACAGGACGTGGTCAAGGCTCTGATCGCGCGCCGCGATACAGTTATTGCCGCGGGCGGCGGGTTGGTCGCCGAGCCGTCCAATCTGGCCAGCCTCAAGACTCACGCCCTGGTGGTCTGCCTTTGGAGTTCTCCCGAAACGATCTGGGCGCGGGTGCGTACACAGACTCATCGCCCCTTGCTTCAAACGCCCGATCCGCAGGCCAAGATTCGCGAGTTGCTGGCCCAACGCGCGCCGGCCTATCGCCAGGCTGACGTGCAAATTCTCACCGATTTTCGTTCTCCCAAGGATGTCGCGCAACATGTCCTCCATCAATTTCACCTGGCGCGGAAAACGAAGTGAAGCCCGCCGTTTTCCAACGCGCCCTGCAGTTGGGTTTTGATGATTGCCGCTTTACCACAGCGCGTCCGCCCGATCACGCCGCCCAATTTCAGCGCTGGCTCCAGGCCGGTCGCCACGGACAAATGGATTACCTCGCCCGCAACGCCCACAAACGCATTGACCCCGCCCAGGTCCTGGCCGCAGCCAACACGATCATCACCCTGGCCGCCAGTTACACGCCGCCGAGCGATGGTGGCGGATCGTCGGTCATGGGAGTGACGGGCGAGATCGCCCGTTACGCCAGGTTCGGCGATTATCACGAGGTTTTGGGTGTTCGCCTCAAAAAATTGGCCGCGTTCGTTGATTCTCTGGGCGAGGGCACGCGCTCCTTGTGGTATGTCGATACCGGACCGTTGTTGGAGCGTGATCTGGCGGAACGGGCCGGACTTGGATTCATCGGCAAACACACCAACCTCATCAGCCGCAAACTGGGCAATTGGATTTTTCTCGCGGAAATCATCACCACTCTGGATTTGGAGGTCGATGCGCCCGAAAAGAACCGTTGCGGCTCCTGCCGCCGCTGCATCGACGCCTGCCCCACTGCGGCCATCACCGCGCCGTTTCAACTGGATGCGCGCCGGTGCATTTCCTACCTGACCATTGAGTTGAAAGGGTCGATTCCCGAGGCCCTGCGCCCGCTGATTGGCAACCGTATTTACGGGTGCGACGATTGCCTGGCGGTCTGTCCCTGGAACCGTTTTGCCCGGCAAGGCGCGATGATGCGTTCCCATTACCGACCGGACCTGGCGGCGCCGGATTTAATTGAATTGCTCTCGCTGGACGAGGCGGCCTTTCAGCAACGATTCGCAGGGACACCCATCCGCCGGGTCAAACGGCGCGGCTTGCTCAGAAACGTGTGCGTGGCGCTGGGAAATTGCGGAGACCAAGGGGCCTTGCCGGCGTTGAACCAGGCTGCCGCAGACGCCGAACCGCTTGTGGCGGAACATGCTCGATGGGCCATTGCGCAAATCCAATCGCGAAGGGCGTCAGCCGACGCATGAGAGATTATTTGCTTGCTTCGCCAGTGCAAAACGCCTAGGTTGGGGTCAAGAGAGGCGCGGTTAGCTCAGTGGTAGAGCATCACCTTGACACGGTGGGGGTCACAGGTTCAATCCCTGTATCGCGCACCATTGCAAGAGGAGGAAAGTTTTGACAAGGCAGAAATAGCCGTTACAATAAGGATAAGCTATGTTTACGAGAAAGTCTCATGCGCCGCGTGGTTCCATCGCGGGTTTCACATTGATTGAATTGCTGGTCGTCATTTCCATTATCGGAATCCTGGCCGCGCTGCTCTTGCCCGCTCTGGGCAAGGCCAAGATCAATGCGCAACGGAAAGTCTCTCAAACCGAAGCCCAGGGTTTGGTCAGCGCTATCGAAACCTACTTCTCGACCTACAGCCGCCTGCCGGCCTCGACCAACGCGGTCATTTCGGCGAACGCGTTACCGGGTGGGACCAATGATTTTACCTACGGCACCATCGTGACCCCCCCTGGAAGAGGCGAGCTTGTGAGCCCCTCCGCTTTGACAGGCGCGCCTACCGGCATCATCGAGACCACAGGTTCAAGGTATCAAAACAACAATTCTGAATTGATTGCGATTCTGCGGGATGACGTTTTTTACCCCGAGTACGCCACCAACGGGAGCCAGGTTCTAGGGCACATTTATAATCCCCAGCAAACGGCCTTTTA
>DASYNM010000490.1:0-7614 GCA_036008545.1 Verrucomicrobiia bacterium
GGAATAGTTTGAAACAGCCACATATCCCGATCAGCTAGAAAGGCAAGACACGGGTGGCCCACTTCATTTCTTCTCTTGAACACTTCAAGTAAATTGTTGCGGCAGCCGCAAACCAGCACATCGCCGCAATTCCTCCCAAGCATTTCCTCTATATGCCTATAAATTCGAACATCTGTCGTTCCTTCGACCAAAACTGTTGGGAGCCCTGATTTGCGTAAGGTTGACAGCAGCTCGACTGAGGTGAGGCTCGGCGTCGGCATTATTTGTCACCTTTGTCAGGGTTCAACACTAATTCCTTATCCGCGTACTTAGAATAGATAAACGGTGAATGGGTCGCAATGATAAACTGATTTGAAGTAGATTGCGAAAGCAGCGTGGGGAATAGCGTGCGTTGCCAATCAACGTGTAAACTTATCTCTGGCTCATCAATGAAGACACAAGAGTTCGAACTAAACGCATTGTAGCAGAGGAAGCTTAACATTTGTTTCTCGCCCGCGGAGAGTTTGTCAGAAGTAATGCTTTCCGTCGCAAGCCCTAGGGTTATTGCATCCGTTACTTTAATGCCGCGATGTGTAAAAATATGATCAACTAGTTCCCCCAATACAGCAAACGGACGTAGGAGCAGCTCTCGCTTTTTCTCGATTTCAGATATTTCAATTTGGATTTGGGAGATGGTTGCTTGGGCATTTTCAAGCTTCATTTCTTTAGTGCTTCCTCTTTCCTTGGTTTCGTACACACGAATTGTATCGATGATGAACTTTGAAAGATCTTGCTGAAGTTGATTTGTGTGCTGAGAGATCTCGGCATACTTTGACGTTAGTAGCGTGACAATATCTAGGGTAGAAATGGAAGCCACAAAATGGTGGTTTCCAATATCAAGACTCTCAGAAAAATCCGACAGTGCTTCCTGAAGTGCGCCATAACCAACGAAACCCCTCGGACCCCGGCGCCTTCGCTCGGAGGCGTATCCACCTTCAATACGCCTAAATGTCGGAAAAAATACGGATGAATCATTCATCGTTCCGATTGCACGCTTGATATGTTCCGACTGATCCTGCTGAGGCGTTTGAACCAGATTCAAAGGTCCAAGCGATGGCTGTACATCTGGGAGTAGGATTTTCTTACCACCAATTTCGAGGTGGAATGATAAGTCCTTGGATTCGCTTTCCTTATTCATCGCGATAACTAAATTAAAGGAATCAGTTTCCATCGTCGCCCTCGTAAACACTATTTCCGAGCGAATGCGATCAACGTTGCCGCTGAGGCAGTACCATAAAAATTTGAGCACGGTTGTCTTTCCTGACCCGTTCTTGCCCGTGAATATATTTAGGTCCGAATTAAACTTTAAATTGAAGTCGAAGTCTTGCTTCCCGTGCAAACCAATTATTTCAAAGCGTTTTATCATAAAGTCATCGTTTTGATGAGGAGTTTGCACCGCCGGACGAGGCCAACAAATGAGTTGCGGCCTCTACGTCGTGCCGGTGTCAGTCCTGACTTTTGGCATATATTCACACTCGTCTTTTTTTTGCAAGGTTCAAATGGCCAAAGACAGAAAGGGGTCGGTTCCTCACATTGTCGAATTATGATGAGGCGCGGGGATCGCCGGGAACTGGTTTTATGGCGCTAAACTTCGGGAACCGATCTACCGCAACCGCTGGCAGGCACTCTTCACGATCCATTTGGATTTCTCCAAGGCGGCTTGCGCGGCGGTGGCGTCGGCGCCGGTCACGGCTTGCACGATGCGCACGGCCCGCTCGCGCAACTTGCGATTGGAGGCGTTCAAATCGACCATCAAATTGCTCACCACTTTGCCCATGCGCACCATGGCCAGCGTGGTCAGCGTGTTGAGCACGATCTTGGTGGCGGTGCCCGATTTCAGCCGCGTCGATCCTGTCAATACTTCCGGGCCGACATCCGGCGCGATGACCACGTCGGGCCGAATGGCCTTGGGAATTTCCAGATTGGGGTTGAAACAAAGCAGAATGGTGCGCGCGCCCCGCGCTTTGGCCGCGTTCAACGCGCCCCACACAAAAGGCGTCCGCCCGCTGGCCGCGATGCCAACGACCACGTCGCGTTCGTTGACGCCGCGATAGCCGACGGCCGACGCGCCGGCTTGGGCGCTGTCCTCCGCGCCTTCGACGGAGCGCCAAAGGGCCTCCAGGCCGCCGGCGATGATGCCCTGCACCCGCTCCGGCGGCACGCGAAAGGTCGGCGGACATTCCGCCGCATCCAGCACTCCCAACCGCCCACTGGTGCCCGCGCCGACATAGAAGAGCCTTCCGCCCCGGCGAAACGCTGCCACGACAAGCCCGACGCCGCGTTGGATTTTCCGGCGCTCCGCGCGCAAAGCATTTCCTATTCTTGACTCTTCGTCGATCATCAGCGCCACCGCCCGCGAGAGCGATAGCCGGTCGAGTTTCAGCGAACGCGGATTGCGTTGTTCCGTTGGCGAAAGTCCGCGCGACATGGGCACCAAGCCACCGTTCAAGTCGGCCTCCTGCGCCGTGGTCGATGGTTTGCGGCCGCTGCCAAAATTTCCCCAGGCCAATTCCAGCGCGCCCCAAACGCTTTCACGTTGCAGGGGCGACACCGCCGCGCCCGGCCAAAGCCGTCGCAACCGCGCCCGCACGCGCCCGGCAAAGCCGGGTTGCTGCAACAATACGCTCCCCGCCAGAACGAAACGCACAGCCGCGCCCGGCTTGACCAATTTGCGCGCGCAATGGACGCCGTCCTCAGCCAGCGTTTCCGCCGCCGCTTCCAAAATAGCGGCGGCGATCTTGTCGCCCCTGGCCGCGGCGTCGAAGACCTGGATGGCCAGGGCGGCGATGTCCGGCTTGGCAGCGGATTTGGCCCAGTCAATCAAATCTTCCGGTTCGTTCAGCAGCAGCGCCTGCAAAAGGTTCTGCCCCAGGCGGGACCATTTGCCGTCGCGATCCAGATGATAGACAGCCGCCTTAAGGCCGCGCAGACCGATTTCGTAGCCGCTCCCCTTGTCGCCAATAACGTGCCCCCAGCCGCCGATGCGGGCGGTCCGGTTGTCGGGCGTGCGACCGAAACAGCACGAGCCGGTGCCGCTTAAAATGAGAACTTGCACGGCAGGTGCCGGGTGGCCGCCCGCGGTGGCCGCGGCCAGCGCCGTCTCTAAATCGTTCGTCGCATAGCACGGGACGTTCGGCCAGACCTTGGCCGCAGCAACGCGGATGCGCCGGCGATCGGCTTCGGTGCGCGCGCCAGCCATGCCAATGCCGATACCGGCCAGCGGCTCTTTGGCTTGTAGGCAAAGAGCATTGATGGCGGTGAAATGCCGGATCAAGGCGTCGTCGTCCAAAAGGCGGAGATTGGCGGGTCCGAATTCAGCGCGCAGGCAGGGCTGGCCGCCGCCCGTGTCCAGAAGGGCGGTCGTTCGGGTGCCGCCGCTCTCGATTCCCAAGTAGGAGGCCTGGCGGTTTACAGAGTCCGACTGCAATGATTTGCGTTCTGATTTCTTCAGGATGATCCTTATCTAGCACAGCAAGAGATTTTTTGCCATGCTTTTCGCGTCATGGGCGCGTATGATGGACGGCTCAGGGACAAGATTATGACACAAACGGAACGCGATATTCTTGACACGCTGCTGGAATTGGAACAGGCGGCCGGACGCATGTCGTCCAGCCCGTCCAAGCCCGACTTGCGGCCTCTCTTCGCGCGGTTGGACCAACTCGCCTTGCAATTGCCCGCCGACGCGCCTCCCGATTTGCGGCATTACCTCCAGCGCAAAAGTTACCAGAAAGCCCGTGCCTTCCTCCAGGAACGATAACGCCGACTCCATCGCCGCCATCGCGACGCCGTTGGGCCAGGGTGGGATCGCCATGATCCGGCTTTCGGGCCCGCAATCTCTGGCCATCGCCGACGCCAGTTTTCGTCCCGCGGGCAAATTTTCAAAACCTTCGGCAGCGCCCACGCACACGCTGCATTTCGGGCGAATCGTGAGGTACGGACGCGTCGTCGATGAAGTTCTGTTGAGCGTGATGCGCGCGCCGCGCACCTTCACCCGCGAAGACGTGGTGGAAATCACCTGTCACGGCGGAATGCTGCCGGCCAAGATGGTGCTGGACACCGTGTTGGAAAATGGCGCGCGACTGGCCGAGCCGGGGGAATTCACGCGCCGCGCCTTTCTCAACGGACGCATCGACCTGGCGCAGGCCGAGGCCGTGGCCGATTTGATCCACGCGCGCACCGAGTTCGCTGCGACGGCGGCCGAGGAACAATTGGCCGGCAAACTTTCCCAGCGCATCAATATTCTGCGCGACGATTTGATGAAAATTCTGGCGCACGTTGAAGCGCACATTGATTTTCCCGATGAAGACATCGCGCCGGACACACTGGATAAATTGATGGGAAGAATGCAGGCGGCGCTCGACTTCATGGACGAATTGCTGCGCACCGCCAAAGACGGGTTGCTGCTGCGGCGCGGGATTCGGGCCGCGATAATGGGCCGCCCAAATGTCGGCAAATCCAGCCTGCTAAATCAACTGCTGGGCCAGGAACGGGCCATCGTCTCCTCCATTCCGGGCACGACGCGCGACACGATTGAGGAAACCGCCAGCGTGCGCGGGCTTCCGGTCGTGTTCATCGACACTGCCGGTTTGCGCGAAGCGGCGGATGAAATCGAGGCCGAGGGCGTGCGTCGCAGCCGGCACACGCTGACATCGGCGGAATTGATCCTGCACGTCATGGATGGCTCGGAACCGGCTGGCGAATGGGATAAAAAGTTATTGACGGAGTATGCGGGCCGGCCACGGCTGCTGGTGCGCAACAAGGGTGATTTGCCCCAGCGCCTCGAACTCCCCGACGGGCTGGCTGCGATCGATGTTTGTTGTCTGACCGGAGCCGGCATTGAGGAATTAAAAGACGCGATCAAAGGCACGGTCTGGTCCGGCGGGGTTCCGGCCGAAATGTTGCAAGTCATGATCAACTCGCGCCACGAGGACGCTTTGCGGCGCGGGCGCGAGGCGGCGGCGCGCGCATTGGAGGCGTTGTGCGCCCATCTCGGGCTGGAACTGGCGGCGCAGGACCTCCGCCAGGCCGCCCAAGCCGTGGGCGAAATCGTCGGCAAAACGACCACCGAAGATTTGCTGGATTCGATTTTCAGCCAATTCTGCATCGGCAAGTAGAGTTACGTCATGCCTCAATCTAGCCAAATAACTTTTATGATTGACGTGCGGCGCGAAATTCTGGAACAGGGCATCGTGGTGGACACGCTGCTTGCTACGGAGCCGGATGTTCCGGTCTTTGGCTTCAATCTGGCCTGCGCCTGGCCTTTTCCCGCGCCAGCCAGGCGGTTTTATCGCCCCATCGCCGAATGCCTCGCCGCCCTGGACCCGGCAGTCTATGTCTATCCCGAATGGGAGACGCACGTGACGATCCTGACGTTCGTCAATTTCGGTTTGCACAAGCGGCCCGAGCCGGAACGCCTCGCACAATTGCAATCGCTCCTCAGACCTGTGCGTCAATTGATCCGCCCATTGCTGAAGCGTCCGGCTTTCGAGTTGGTTCTCGGACCGCCGGTTTTGACGCGTAAGGCCGCCATACTCCCGATCTCGGATGCGACGGGCGCAATCGCGGACATTCGCCAAAGCATCCGCAGCGCGCTGGCCGCGGACAAGGAGTTGCACGCAGAGTTGGTGCTCGGCGGGCTGAACGTGCCAGGAATCATCCACAGCACCATCATGCGTTTTAAAAGCGAACCGCGCGACTTGACAAAGTTTCTGGCGGATTTCGACCAAGCTGCCGCGACATCTGAACCGTTTCCACTCGCCATCGACGAACTCTTGCTTACGACAGAAACCAAACCTTACATGCGGGCGGGCGAAATCGTGGGGCGATTTACGCTCGCACCTGTGAACGCCAAGAGCTAACCTTGGGAGCGTATGCCGGAAGCAAAATCGGCTTTAGTCCGTGTGCCGACGCTCAAGACCGCCGGGAATTTTCGCGATCACCTTGCCTCGCTCGGCTTGAGCTTGCCGTGTGATGATGACATTGAAACCGGCGCCGCCTCGCCCTTGAGCCGTCCCGTCGAGGGCGTGCTGATCAATGGCAAGCGGCTCGGCAACCGTTTCGCCGTCCAACCGATGGAAGGCTGGGATGGCAGCCGGGCGGGCGGAGTGACCGACAACGTTCTGCGGCGCTGGACGCGCTTTGGGGAAAGCGGCGCCAAATTGATTTGCGGCGGCGAGGCAATGGCAGTGCGCCCGGACGGTCGCGCCAACCCGCATCAACTCATCATTTGTGACGGCAACAAAAGCGATCTAGCCCGATTGCGCGCCGCGCTGATAGAGGCCCACCGCCAAAACCACGGCGCCACGGACGATTTAGTCATTGGTTTTCAATTGACCCACTCCGGCCGTTTTTGCCGGCCCAATGATCAGCGCCTGGAATCGCATGTCGCTTTCCGCCATCCGATGCTTGACAAAAAATTTCATATTGTCAGCGATGCGCAAGTTTTCACCGACGCGGAAATCAGGGACTTGATCGGCGATTACGTGCGGGCGGCGAAAATCGCGTGGGACGCGGGCGCGGATTTTGTCGATATCAAACATTGTCACGGCTATCTGCTGCACGAATTTCTGGGTGCCTTCACGCGGCCGGGACCGTATGGAGGATCATTTGTCAATCGAACGAGGATTTTGCGGGAGATCGTCGAGGGCATCCGCGCGAGCGGTAACAAGATCGAACTGGGCGTGCGCCTGAGCGCCTTCGACACGGTGCCCTTCAAGCCCGATCCAGCGCGCGCTCAACCGGGCAAGCTTGGGCCGGGTGTGCCCGAGGATTTTCCAGTACCGTATCGCTACGGCTTTGGCATCGACCCGCAAAGGCCGTTGGAACACGATCTGACCGAACCGCTGCAATTCGTCCGGCTATGCGCGGAGCTTGGCGTCAAAATCCTCAACGTAACCGCAGGCTCGCCATACCACTGTCCCCACATTCAGCGGCCGGCCGCCTATCCTCCGTCCGACGGCTATCAACCGCCGCACGACCCGTTGATCGATGTGGCGCGCCAAATCGAAGTCACGCGGCAAATCAAAGCGGCTGCGGGGCCTGGCATGATTATCGTGGGATCGGCCTACAGTTATTTGCAGGAATTTCTGCCGCTGGTCGCGCAAGCTGTCTTGCGCCAGGGCTGGGCGGACGTGATCGGTTTGGGTCGGATGATGCTGAGTTATCCGACGATGCCATCAGAGACGCTGGGGAAAGGCGCGTTGAGCGCGAAATTGATTTGCCGAACCTTCAGCGACTGCACGACGGCGCCGCGCAACGGGCTGGTCAGCGGATGCTATCCGCTTGACAAGTACTATGGCTCAAAGCCCGAAGCGGAAAAGCTCAAAGCACTGAAGAAGGCGGTTTGAGGTCGACAAGGATCCGCCCTTTTTTCATTTCTTACGCTTGGCGACTAACGCCTCCATGACCGAAATATATTTTTTCACCGGAGTCCGTGCAATCACCTTGGCAACGACATCAAGCGGCACGTCCTCAAGCTTTTTGAAGCGCACGCACGCTGCGCCCATGTCGAGTTTTTTCCCACTCGCCTTCCAGGCCGTTTGGAACCAACTCGTGGCGTCCGTGTCGCCATAGACA
>DASYNM010000491.1:0-5027 GCA_036008545.1 Verrucomicrobiia bacterium
ATTGAAAGTAATAGGGTAGCCAGTGTCGCCGCCAAGGGAACGGGGCCGTTGGCTCGGTGGCAAGATAGTTGGTGGCCGTGCCAAGGCTGGCGCCGTTGGAGAAAAACTCCACCGTGTCCACCACGCCGTTGGTTTCCCCCGCCGCCGCGTATATATTAATGGGCGCCTGGTCCGGAAATTCCGCGCCATTGACCGGATAGATGATCCGCACCTGTGGCACGGGCAGATTGGTCGTCACTTCGATGTCCACCGGGGCGGAGGTCGTTTGCAATCCGGCATTGTCCGTCGCCACCGCCGTCAACGTGTAGGGGCCGGGCGTCACATCCGTCCAGACAAACTGAAACCGGTTCATGTGCCGCCCCGGCAGCGTAGGCACCACCGATCCGTGCGATTCCCGCACCACCAAAGGCTGCAAGGGGAAAGCACCGAAGGGATTGTTGCTCACGACGCCCACGCTGGTGCCGTCGGCCAGAAATTCAACCGACGTCACCCAGCCGTTGGAGTCCGAAGCCGTCGCCGCCAAAAAAATGTTCGGCCTCGATAGAAAGGAGGAGCCGTTGGTGGGCGACACCAGACTGACCTCGGGCGGGACGTTCGTGTAGTTGTAAACAATATAAATCACCGCGCGATCAAGCGATCCGACAATGAAATCCGGCGCGTCAGACCCTCTGCCAAAATGGGTGTGCGGCAGTTTCAAAATGACGGTTTTGTATCCGGTGGAAGTCGGTTCGCTTATGGGCGTGACCGTGAGATTGCTGAAAAGCTGCCCGGCCGCCAGCGTGATGTTGGTTGGGATTTCGGCGTAATCCACTCCATTGGACGCGGTGCCGCCCAGGGAGAAGCCCACTGTCAAGGCTGCGTTGGTGTCGCCTTCGCGGGAAATGGTGAAAGTGCCGGGATTATCGCCTGGTTCCGACGCCAGCGGATCAGTCGCTTGCACTGAAACAAAAGGCGGGCCTGGCGGGTGCATCCATTGCGCCTCGCCATCAAGGCAAATTCCTCCAATTAGCGCGGCGGCCAGAACCCTCCATATCTGGTGCCGCAGACATTTGCACAACATGCCACGAAGCTGCCTTGCTCCGGCTGCAAAGTCAAGCTCCAAGGACGGGGGAAGCGCCCTGATTTAAGATTAGGGTTAGTCCTGAAGTGCGACGGCTGGGCGGCGTCCTTGGGGAGGGCATGACGGAGAACCGCCTCCTCACTTCGGCGGCTACGAAGCAAAGCGTAATTCGCAAGATAATTAGCGTTCCCAGCGAATAGTGTTATTGTATCGATGTGAGCGCGGTCCAATGCGCTGATCTTTGACATTTTGCAGTCGTGGCAAGCTGGCCCGGCCGGCCAGCCGGCTCGCTGAACGCATCCCAATGTAGGGACGACTTCGGCCTGCTCCCTCGCCTCCACGTCGCATGGTAGGGATGGCCCGCCGGTGGACGCCTCGGCGAGGCTACCTCGAACATCAGGATGCGCATCCCTGTTTTCTGTGCGCTTGGCGGTGCTAAATCGGCCGGTCCAGTCGCACCCAGTCGCACTCAGTCAAACCAGTCAAACCAGTCAAACCCAGAAGGTTCAACAGAAACAAACGAAGAGAACGCGGCCATGTTGTCTCACCCTGACGTGCCACTTAGGCAATTCCCCCTTCGTTACCTTCGTTACCTCGTTACCTTCTGTTCAAATTGCTACATCCCTCGGGCCTGTTGCGCGGTTTTCACGCAATTTCGCCCCAAACAGCGTCGGTCGGTCAAGCGAGTCGCACCCAGTCGCACCCAGTCGCACCAGTCGCACCAGTCAAACCGTTGCTTTCCCGTTTTCGGCGGTGGCCAGTTTGAGAATGGCGGCGGCGGCGCGGCCGGCGGCGCCGGGTCCGCCCAAGGTCGAGATGACCCGCGCCAGCTTGGACTGGATTTCCGTCCGCCGGCCCGGATTGGCAAGCAGTTCCAGTGCGGCGCCGGCAATATTCTTCGCGGTCGCCTCGTGCTGGATAAATTCGGGAAAGATCGGTTCGTCGGCCAGAATGTTCGGCATTGAAAGATATTTCACCGTGACCACTTGCCGGGCGATCCAATACGTTTGCAGCGAGGTTTTATAGAGCGCAACCGTGGGGACGCCGAAGTAGGCGCATTCCAAAGTGACGGTGCCGGTGGAGGCGATGGCCAAGGTGGCTTCGGAAAGGGCATCCTCCAAGTGCCCGATTTGAATCTCAATCTCCGGCCCGGCTCCGACCGGAATCGCGCCCACCAGAGCCGCCATGTTTTCGCTCGGGGCCACTAGTTTGAATCGGGCCGCTTGCTTGGTGGCGATCAGGCGGGCGGCTCCAAGGATGACCGGCAGATGCCGCTTGAGTTCCGCGCGCCGGCTGCCAGGAAGCAGAAGGACGGTCGGAATTTCGGTCTGTTTGCGGACAGGCGCAGGGTATCTGTCAAACATCGGATGCCCGACGAACTCAACTCGAAAATCGGGGACGTGCCGCGCATACCAATCCTTCTCAAACGGAAACAGGCAGAGCAACAGATCGAAATCGCGCGCCATATCGGCGGCGCGCCCCGGACGCGAGGCCCAGACCTGCGGCGAAACATACTTGACAAGCTTGAGCCGCCAGTCGGGTGAGGCCAGACGGCGTATCGCGCGGGCCAGCCGTTGGTTGAAATAGCTGAAATCGACCAGGATGACCACGTCCGGTTTTTGCGTGGCAGCCAGCCGCGTGAGTTCCCTTTTGTAGCGGCCAAAGCGCGGCAGCTTTTGCAACACGTCGCTCAGGCCGATGACGGCATCGGCAGTCAAGTCGAAGGAATTCGCGACACCCGCCTCCGCCATGCGCGGCCCGCCGGCCCCAATGAACCGCGCTGCCGGCAGCGTGGCGGCCAGCGCGCGCACCAGGTCGGCGGCGATGGCGTCGCCGCTGGGATCGCCCGCGACCACCATGATGGTCTTGGGGTTCATTTTAATTCCGCCTTCACCACTTTGAAGAACTCGGCGATTTTGAAGGGAATGATCGGCGCGGCCAGGCCTGTCAAGAAATTGGCGGCCACGCCCAAATTGTGGAGAAGCCCGGGCGGAGTCGTGCGCGTCCATGTCTCTCCGTCAAGATGAAAGAATGCCACTGGGATCGGAAAGCCCTCCACGCGCAGCTTTTCGCCGCCGCTGTACTTGACGAAGAAGGCCAGCCAGACTGCCAACAGCAGACCGGCGGCGATGGCGAGGGCAGGGTAACGCCAGTTCTGGCGCGCTTTCCATTCGTGCAGTTGTCGTCGCCCCGTCGTCCAGGCCAGCCAGACATCGAAGGCCACAATGGGCAGGATGAGAATCAGGCCGCCCATATTGCTCAAACAGTCGGCCGGGCGGCTTGAATCTGACGCGTGATTTCAAAGGCCAGGTCCAGCGAGCGCTGGGCGACGGCCCCGCTGACTTTGGGCGTTTGGTGAGTCTGGACGCAGTCAATAAAATGGCGCAATTCCAGCTTGAGCGGCTCGTCTTTCTCGATCGGCACCGGCTCGCGCACAATTCTGCGCCCGGCAAATTCGCTCACGATGGCGGAATCCTTGGCGCGAATGAGTTTTTTTAAGAGCGACGATTCCTCCTCGCCCTCGCGCGCGACGCGGTAAATGAAGCCTTCCTGCGCGTGGTAATCCAGCGAAATGTGACAGGGGTTTTCCCCGCCGCTGAAGACGCGGATCTTGCGCATCCTTTGCGGGCTGATGCGGCTGGCGGTCAGATTGGCCACGCAACCGTTGGCAAATTTCAGCCGCGCGTTGGCGATGTCCTCAGTTTGGCTCAAGACAGGAAGGCCGACGGCATCGACACCAACCACCGGAGAGCGGACGAAACCCAGGACGATGTCCAAATCGTGAATCATCAGATCAAGCACCACGCCGATGTCGGTGCTGCGGGCAGGGAAGGGGGAGAGCCGGTGAATTTCGATGAAGCGGGGATCGGTGACCACTTTTTCCAAATAGGCGAATACCGGATTGAAACGCTCGATGTGTCCGGCCTGGAGGACGGCATTTTTTTGCTGGGCCAACAGGACCAACTCGGCCGCCTGGGCGGCGTTATTGGTCATCGGCTTTTCCACCAGCACGTGTTTGCCAGCGTTGATGAGGCGGCAAGCCAGTTCGAAATGGGTATTCGTCGGCGTCACCACGCTGAAAGCCTCGGCGCCCGCGATGGCGTCCTCCAGCGAGGCAAAAAGCGGGACGCGAAGTTTGTCGGCGATCTTGGCCGCCTGCGCGGCGGTGACGTCATAGACGCCGGCGAAGACGATCTGACCGGAGGCGGCGAGATCGGCATAAATCCGGGCATGTTCCTTGCCCAGAGAGCCGACCCCGATTACTGCGACGTTGAGTTTGGCGGACATGTATCGAATTGCGATTGACGATTTACGTAGCGTGTCGGCGGGGCAAGTTAAATATTCAGCGACCCATTCGCCGCCGCTGCCGGTGCGTGCAGCTACTCCTTGCGCAGGGCCGGTAGATGCGTTAAAAATAGACTATGAGAACGAACTTACGTTGGCTGGTTGATTGGATGCAAGATCGGAAGAGGTTGCCCGTATTGGGTGATATGAAAACGATATTACGTTTGCTGCCTGTTTCGCTGGCGCTGATCCTATGCGGGTGCGGCGCTGGTTACACATTCTCACCTTGGACGGGTCCGCAAAGCAATTGGACCATCGGTCCTGGCGGTTACGTCAAGATAGTTGATAATGTGCCGTTCTTCACTCCCGGCCAATACCCGCCCAAGCCGTATATCCTGGTGGGCGCCGTCAGCACCGACAGCGAGGACAACCTGGCCAAGGCCGTGCGCGAGCAGCATGCCGACGCGGCGATGATCTCCGGCGAGTCGAGTTATCGAACTGGTTCAGTGGCATGGGCGGCGCCGGGAGTATATGGCGTAACACCGCTTCGCAAGACGGTGATTACCGCCAATTTAATCAAGTATAAATAACGCCAGGTTACTGATCCTCGGCTTCCAGCGTCTTCTTGAGGAAGGCATGGATTACTTCGCGCTCGCCTCGCGCCAACCATTGGCCGAATTGG
>DASYNM010000492.1:0-2494 GCA_036008545.1 Verrucomicrobiia bacterium
CCCTGGCGCATCGCTGCGTTCATCTTGACAACAAACTCATGATCGTGGTTTTTGACCACGTATTCCAGGAAGCCCGCCGTGGTTTGATAGCTGTCCGAATACCTGGCCCGCGCCGCACGCCTGGCCGAGAGTTTGGGATGATGCACCTCCGGCTCATAATGGAACCAGCGAAAGTAGTCCGCGATTCCCTCCACCATCCAGCCGGGGTTGCGTGTGTTGCCATACTGCTGCACCACATGCACTAACTCGTGCATGACGGATCCGACCGCCTCATTCCACCCCGGCTGTTTAAGCTGGCCCTTGATCCACGACTCGCTGACCTCCACATCCGTGTCGCCCGTCGCGGCTACACCGTCCATGGGTTTGATCGTGATGGAGAATTTTTTCGGCGCGGTAAAGCCGTCGCTGGCGAGGCAATCGACCCAGATGGGATACCATTTGTCAACCGCAGGCGCCAACTGCGTCTCAGCCCACTGCTTCAAATCCGGCGCTTGCGACACGTCCAGCGTCCACTCGAAATTCTTCACGCGCGGCCTGATGTCCGGCTCCGCCGGCGGTTCCTTCTCGGTCGGCGTAACCGCTCTCACGTCGATTTCGCTAAAAAACGTGTGGCCAAACTCGTCCGAGTCTTCGGTTTTAAACACGTCAAATAGAAAATATTGATACTTGCCCAGCGAACCGGAGTCGTCGGCGATGCTGACGGCGTATTGTCCGCCGGCATCGCCGAATTTCTGGCGTGTATCCACCTTGGCCAGCAGTTTCCAGCCGCAACTTTCGGGATCCGTTCCTCGTTTGGGCGCGGCGTTGAAATAAGCGGCTGTGCCATCGGCGGCATAGAGATTATAGACTTGCAGGGCGCGGCGTCGCGGGTGCCACGAATAAGTATTGACTTGCTTGACGTCGATGACGCTGCGGAGATGTACCTTGAGCCGCCCGCCTTCGCTGCCGGCGGCGAAGAAAAAATTGTGACGCGGATCGTCTTCTTCTTCGGGCAGCATGCCGTCGTTGAGCGCCTCAAGGTTGCTATTGCCGTGAGGATCGATTTCGCCGTCCACGATAATGAACTCGGCAAAGGCGTGGTCGGCGGCATCGTGCTTGACGGGTTGGGGGGCATGCTTGAATACGAATTGCGGATCGCCTTCGCTGTTATGATCGACGAGCACCTTGACTTCGCCCCGTGCCATCAACCCCGTTAGGAGAAAAAGGGCCGCGCCCAAGATTACGCTGCGATTGGTTTTCATTTTATTCCCGCAACTGTTCGTTTCTCTCTCGCTCCCGAGGCAATTGATCACGATATTTTTGAAAATATTCGCGGGCCGCGCGGTCAAGTCTTGGCCGGAGCGGGGGAGGCGGCGGGTTTTGGCTTGAGCTTCGCAAGCTCCTTATGCACGACAGCCAGCCATTCATCGTTCAATTCCTGGAGCGATTTGCCGGTGTCGTCAGCCCAGATGTCGTCGTAGTATTTTCCCTGGCGCAATGCGTCGTTTAATTTCGTGACGATGTGGCGGTCGTACTTGGTGGTGACAAAATTCAGGAAATTAGCGCTGACGCGGTAAGAATCGTTGTATTTCGGCTCATACACGCGGTCTCTTTTCGCGTCGCTTTCGATGCGCCCCTGAATATAAGACGCGCCGGCGCCGTGACTCTGCGGCTCATACAGGAACCAACGGATGTAATCCGGAATGCCCTCGGTCAACCAGCCGGTGTTGCTCCGGCCGCGACCGCCCGTGGCATTGCGGCGAGCCAATTCTCCCTGGTAGGCGTCTTCAAGCAAGGCCCGGTTCAGGCGCGCCAAATCACTGCCGTCCGGTTTATCGTCGCGCAGGGTCGTGGTGCTTTCCCGTAAGTTCACGCCTTTGAAAAGCGTCGCATCATAGATGCTAGGACCGGCGACAATCCTGTTCAGCATGCCCGCCAAGTTGGTGCGCCAGATGTAGGCTTTAGCCCCGGGCCCGTGATAATTCTCAAGCGCCTTGCGCTCGGGAGACGTCAATTGTTGATCCAGGTAGGCAGAGACGGGGTCGGCTTTTTCCTTTAGCTTTTGCGTTATGCCGGCGAGATTGGTGATGTCACCGAGCGAAAAACTTCCCGGTGGATTGTTGCGCCGACCGTTGCCATACTGCTGCACCACGTGTACCTCCTCATGCACCAGCGCGCCTACGGCCTGTTTGTCCAGTTGCCCGCGAAACCACTTTGCATTAGCCGTGACGCGAGTGCCGCCGGTCGCGGCCACGCCGTCGCCGGGCGCGATGACCACGCTCCACTTTTTGGGCGGCGTGTAGCCTGGGCTGGGCAGCATGGCGCTGATCTTCGGATACCATTCCGCCAACACCGGCGCCAGCTTGTGTTCAGCCCAATCCGTCATGTCCGGCGCCTTGGAAGTGTCGATACTAATTTCACAAGACCCGTCCGGCGCATGGATCACATAAGGGGCAGTCGGGGCCGAAGATGCCGCCGGCTGATTGGTGTCAGTAGGATGAGAGGCTACCGGAGG
>DASYNM010000493.1:0-8498 GCA_036008545.1 Verrucomicrobiia bacterium
AATTACTTGGTGCAATTTGCCGAGAACTTCTTCCAACTGACTGCCATCCGTTGCCGCTTGGACGTACCGGATATTGTGCCGCCTATCCCGCTTAGTGCCCAGCAGAGGCACCATATTCTACTGGCAGTCAAGGAAGCTTGCAACAATGCCGCCCGGCATTCTGGCGCTACCGAAGTTTGGCTTAGGATGAGAACGGAAACGTCCAGCTTCAGCATATCGATCGCGGACAATGGCCGTGGCTTCGTAGCCGGCAGAGCGGGCGATGGAAGTGACGGTTTGCGCAACATTGGCGAGCGCTTGGCGGAAATCGGCGGACGAATGGAATTGTCCAGCAAGCTCGAGCAAGGAACGTGCGTGAAATTGATTGTCTCATTGAACATACTCCGCCTTTCAAAATGACAATCAAGGTAGCAATTGTTGAAAATGAGTTTGTCGTGCGAAAAGAACTCGTGGCGTTGCTCGATGAGTCCGATGGCTTTGAGTGCTTGGGAGCATATACTTCGGGGGAACAGGCGTTGCGGGAGATCCCGAAGCATCCCCCGCATGTAGTGCTGATGGATATCAACCTGGGGCAGATGTCTGGAGTCAAGTGTACGTATCTCCTCAAGCATGTACTGCCGGAGCTGCAAATTGTTATGTTGACGGTTTATAGCGACCGGAACCAAATCTTCGAGGCACTAGAGATGGGTGCAACCGGCTACCTGCTAAAGCGCGCTCCGGGCAGTGAAATCCTCAAGGCCGTACAGGAGGTGCATCGTGGTGGCGCGCCAATGTCCAGCTACATCGCGCGCCAGGTGGTGCAGTCTTTTGCCAGGCAAAGTAGCACGCTGGCTTCGGAAGTTGCGTTATCCGTACGGGAAAAGGAGGTGCTGGCATTGGTAGCGCAGGGCTATATCAACAAAGAAATTGCCGCGACGCTCGGCCTTGCGGAGGACACCGTGCGTGGGTACTTGAAACAAATCTACTACAAATTGCACGTGCGTTCCCGCACCGAGGCGGCTATGAAGTACTTTGGGGTAAAATCAAAGTAATCGGCGACGCCCTCTGCTGGTTCACAGCTACGTCACGATTGCTGGTTTGAATTCGCTCATTGGATGACCCGTGCGGCGTCATTAATAATTACTTTCTGAACCCCTTCAGACGCCATTATCTATGAGTGACGGTTGTTCGCATCATGTGCTCCGTTTTGCTCCAAGCATTTTTGCTCTGGCCAAGGTTTCGCAAATTTCTCGCGCAGCACATCCTAGAGCAAGTATGAAGTTGAAGATTTAAGGAAACACGAGCTTGTAAAACTCCATCGGGCTGGTTCCGGTTAGGGGAATAGCGAACTGGTTGGTCGCCGAAGTGCCCTCGATTCGAATCCAGTCTTTCGGATTGGCGCTGACCCCCTGCGCTAGGTTGGTCTGTACCATGAGCGTCCAGCCAATGTAACCCGCCGGCCAGGAGAACGTCAGATTCGTTGCGCTCACCGACCAAGTCAGATGTGGCGGACTGGGGGGCGTGATGTCCCGGAGCTGGAAGGCGTTGAGCTGGGAACTCTGATTGCCAGTCAGATTGAACGTCAGGCTGGATCCGGCGGCGATGAAGGTGCCCACCACAAACTGACCCGTCCCGCTCCCGGGATCTGTGCCGTCACCCGTTGAGTAAAGCAACGTCGGGGCATTGGTATCCGTCACGGCGGCGACCGTCACGGTTTCGGATCGCGCGTTGGTTTGGGCCCGGAAATCGTCCACCCAGATCTGGATGAGGTAATCATGGCCGTTGGTCAGGCCGTCCAACCCGAGAGTCACCGGAGAGGTGTTGCCATACCAACCGCCAGCCAACATCTCCTCGTAGGCCGCCGCATCCGGCCCGGAGAATGTCTTTGTGGAAATAAAGGTGGTGGGATCGTAACCGGATTGTCCTCCCACCGTAAATGTCGCCCCATTTGCCATGTTCACGTTTCCGAGGAACGTCACGCCATTGACGGTTTGGTCGGAATACCCGCCGAAGTCGCTGCCCGTCGCTTGGCGGGCGATCACGAGCGAACCCCGCGTGATTACCTCCGAACTAGATGTAATGGTTTGCGGCGCCTGCCAGTTGTTTGGGGTCAGGTATGAATACGAGGTCCCAGCCGGCAGCACGGGGATGTCCATGGCCGAGCCGGCGAGAGTGAGTTTCACCGTGGCCACGAGGTTGGTGTTGGTGACGGCGTCGGGCGAGAGTTGCAACGCGACGGATTGGGTGGTTTGGGTGAAGGTGACGCTGCCGCCGGTAAGAACTGAGGCGGACAGAATATTTGTCGGCAACGCGGACAGAGTCACATTGCTTTGAGGCGGGAGCAGATGAATGTAGATATAATTGCCGTTGCGCGTGCTGGCAAAATTGACTGCCGGGAGATAGGGACCGCCGCGCGTGCCATAGACGCTCTCGCCGTTTTGGGCGAGCCAGGCCCCCATGCCTGCAATGGTATCACTATAGCTCTGGTCGAACGCGCCCGTCGGCATCGGGCCGAGATCCAGAAGGTAGTTGCCATCACCCCCCGCGCAAAGCAGCAGATTGCTCAGGCATTGTGGAAGCGATTTGAGGGTGTCGTCCGGTTTCCAGGCCCATTGCGTGCCAAGCGTCATGCAGGTTTCCCACGGTTGCTGATTGTTAAAACCGCCGATGTATTGCTCAGGCGTGTAATAGTCCGCCCACGGCCCGATCATCGGCCCGTTATAATTGACGCCGAGATCCAGACGGTTATCGATGACGATGTCCGGCTGCAGGCTCCGGCACATCGCGTAGGTGTTGGTCACGTCGTAGCAATTGGTGCCCCCGTCCCAATCGAACCAGAGAATGTCAATCTTGCCGTAATTGGAGAGCAACTCGCGCAGTTCCGCCTGCATGGTTTTGACGAATGCCGCGTTTTTCGGCGTGCGGAAGCGCGGGTCCTTCCAGTCGCACGGCGAGAAATACCAGCCCAGTTTCATCCCGGCGGCGTGGGCGGCGGCCGCCAATTCTCCGCAAACATCGCGATGGAACGGACTGTTCATGATGTTGTAGTCCGAGGCCTGGGAATCCCATAGAAGGAATCCGTCGGCATGCTTGGCGGTCAGCACCATGTAGTTCATCCCCGCCGCCTGCGCGACGGCAACCCAGTTGCTGGCGTCAAAATTGGTTGGATTGAATTCCGTGTATAGGCTGTCATAGACATCTACGGGTGTAGGGCCGTCGTTGGGGCAATTCGGGTTGGAATTCGCCCGCGACCAACTGATCTCGAGTCCGGTGAGGGTGACCGGCCCCCAGTGGATGAACATGCCGAAGCGGTTCGATTGCCAGGTCTGGAGATCCGCCGCCGGCGTACCATGGGCCGCGGGAGTGGGCAGATAGACGGCGATGCCGGCCTGGCCCTGCTGGCCGCCGCCATCCATCACTGTGACCGGCAGCGTCAGGTTGCTATATATCGTGCCGACGCCCACCGTCACGGTGTTGGTAAAAACGTTGCTGCCGGCGGGGTTCAGGACGACGGGCAGCGCCTGACCAAGCTGGCTCGCGTCGAGCGTGACATTCGTGATGATCGGGAAGGTCCCGTTGGTAACCGTCACGGTGATGAAGGCGGACTGGCCGATGACCAGATTGGTTGGACTGGCCCAACCGCCCGCCTTTGGCCCTTGCACGGTGGTGACATCGCGCACCTGAAGGGCGTTGAGCTGCACGCTTGCATTGGCGGTCAGGGTGATTGGCTGGGTCGTCGTGCCGTCGGCCGTGAACATGCCGATCGCATATTGGCCGGGATTATAGCCGAGCGTCGGGACATTGTTTCCCGAGAAGGTTTCGCTTCGGCCAGTCCCGTAACTCCGATAATCGTCCACCCAGCATTGGACTTCGTAGTCGCGGCCGGGGGTGAGGTTGTTTAGCGTGACCGTGCCACTACCGGCGCTGCTGCTCCAAGCGCCTCCGGTCAGAATATTGCTGTAACCGGCAGAAATGCTGCCGCTTGCTGCAGGTCCATAACCAACATAGACTCCCCCATCAAATCCCCAAAAGGTCACGTCGCCGCCGCCCAGCGCGTAAGGGCTGCTGCCGCCCACAAGGCTCACCCCGTTCACCGCTTGGCCGACGTTGCTCTCGTCATAGGCATAGACCAGGGCGCCATTTGTGGCCACGTCCGTGTCGCCCTTTACCGTGGTTGCTGATCCCCAAGTGATGGTGGCGGCCGAGGTTCGTGGCGTGGCAATGACCACCAGCAATTCGATCAGGGTGAAGGCCACAATTGACGTTATTCGCAAACATTTCATAGGCTGGTCTTCTGAACATTCTCTAAGTACGTAGCGGTGACACGGCTTATAGCTATATTGTACAGGAAATGACGCATACCTCCCGTTCGGGGGCATTGAGGTTCATTGATCCGTTCACAGATAATCTGTAAGAAGTCGGATAGCGGCGGACGGCCAAATTACATTTGACTTGGTCAACCCGTGTTTCGGCAAGTAAACTTTTCACGGCCTCTTCGACGTCGCAATAAGAATCGAAGAAATTGGCAGTTCAGAAGCAACGGGTTTGCACAAGCCGGACGAATTGCTGACGCTGACCGAAGCCGTTATCTGGCACATAATCACCCTACGCTTTTCTACCAAATCGAGGGAAAGCCGTCAAGCGGTGATGTTATCGTGTTGTTTGTAATGAGGAGATTCATATCCAAACAACTGTTCGTTGGCGACAGGATTAGCGAGTGTTCCAATGCCCTCGATTTCGATGCTGACGACATCGCCGGGCCGGAGCCAGCGCGGCGGTTTCCTTGCCATGCCTACGCCGTGCGGAGTGCCAGTGAGAATAACCGTGCCCGTCGGCAACGTGGTGCTGCCGCTCAGAAACTCAATCAGTGTCGGAACGTCGAAAATCATGTCGTTCGTGTTCCAGTCCTGCATCACTTCGCCATTGAGCGTCGTGCGAATAGCCAGTTCGTTTGGGTTGGGAAGTTCGTCGCGCGTCACAAGGCAAGGCCCAAACGGGCTGAAGGTGTCAAACGATTTGCCGCGGCACCATTGGCCGCCGCCGCGCTTTAGCTGCCAATCGCGGGCGCTGACGTCGTTGCAGCAGGTGTAACCCAACACATAATCCAGCGCCTTTTGGCGCGGGACATTCTTGCATGGCCGGCCAATGACAACGGCTAGTTCGCATTCGTAATCCACTTCGTCGCTGGGCAAATATTGGGGGATCCGAATTGGCTCTCCGGGATGTTGGACGGTGTTGATGCCCTTGAAAAACACTACAGGATACTCCGGAATTTTCGCGTTCGTTTCCAGGGCATGGCGGCGATAGTTCAACCCAATGCAGATGATGGCGCTCGGTTCAATCGGCGACAGCAATCTGACCACTTCCGCTTTCTGGTGGCTGATTTTGAGGATATCGAAACAATTGCCACCTAGTTTCAATGCTGAGCCGTCGCTTTGCAGCGCGGCGTAACCAACGGTTCCTTTTGGATCTATATAGCGAATGATTTTCATAGCTATTTCCCGGCCGTCCAGCCGCCGTCTATTATGAACGCGCTGCCGGTGACCATTGCACTCTCGTCCGACGCAAGGTAAAGGGCGGCGGCGGCGATCTCTTCCGGTCGGGCCATGCGGCCTGTAAGCTGAGTGGCCGACATTTCATGGTAGGCAGCCCGCGGGTCGGGGTATTCCTTGAGGCGCATTGATACAAATGGCGTCTCCACGCGACATGGACAGATGCAGTTGAAACGCACGCCGGCATGCGAGTGATCGAGTGCGAGGGCCTTGGTCAGCCCGACAACCGCGAATTTGGTCATTGTGTATGCTAATCGTTCTCGCACGGCAACGATTCCGGCTATGGAAGCCATGTTGATCACGCTCCCTGCTTTTCGCTCCAGCATCGCAGGCACAAACGCCTTGCAACAGTTGAAAACACCGCGAACGTTCACCTGGTAAAGCCTGTCCAGATCAGACGACGCGGTGTTGATCAACGTGCCGACGTGGCCGATGCCCGCAACATTGACCAGCACATCCAGTGGACCGACACTCATCGCTGCATCCGCGCAAGCTGCATCGTTCGACACTTCGAGGGCGAGAAACCGTCCGCCGATCTTCATTGCGACTGCTTGGCCACCGGCTTTATCGCGGTCGGCAATCCAGACGCTGGCGCCGACAGCAGCGAAGGTTTCGGCAACAGCCGCGCCGATGCCGGAGGCGGCTCCGGTTACGAGCGCGGTTTTGTTGGCGAGGTTAAACATGACGGAATTCCGGGTGGATCCGATAATCGGTAAAAATAATCGGCGTTTTCGTGATAAAAGCTTCGCTTCTCGCTTTCACCCCAACCTTCAGTAAAATGGAGAGTAAAGTCGAACCAATCCTGGTATTTTCCAGCTAGTTTCAGCACAGGCCAGTCACTTCCAAACATGATCCGATGCGTGCCGAAGCAGTCCGCAATATGCGACGCATAAATTTTAAGTTGATCATTACTCCAGTCTTTAACGTCCGATTCCGTCAATAGACCTGAGATTTTACAATGGACATTGCTGAACCGGGCTAGTCGCTGGATTTGGCTTTTCCATGGCTCGATCTCACAACTCTTGATGGCGGGCTTTCCGCAATGATCCAGCACTAGCGACACATTCTCGCACTGCCGAACTAATTCGACAACTTCTTCCAACTGATCGCAGGTGATGCACAGTTCGAAGTGAAATCCCCTTCTGCTGACTTTATGAATGCCTTCGATGAAAGCGGGCTGCAGGGCAAAGCCATTCGGGTTCCATTGGATATTGTGCCGGATTCCCCGAATGAAAGGGTCAGCGGCATACTCATCAAGAACAGCGTCAATTTCTTTTGTATCCGTGAGGTGGGCATAGGCAACCATGCCTTTGATCCGTGGGTCAATCCTAGCCAACTCTTTTGCCCAAATCACTTCATCTCGTGCCTCTTCCGGCAAACAATTGCATTCAACAAAAACCATCTTTTCAATCGGGATGGCTGAAGTCGCTCGTTGATACTCCTCCACGCCGAAAGTTTTTTGCAACGAGGGCACATTTCCAAGCCATGGATAATGCAGCCGTTCCGGATTCCAGAAGTGGGTATGTGTGTCAACTATCGGAATCATTCCTCGAATTATTGCTAATGAAGGGGACGGCTGAACTCCCGCATCGCTTCAGGCCGAAAGGTTGTGCCAGCTCCTGGTTTTTCCGGCCGTTTGAACACTCCCTTTTCCACAGTTGCGGGTTCCTCAAAACAGTGGCGCAGCCAAGGGATGTACTCAAGAAGGGTTGATGCGGGATGCGCCAGACATGTCTGGAGATGGATATTCATCATGTCGCCGACATGAGGCACAACAGGCAATCCTTTGGCGTGCGCTCTGTCGGCCACAGACAACCACTCCGTGATGCCCGCTACGCGCACGGCATCTACCTGAACAAAATCCACAGCACCTGACGCCATGAAGCTGTCGAAATGACATTTCGAATAAAGCTGTTCGCCCAGAGCAATGGGAACTTCCAGGAATGAAGCAAGCTTTTTATGCGCCTCCAGATCGTCAAACCATAAGGGTTCCTCAATCCAAAATAAATTAAATTCTTTCAGTTGCGCAGCATATTTCCGCGCAGTGTTCAAATCCCATTTGCCATTTACATCGATCATCAGCCGCACCTTTGAACCAATGGCCTCACGAACGGCGGCGATACGTCTCATGTCAATCGCAGGATTCTGATGGCCAACTTTAATTTTTACCCCATTGAATCCTTGAGCCACCACTTTCTTACAGCCTTCAATCAATTGCTCCATGGGGATATTCAACCAACCGTAGTCAGTATTGTACGCTTCTACTATCGGCATGGGATCAGTGCTTAAAAGTTTCCAAAGCGGCAGGTTCGCGGCCTTGGCATTGAGATCCCATAACGCTACATCAATGCAAGCAAGGGCGAGTTGACTGATGCCTGCCCGCCCAATCCAACGCGCCGCCGGATAATGATAGAGTTTCTTCCAAAGAGCCTGCATGTGAGCGGCATCTTCCCCCATGATCAAGGGGCCATAAATATGAGCAATAAAATTGGTGATCAATTGGTCGCCCGACAAGAGTGCATGAGTTCCTGTGTAGCCATACCCTTTTAGTCCGTTGTCCGCAAAAAGCACCACGCCGGGCACACCCCAGTGAGTGATCTGGTTGGTGCTGTCTGCGATTCCGTTGCCAGTCACCGGCACATGCATGATAAATGTTTCTATTCTTTTTATTCTCATGGAATTATCCGGTGACAACGAAAAGTTCATTCAATATAAGCGCAATCCCGCGATCAGCCCTCCATCGATAACATATTCACCGCCGTTGCAGAACCCGGAACGCGGGCTCGTCAGAAAACAAATCAACTCCGCAGTCTCAGCAACATCACCCAGTCTTCCCAACGGGACAGGTTTGGCAAACTGCTTATATACGTCTTCTACCGTTTGGTCTTCACGGCGATTGAGGTTGGCGAAGTACTCCTGCATGGGGGTGATGATTGACCCAGGCGAAACCACATTGGCGCGAATGCC
>DASYNM010000494.1:0-5720 GCA_036008545.1 Verrucomicrobiia bacterium
TTGCGCAATCTCTTCCCGGGTGCCTTCCCGTTGATCGTACGAAGCTAGGATTCGTTCGCGCAGGTCCAGAGAAATCGTTCGCATAACCAGACCCTGCCAGAACTCGGATGCAACGGCTACAACTTTATTTAAAATGCTCTATTGGCAAAAAGTGTGGTAGGCAGCCAAGTGGGCGTTCTCGTTCGGGTCGGAGGCTTGGCAGACAGGCTTTTCCCGTGCTAAACTACGCCCATGAAGACGATTTCAACTTCGCAGCTTCGTTCGCGGACCCGCTCGCTCGTACGCACGTTGGAAAAAGGGACGGCCGTATCGCTCACTTATCGCGGTCACAAGCTGGCGAACATCTGGCCATTGAAGTCGAAAAACGGCGTGCGCGCCGATGACCCGCTTTATCGATTCCATCGTCTGGCGAGCAAATCCGCCAAGCCGCTGACCGACCGGCAAATCGACCGTCTCGTTTATGGCACCTGAAGCGCTGTTCATTGACAGCGGCGGATTTTACTCATTGATGTCGGCGGCAAGCGCAGTCCACGGAGACGCAGTCGCCATCATGGAGGAATCCCAGCGCGAAAGGCGCCCAGCGGTGACGACTGATTACGTTCTGGACGAAACTGCTACGCTATTGCGCGCCCGCGGATTGACGAAGCAGTTGAAGGAATTTTTGCGCCTCACGGAGACGTCGAAGGCGTTGAGCATCGAATGGATGACGCCCGGCTGTTTCGCCGCGGCTCGAGGATTCATGCTGAAGCATCTCGACCAGGGGTTCTCGTTCACAGATTGCGTGAGTTTTGTCGTGATGAAGGAACTGCGGTTGCGGGATGCGCTGGCGACGGATAAGCATTTTCGCATTGCGGGATTTAATCCGCTGCTGGCCGAATAAAGCCACGTGTCCCAGGGTGAAAAAGCTACGGCGCGACTCAATGGGAACATTGTGAGTTCGTGAAATTTTTGAGGAGTCGCCGAGGTTTGGCGTGTGGAGGGGCTTGCCCAATAACTTCCCTCGGCGTTAAAATGGGTTCATGGCGCACGCCGATTTTGTTCATCTGCATCTGCACACCGAGTACTCGCTGCTCGATGGGGCTTGCCGCCTGGATCGATTGATGGAGAAGGCGCACGCGCTTGCGTTTCCCGCGCTGGCCATCACCGATCACGGCGTTCTCTATGGCGCCATCGATTTTTATCAGCAGGCGCGCGAAAAGGGCATCAAACCGATCATCGGCTGCGAAGTTTATGTCGCGCCGGGCAGCCGCCTGGAGAAAAAAGCCGGCAGCGGCGGGCGCGATGCCTATCATCATCTCGGTTTGCTGGCCAAGGATGAAACGGGTTACAAAAATCTGGTTCACCTGGCCACCGCCGCTCACTTGGAGGGCTATTACTACAAGCCGCGCATCGACAAGGAATTGCTGGCGGCGCACGGCGAGGGGCTCATCGCGTTGTCGGGCTGCCTGGCCAGCGAAATCCCCGAATTGATCGTCAAGGACCAGTTGACGAAGGCGCGCGAAACGATCGATTGGTTCAAGCAAACGCTGGGGGCGGAGAATTTTTACCTCGAATTGCAAAGTCACGACATCGCGGATCAAGTCAAGGTCAACCGCCATCTTATTCCTTGGGCGAAAGAGTTCGGCCTCAAACTGGTGGCTACCAATGACGTGCATTATGTCGAGAGGGAAAATTCTCACGCGCACGACTGCCTGATCTGCATCGGCACGCAAACGCTCTTGAGCGATACCAAACGGATGCATTACCAGCCGCAGCAATTTTATCTCCGCTCGGCCGAGGAGATGAGGGCGCGTTTCGCCGAAGCGCCCGAAGCGGTGCGCAACACGCTGGAAGTCGCCGAGAAGTGCAATCTGGAAATCCAATTCAACAAACTGCACTACCCGGTCTTTCACCCGCCGGAAAAACAGACGCGGGAGAGCTATTTGCGGCAATTGTTGACAGAAGGACTGGAGGAGCGTTACACCATTCACGCCCGTTCCACCGAGAAGGGTTTTGCCTTCGATGGCATCGACGATCCACGCAAGCTGCCCAACGTGGCCCAAGGCGCGCCCGCGCCCGGCGAGGAGGAGGTTCGCGCCGGCGTCCAGGCCGTTATGGAGCGCCTGGAGACGGAGTTGAAGGTCATCGATAAGACGGGGTTCATCAGCTACTTTTTGATTGTCGGCGATTTTGTGCGCTACGGGCGGAGCAAGGGCGTGTCGTGCGTGGCGCGCGGCTCGGCCGCCGGCTCGATCGTCACGTATCTGCTGGAAATTTCCAACGTGGACCCGATTCGCTACGGCCTGCTCTTCGAGCGGTTCCTCAATCCCGAACGCGTCAATCCGCCGGACATCGACATTGATTTCGCCGACGATCGGCGCGGGGACGTCATCGAGTATGTGCGCGAGAAATACGGGCGCGATTCCGTGGCGCAGATCATCACCTTCGGCACGATGGGCGCGAAATCCGTCGTGCGCGACGTGGGCCGAGTCATGGGCCTGGATTACGCGGCGTGCGACCGCCTGGCCAAGATGATCCCGAACGAATTGAAGATGACGCTCAAGAAAGCGCTCGAACAATCGCCGGATTTCAAAGCGGCCTACGAAAACGAGGAGCAGACGCACGAATTGATTGACACGGCCTTCGTGCTGGAGGACTTGACGCGCAACGCCTCCGTTCATGCCGCCGGCGTGGTCATCGGCGATCAACCGCTGGTCAACCTGTTGCCACTGAAAAAGGACGAGGACGGCGCCATCGTCACGCAATACGCCATGAATCCGGTGGGCGATTTGGGTCTGCTGAAAATGGATTTCCTCGGGTTGAAGACGCTAACCGTCATCCGCCACACTTGCGAACTCGTGCAACAGGGTCGGGGCATCGTTATTCCTATTGACAATCTTCCGCTTGACGATGCAGCGACCTACGATTTGCTCAACAAGGCCAACACCATCGGCATTTTCCAATTGGAATCCGGCGGGATGCGCGATCTGTGCCGCAAATTCCAGATCAGCTCGGTCGAACATATCACCGCTCTTGTCGCTCTTTATCGGCCGGGGCCGATGGACCTGATCCCGGATTTCATCAAACGCCGGCACGGCGAAGTGCGGATTGAGTACGAGCATCCGTTGCTGGAACCGCTCACACGCGAGACCTACGGCGTGCTCATCTACCAGGAGCAAGTCATGCAAGCTGCCCAAGTGCTGGCCGGCTACACGCTCGGCGGGGCCGACTTGCTGCGCCGGGCCATGGGCAAGAAGAAGGCGGAGGAAATGGCGAAGCACCGGGAAATATTCGTGAAGGGCTGCGCCACTGTCAACAATATCCCGGCCGCAAAAGCCAACCAGATTTTTGATTTGCTGGAAAAATTCGCAGGTTACGGCTTCAACAAATCCCACGCCGCAGCCTACGCCATCGTTGCCTACCAGACCGCTTATTTGAAGGCCAATTATCCCGTGGAATTCCTCAGCGCGATGATGACCAACGACATGGGCGACACCGCCAAGCTGGGCCTTTTGATCGGCGAGGCGCGGCAATTTAGCGTCGAGGTGCTGGCGCCGGATGTCAACGAAAGCGGCGTCTTTTTCGCTCCCAGCCGCCAGCCAGAGGCGAAGCACGGCCTCGCGATTCGTTTCGGATTGGCCGCCATCAAAGGGGTCGGCCAGATGGCGGTCGAGAGCATCCTGGCGGCGCGGCGTGGCGGCCCATTCAATTCGCTCTCCGATCTATGTGAGCGGGTCGATGGCCGCACGGTCAGCCGCAAAGTGTTGGAAGCTCTGATCAAATCCGGCGCGTGCGATTGCTTTGGCGAAACACGGGCAACGATGTGGGCCAAGATCGACCGCGTGTTGAGGCGGGCGGCGGGAATTCTACAGGACAAGCAGAAAGGCCAGGACACGATGTTCGGCATGTTGGAGGAAAGGGCCGAAGAACGCGCGGAACCGGAAAAGCCGTTGCCGGAATGGCCGCAGCACGAATTGCTCGCCCACGAAAAAGAATTGCTCGGTTTCTACGTCACCGGCCATCCACTGACGCCTTACGCGCCAATTCTGGAAAAATACGCCGTCCACACGACCAGCCAATTGCCGTCCCTGGCCAATCGCGCCATGACGCGCATGGGCGGCCTGGTGGTCGATGTGCAAAAGGGCATTTCCAAGAAGAGCGGAAAGCCCTACGCGATGATGTTGCTGGAGGACTTGGAGGGCACCGTGCAAGTCCTTTGCCTGAACGAAAACCACGAAAAATTCATCAACCTGCTCGTGCCGAAAAAAGCGCTGCTTATCACCGGCGAAGTCAATCTAACGGATGACAAACCGAAAATTTTTCCGCAGGAGATCATCGCGCTGGAGGACGCGCCGCAAGTTTATACCAAACAAGTTCATCTACGTCTGCAAATGGCGCACCTGACGGACAAGAATTTGGAAGCGGCGCGGGAACTCGTCACCGCTTATCCTGGGAAATGCCCGTTATTTCTTTGCCTGAAATGGCCGGGCGGCGAAGTCATTTTCATCGAGGCCCATGAAAAATACGGCGTCAAGCCTTCGTTGAATTTGCAAAAGGCAGTGGACGAGCGTTTCGGCGAAGAAACGTATTACGCGAAGGTGGATACAACTCTCCCACAGCGCTCGCCGCGCCAGTGGGAGAAAAAAACCTATGGCGGAAACGGGGAGGATTGACTCCCCAACGGCGAGGAACTAGGTCCCTTTTTCGGTCTTCTCGCCTGCGGCCTTCCAGCCCTGGATGCCTGCGACCAGATGCTTGATGTTCTTATAACCAAGCTTCTTGGCAGCGACAGCAGCGGCGTGATAAGCGGGGCATTGCGGATTGCCACAATACGCCACTACCAGGACGTTTTTATCGTCCGGGAGGAGTTTGGCCAAATTGTCCTGTTTGGCGCTGAAATCGATCGCGCCGGCGATATGCCCGTCTTGCCAGGAGTCCGTGCCGTTGGCGTCCAGCAAAACGACCTTTTGCGTGGTCATGGCCGTCTTGAGAGCGTCGATGGAGATGTCCGGGAACTCAGCCGCATAAACGCTGGCCACGAACATGAGTGAAGCTGCAAGTGCAACAAGTTTTTTCATAGTATTCAAAGTTAAGAACTACCGGATAAAGCTATGGTAAAACAGATGCCAGCGCAACCCTAAAATAAGCTTCAGCAGGGACCGTAGCCCGGCATCCGGGAGAGCAGTCGGGTGCTGACGGGGCCGTTACTGACGACGATACTCCGCGAGGCCTCCTTGGCCAGAGCGCACGGCGGCGCGCCGCTCGCGGATTTCGTCCAGGTGAGCGCGCTCCACGGCCAGGTTCGTTTCGCCCGCGAGACTGGCGAGGAGCTTTTCCACCAGCAAAGCGCGTCCGCTAATCGGCAGACCCAGTGCTTCTTGCGCGACCATTTCAACAGAAAGAGCCACACGCTAAGGTTAGCCTCGGCGGACTTGAAAATCAAGGCCCATTCGTCGTTCCGGCGAAAAGCAGCTTGGCTTTCCTTGCCGACGGGACTACATTGGCGTCTCTATGAGCCTGGCCGAAATTGAAGCTGAATTGGGCCACCTTGGTCCGGGTGAACTCCGCCACGTCGCCCTAAAATCGTGGGTGACTTTTGTGGAGAAGGAACAACGCCAGGCCGGGGTCAACGAGTGCAACGAAGATGACCCACGCCTGCTGGCCGCCCTGGACGAAGCGATTGCTAAAGCTGATGCCACGCCATGCCAAGGGCATTCGGGTCACGAGGTTCGCGCCCGGCT
>DASYNM010000495.1:0-2580 GCA_036008545.1 Verrucomicrobiia bacterium
CGTGAAGCTGAACAATATCGACTGACCATCGCCGATACCGCCCAGACAGTTTCACGCGGTTAACTCACCCGCCTGGTTAACTCACGAATGCTACCTGCTTATGGACATGGCACGGGTGTGTCTGTTCGAGATTTCGACCACGGGAGGACCAGATGAAAATGTTTAGGAGTTTGGCAGCGGTTTCAGCAGCAGCGCTTTTGTCTTTCAGCGCAGCTGTCAATGTGCAAGCTCAACGCGGCGGCCAAAACGGCGGCCAAGGCGGTGGCCAAGGCGGTGGCCAAGGCGGTGGCCAAGGCGGGTCGGGGGGTGGAGGCGGCCAGGGAGTGCAGGATCCTGGCGTGCGCACTTCCAGTAATGGCGTTGGCCAGCCACTTACCACACTCTCCACGGAACAAGTCGGTTTTTTTACCGATGGCCTCGGCCGATTCCTCCAGACCGATTCCGTGAGCGGAAATGCGCCCAATGAGCCGGGTGTTGGACTTGGACCCGGATTCAACTCGAACAGTTGCGGCAGTTGCCATGCCCAGCCTGCTCCGGGCGGAACAAGCCCCAGCCAAACGCAGTATCCGTTCATCGGCGCCAACCCACAAATGCTGGCTGCCAACGACTATAACGCCGCGAACTCGATCCCGTACTTCATCACCGCTGACGGGCCCGTACGCGAAGCGCGATTCCCGCTAGTTGTGAATTCCAATGGATCGCTGACCCAAACGGCGGATGGCGGCGTTCACGACGTCTTCACCATTACGGGGCGGCAAGATGCCCAAGGCTGCACCATGGCTCAGCCGAACTTCGAACAGATGCAGCAGCTCAACAACATCATTTTTCGAATTCCCACACCGGTTTTTGGAGCGGGCTTAATCGAAGCCATTCCCGACTCCACAATTGTTTCCAATATGGGCGCGAATTCCCAGATCAAACGCATGCTGGGGATTACCGGCCATCCAAACTATAGCGGTAACGACGGGACCATCACTCGTTTCGGCTGGAAGGCCCAGAATAAGTCGCTCGAAGTTTTTGCGGGCGAGGCCTACAACGTCGAAATGGGCGTCACCAACGAGCTGTTTCCGAATGAACGGAACAATCCACCGGCTGTTTGCCTTTACAATGCGACTCCCGAAGATTCCACAAACTTCAATTTGTCGGGCTCGGCGATTCTGAGCGATATCGTCGAGTTCGCGAACTTTATGAGGTTGCTGGCCCCACCCGCTCAGTCCAGCCAGGGAATCCCGGGCAACCCATCGGTGCAGTCAATCCAAAATGGCCAAGCTCAGTTCTTGCGGGCGCACTGCGACATGTGCCACACGCCCTCCATGCAGACTGGTAGCTCTGCCTTCACTCCTGGTCTGAGCAACCAGACGGCGCAGTTGTTCTCAGATTTGCTGGTTCACCACATGGGATCGGGCCTCGCGGATAACGTTTCTCAGGGTTCAGCTGCGGGCGACGAATTCCGCACCGCTCCTTTGTGGGGAGTTGGCCAGCGGATCTTCTTTCTGCACGATGGTCGCGCTACTCCGGCAAACGGTGGCCTGCTCAGGGCGATTCAAGACCATCAAGGCCGCGGCTCCGAGGCCAATCAGGTAATCTCCAACTTCAACCAACTCTCGCCCCAGGACCAGCAAGATCTGTTGAACTACCTGCGTTCGCTGTAGATCCTGGCGTGCCCGGCGTGCAAGCACGAGCCTGTGTTTGCATGCCGGCACGATAACCTTGCTCAACGATCGGCTGTGCGTGGGGCGCTACTGTTGCGGCCGTGCGGACAGAGAGGCTTTGCCGATCTGCGTCAACTCGGGCTTGCTCCGCGCTTCTTCTTGGTGCTGCAAGGCAATGTGCCAGGCATTGTCGGCGGTCTTCATCGCGTCGCGCGAAGCCTGCGCAATCATTTGATTGCTACTGTTGCTTGCCAGCAGGTTCTGTGCTTGCGACAAAAAATCCTGCGCTTTGTTTAGAAGGTCCGGTGCGTACTTCTGCGCGCCCACATTCATTGCGATTTGTACCGCGTTTCGCGCCTCGAGAATTTCCAGAGGGATTTTCGATGTGGACTTTTGGCGCTCCACACTTCCTACCGATTGTCCGTAACCATAGGCGGCATGGTCGAGCAACCAATAACTCGCAGACGCCTTCTCAATTCTCGCGTTTGTCTTGGCCAGGACTTCGTTCTGAAACACCACGATGTTGCTGGGTTCCGACACGGCGAAATACGGTTCCGCCGTTACTACTAGGCCGAAAGCCAACAGCGCAGTCGTCGCTGCGATTTTGCTTTTGTCTCCGTCCAATAAAATTTCGCCAAGATTTTCTGCTTTTCCTTCCGGAGTGATGGCCCATAACACATACGTCAAGAATTCGTCGCCAAAGGTTTGCGCCGCTTCAAACCTGCTGAATTCCGCGTTGATTTGAAGGCGGCCCGCTTTTGCGGAAACCTTGGCGCGCCCTTTCGCGAAGGGAAATAACGAAGGCCCTTGAAATCCGACGGCGGTGGCGCCGGAGCAATGCTGGTAGTCGATAGTGACAATCGTGGCCTGAACTACATTCATGCTACGTGTAGGATTATTTGCTGAAGTGCTCTGCGCCCACAGCTTG
>DASYNM010000496.1:0-10251 GCA_036008545.1 Verrucomicrobiia bacterium
GTCGAAAAGAGAGCGGGCTGGTTTGCCCCAAGGTTTCCTTGGTGCATATCAATCCGGCCATTTTGCGCGTCTCAGGTGTCAAACTGCCCCATGACGGGATGAGGCACGCCTACGGGACGCACCGGCAATTGATCGTGAAAAACGTGGCGATGGTGAGCGAGGAAATGGGCAATTCCATTGCCATTGCTAGAAGGCATTATTTGAACGCTTTTTGCACCGAGCAGGAGGCCCGCGACTGGTTCAACATCCTGCCGCCGGGCGAAAACAACATCATCGCCTTGAACCATGACGCGATGAAAGAGGCCGTGTAAAATGTAGAGCGGGCTGTCCCCGGCCCGCCAAAAAACCTGTCAATGGAACATAGTTCTAGTGTAAACAAAATCTCGTAAAAAAGGCTGCATGACGAAATTTAAACCCATGAGCGTGCGCAAGAGGACGGCGCTGGATAAGCGTCGTGTGGCGTTCCATGAGGCAGGGTACTGTGTTGTGTGCGAGCACTTTAGCTCAAGGTAGCATCAAGATGCCGAGCGAGGCAAAGGTTGTAACCATAGCTGTTGTTGACAATGGCATCTGATAAATAAAAAAATGCCATCAACACAGCTAGTCTTCACATTTTGGCCCTTTATTTTGCTCCTTCCGCAAGAGGTATAGTTCGCGATGAACTTGCTTTTGCGCGGCAACCCGGTCAGCACCGGCAACGCCATTAAAAAATAAAGGATACAACCGGGAAAGTCATGTCTACGGCACTCCTGAAAGGCTCGATGCCAGCGTCCGGGTTCGTCGCTGTTTCTGTTCCTCGTTGGGCCGCCTGCCAAAAGCCACTCGTGCCAGTATCACCAAACGTAGACAGACGCACGCCCGGCACCAGCAACTCGACCAGATCGCACAAATTCTCAAAAGGCAGTTCTAAGATGCGTATTTAGATGGGCACCGAAAGCCCAATATGAAAAGCAGCAGCACAAGAAAAACTTTGAACTTCGCCCGCCGCCAGAGGGATGGTCGGCTGCTGCGCCAACTTTCGGCCTTCACGGCGCGGGCGAGGTTCAGCTTCTCGGATAAAGCCAATGCAGTCACAAGCAGCAGCAGCACCGGCTCCCCAACACATCCAGGATAATCCTGCCGACCGCGCCACGTCACCACGGAGCGGCACACCGGCTCCAAAGCCGAACGACGCGGACAAGCGCGTGCCCTGCCAAGTCAGGGACCAGCCAGAGCGGGATTCGGATTCTGATTATCGTGCCCAGATGGTGACGGCTTGGCAGGGTGTGCGTGGCCCGAAGGACAGCGACATGAATCTGGTCACTCTGCTCGCCGTACTGCGCCTGCCCAAGGTCAAGGAAAAGTTGGAACCGCTTGAGAAGAGATTCGCCCGTGTCCTCAACAATACGGGCGGCGACTGGGACGCAGCGAAGGATGAAATCCGTTCGGACAAGGAGTGTTTGCTGGCGTTCCAATGCGGCACCGCCGACGAGCGAGGCGACAAAAACCTCAAGACCTATGCGGGTGTAGTCATCGGCGACATAGACCGCCTTACGTCGACAAAAGTCGCTGAACTGCTCTCCCAGATCAAGGCGGACCCACACGTTGTAGACGCGGGCATCAGCCCCAGCGGGCACGGTGTTAAAGCCTTGTTTGCGGTGTCCGGTGGCGCGAACCAGCACCGGCAAAACTGGGAAGCCGTGCGGCAATACGTGCTCAAAAACTACGGGCATGAGATTGACGCTCAGACCAAGAACATAGAGCGCCTATGCTTCATATTTCGCTGCCCACTGGGCGAGCCTAACTGGCAAGCCATGCCCTTAGACCCAGCCGCAGAAACGCCTGAAGCGATGCGCGATACGCCCTTCGAGCAAGGGAAACGGAAGGCGGCAGAGCGGGTGACCAATGCCAAGAATAATGGCGACGGGCGCGACCAACGAAGCGGACGCGAGCGGGAGCACAAGCCCGTGAGCAAGGAGCTATTGCGCCAGCTACTGGATCACATCCCAGCGGACAACCGACAAGACTGGATGTCGGTGCTGGCCGCTTGCAAACTGTGGGGTGGAGCGACAGGCCAGCCGGATTTGGCCTACGAGATTGTTGACGATTGGAGCCGCACGAGCAAGAAATACGACGCCCACGATCAACAGCGTGTCTGGGATAGCCTTGATCGCGAGAATGGCGACAACGTGGTCACTTTGGGCACCGTCTTCAAGCTGGCCAAGGACAACGGCTGGAAGTGCGGGGAGCACGAGCAAATCATCACGACGCTGGCGACGTTTGGGCCGATTGAATATGACGTTGTACGTGACAAATACGCCAAAGAGCTTGGATGCCGCCCTGGCACGTTAGACAAGCTGGTAGATCAAGCCCGCCATAAGCTGGCCAAGGCAAAGAACGGTGACGGCTTTGGCCATGAACAAGTTGAACCGTGGGCGGAACCCGTGGACGGCGGCCAGTTGATGAACGATCTGCTGGCCACCGTGGCGCGTTTTATTGTCGTATCCGATGCTGGGCTAGTGGCAATCAGCCTGTGGACCCCGCACGCCTACGCCTTTGACCTGTTCCAGTTTTCGCCGATTCTGAGCGTGCGCTCCCCGGATCGCCAGTGCGGCAAGTCGAGACTGCTGGCCCTGCTGGCCAAACTGTTGCCAAGACCGCTCAAGGCCGACAGCGTGTCCGATGCTGTACTTTATCGGTCTATCGGCGCATGGATGCCCAGCCTGTTGCTCGATGAATGGGACAGCCAGCGGCCAGAAATGAAAGAGGCGATTAGGAACGTGCTCAATTCCGGCTTCGAGCAGGGTGGCTGCACTTGGCGCTGCGTGGGTGATGACTTCACGCCCACATCTTTTCCAACCTACTGCCCAAAGGTAGTGGCCGGGATAGGCGAGTTACCACCGACCGCCGCATCCCGGTCCATTACCTTGATGTTGCACCGCAAACTGACCAATGAAAAAGTAGAACGGCTGCGCGACTTTGACGGCACGGAACTGAAACGCAAAATGCTGCGGTGGGTCGCCGATAACAAAGAAATGCTGGCCGCAGCCAAGCCCACACTTCCCTCGGAATTGGATGACCGGCAGGCCGACATCTGGGAACCTTTGTTTGCGATAGCGGACCTTTGCGGCCAAGGGCAATTGGCCCGGCTGGCTGCCCTTCGGCTGGCTGATCGTGAGGACGGCGAGACTCTCGGCGCTGAATTGCTGGCGGACGTGCGCCGGGCGTTTAATGATTACGGAGACGAACGGGTGCGTACCGAGGACTTGCTGTCGCGTCTCAACAACATGACCGACCGGCCTTGGCCGACGCTCATCAATGGCAAAGAAATTAACGCCCACCGGTTGAGCAAGCTGCTGAGGCAGTTTGAGCTTCAATCCACCACACTACGGGTACGCGGCAAGGTGGCCAAAGGCTACTCCCTTGACCAGTTCACGGATGCCTTTGCCCGGTATCTGCCCGCGCCGGAACAGGGACCGGAGCACAACCCCAATGATACCTCCTGCGAAGCACGGTAACATCGTAACGAGCCATGATTTATACAGGCGTACAGTCGATGTCGCAAAAAGTAACAACAGCCTTCGCGTCACCTTTCGCGATTCGCGTTCTCACCTGCGTCTTTTTTGCTTTGTTACCGTGTTACCGTTTTACCTCATTAAGGCAAAATGACTCAATCGAGCCAAGGCCACCAGAGGCGACAAAATCATGAAAGCACGCAACGCTAAACATAATCGCCACCAAGATAATCCCGGACCTCCCGACCTGAGATTGGGTGGAAGCCCAGCACTGGCTGACATGCTCAAGGCGATGAAATCCGCACTTGCCAACCGCAAACGAAAAACCACCTGGATCACAGATGCCATCCGCGTCGAACTATTTGATCGCTACGCAACATTCCTGGCGGAACCCGAAAAATTCGACCTCAATGGGTTAATCGAATGGGTGACAAAGAACGGCAGATACCTGGCGGCATCAGGAAATTTCGCAATGTTTTGTACCGATTACTTTGCCTCCACCGAAAACGAGGCGCGGGCGCTCTGGGCTGAAGCTTCGCCGCCTGCGTGAAACAAATGAAAGGTTATCATGAAGTGGACAAAGCTCATGTTTGGACGCCATTACAGGAAAACGCTGCCGGAGGTGGTATTTCGCGATAGTGATTGGTTTTTTTGGGCTTACCAGATCGGTGTTCTTGAGATCAACGGAATGCAGGAAGAGGCCGAGTTAGTCTCTGGACGAGCCACGCGCATCCGCATTCCGCAGCAGCTTGGCGAGAAGCTCGTTGCGGAGTACGCCTTTTGTTGCATTGGCGGAAAATTTGCAAATGTGGAGATTGTGCCGGAAAGTCGACGCCTGCACCAAGGCTCTAGCGCGACGATACGACTGCCGTTCTTCGACCTCAGTGTGCCGCGAAGGTACGGCCCGTACGATAAGTCTGGGTCCAGGAAGCTGGTCGCATCGGTAAAACTCCACGTATTTGGCAGCCGCAGTTGCCATCTGACCAAAGAGCGATGTGAGAGTTTTTTCGAGGACGACTCCAATTTCGTTTTCTGATCGTCGTCACGATAGATGCCTACGTGGTCTGCCACGAGGCCGCCGCCCAGCGCGGACGGGGCAGCGCCCATTGGCGCGAGCCGCCGCTTGCTTGCGGGCGCTGGGGGCTTCCTTCATTCCGCGCTTTCGCGAACCTAAAATTGCAGCCATCGGGTTCTTGACGACCGCCACCAGATCGGCACTCGTTGCTCCCCAGTCGCGCCCCACGCCATCGAGTGACCCTATTGGGCCATCTGCTTGGCTGGTGAACACCACGCGCCCACGCCTCGCACCAAGCGCGTAAACCACCCGGCCATCAGGAAGCCGGATGAGCATGTTCCTGAAGCTGCGGACCCTGTCAATCAGGCCAGACCACTGGCGGCGTGGGTGACGCGGCAATAAGGCCAGCGACCGGGCTGCTGCCGTGACCTGCGCTGGCTCTGGAGCGGTTTTGGTTTTTCGGGACTCGACCGCGAGGGTGGGAGCAGGGCTGGGTTGGCCGAGCAAGATGAAACAGAACTGGTTAACGGCTGGAGTGGTGCCAGTCTCGCCGACTTGCGGAAATGTGCTGCCAGCGTCAGCGCACCGCTTTGCTCGTGCAGACCGTTCGCGATGAACCTTGGTGGCTGTGACATGGTTCCGGCCCCAACGGTGGAGCACGCCAGCCCTAAGCAGACCACGCAGCCGCCGCCAAAGCTCAAGCCTCGTGCGCCGAAGTTCATTCCGGTCTTTCGGCCTTGAACTTTCGGCCAGCGTGTTAAGCGGCGTCCAAAGAGGCGCTCCATAAAGGCCATGACGCCGAAATTCTCCGACGATCTTGTGGTCAAGTTGGTCAAGCCGGGCGCAGGGCTGTTGCGGCGGCGTGTGAATCTGCTGGACGCTTTCTGGCGCGATGATGACATCAATCACGGCTTAACTACAGTTCACCACGCTAACGTGACCAGCACCACCCCGGATTCGAGGGTTGGAGAGGGTTATTGGACCGGTTGTGGGCCGCGTGGCCGAGCGGCCCAGTCTCATGCCGCCAGTTGCAGCGCCTTATGCACCGATGAAACCGGCATCTTCAACTCGCGGCCAATGGCCCGCAGGCCAAGCCCATTTGCTTTGAGCTTTTTGACTTCAGCGGCACGCCCGTTGATCGTCGAAGGACGACCGAACTTCACTCCACGCCTCTTGGCGGCAGAGATACCAGCGATCACACGCTCTTTGATGATGCCACGCTCAAATTCGGCGACGGCCATGAGCACGCCCAATTGTAGACGGCCAGCCGGATTGTCGACCGACGTGTCGATGCCTTGGGTCGCGGCAATCAAAGGCACGTTCAGCCGATTCATCTCATCAAGAATCAGGGCTAAATGCGTTAGGCTTCGGCCCAACCTGTCCAGTTTGAACACGACTAACCGGGCCACTTTCCCGGCCCGCATATCCTGCATCAGCTTTTCCAGTTGAATGCGGGAGGTCACGGCTCCGCTAACCCTGTCAATATAAAGGACGGGATTGGCCCAGCTACGCTGACGACAGTACCGGCGGAGTTCTTGCTCTTGGCTGTCAGTGCGCTGGTTTTGGGTGCTGATTCGTATGTAAATGGCGGTTGTGTTCATAATACTGTAGCTTCGTGTAAACGCGGATTGGGCGTAGTGCCCATCATTTTTTAGAGGAAATCAGGGAGTTTTAAATTCACGAAAATGGGGGAGGCTTTATGAACACCCTGTTTCGGCCTCAAAACCGGCGATGCGTAGGTTGCTCACGGTTCATGTGGTGACCCATTTAGATCGGCTGTGGCTTTAACCGGAAATGGGTGCCGACTCTATCGCTCCACACCACCGCCCAGATTTCGTCCGCCTCCATCAAGCATTGAAGGTCGCCAGCGAGGCGCATGACCAGAGCTTTGAGATCGACACAGTTACAACACTCGTCGTTGTGCCCGCGAAGCATCAAGCATTCCCACCCATCCGGCCCGTAAAGCGGTAATGCCCGGACTCTCACGTCCACGAAACCCTTGTCCTGAAACCAAGAGCGGATTTCGATCTCACGAACCACTAAAGCGTCAAACACGTGGTGAAGGAACTGCTCGGCGTCAAAATCGTCATGGAGGACTGCTACTGGGCCGCCATCGTAAAATGGGTTGGGGTTGTTCATCCTACTTCTTTCCGCCAATCACTACGGCGTCATGGATAATGGGTCAAACGTCGTCATCATGCCAACAAATTACCATGTGGTAATGCACTTTGTAAATAACCAAATCATTGACTGCTACTGACGATGGTTTATGCTGCCGCCGTGAGACAAAGGCAATTCGCACCGGCCATCGCGCCTACTGACACGGTCAGCAGCATATTCGCCGCCCGACGCGACCTGCTTGCCGCCGTCAAGGTGGTGGTGGCAGGCTCAGGTTTAACGGTGGAGGAAGCCGACCTTTTGGTTTCCTTGTTTGGCGTCAGGAAACTTGGCTGGGACGATCTGGAGCACGACAGGGAAGGATTCGTGGCTTTTAGTCAACTTGAACGCTTCCTCGTCCACAATGCCAGCCTCCTGTCCCGGCGCATTCGCAAGCTGGCCAGCGCCAAACCGCCGCTGGTGCAGGTCGCCGATGCCGATCTCGCGTTGGGTCAGCATTTCAATTCAAAGCGCGTGAGAATCACCAAGGAGGGCGCGAAGCGGACTGAGCCGATCTGGAATCGTTTTCAAAAGATGTCGACCAATTTGATGGAGGGAATCCCGCTCCGCTTGCTAAACGCGCATCATCAGGTCAACACAGAAATCAGCACCCGCGTCCGGGCGCGGCAGCAGAGCGCAAAGGTTTTTTCAGTCAATGCGTGATAAAGAAATCCGCCGGATTCCTCGCCGCAGTTTTTGCACTTGCTGGCTTCGTCCTGCATCTGGTCCGCGCAGAACGGGTACTTTTTCATTTGTCTTCAAGCTGTAAATCGCCAGCAGCAAGTTTTGTTTCGTTACGAAATCTCTCGCATTGCCCGTCGACCGTCCATTTTCCGTTCACCTTCTTAACGTAGGCGTCCCAGAAAAAATTCCAGACGGAAGCGTCACTCCACTGTCCCCACGGCTGACCTTGGGGCCGTTGTCGCACCACGTCAGCAGAAACATCCACGCGCATACCAAACTCAAACCCGTTCAACTGGTCCGCTTTCGATATAGGAGCCAGCGTGCAGGCAGAACGAATGCCTTTAAGCTGGACGTAATTGTTGCTGCCAAGAAAATCTGAATAGCAGCAAAACCATGAATCGCCCTGTATGAGCCAATGTTGGTCTTCACATTTTTGTATTAGATCGTTCGCTTCCTTCAAAAGCTCCTTTTGAGCCGCCGCTTTCTCATCGACAACTTTGGTCGTCGCGTTTTCGGCTTCAGCTTCATTGGCAGGTTTGCCAATGGCCGTGTTACTTTGAACCGTCGCCTTATCGTCGGCAGCTTTAGCCGTGACGTTCTCGGCTCCAGCGTCACTGGCAGTTTTCCCTTTCGCGGTTTCACCTCTGCCGCCGCTTTCGCCACAACCGGCGGACATCAAGAGAGCAGCCGCGAGCATGAAAACAACGACCGCTCTCAACCCGGAGGGCGGGGTGGCACTGTCTGGTTTACAGATCGAGATAATGTTCATGTTTCGTCCTTTCGGGAAATACCACGGACCGAAGGAAAGAGCGCAAACCTGACGCACTCCTGCCAGCGCCAGTGCAACTTCAAACCTGAGACGCACGCCGAGTCGTACCAGTAGGCACGCGCTCGCGATGGCCTCTGTGAAGCAAGTTTTGCCCATTCCAGCCATTGTGACATCTGCTAAGAAAGCGTAGCAATTTCGAGGCCAAAACTTGGTTACGGTCAGGTTTGTTTGAGCAACAGCCTATGGCCAGAACCAAAACACCCGCCAACATCGTCGGGCCGCAAATCCGAAAGCGGCGGGCTGAGCTTGGCCTGACGCAGGAAGAATTTGCCGCCCAGTGTCAGTTGGGCGGGCTGGACATCAGCCGGGGAACCCTTTCCCAGATTGAGGCCCAGTTGCGCTGCGTCACTGACGATGAGCTTTTCGCTTTGGGGCGGATTCTCAAGGTCACGACCGACAGCCTTTTCCCGGCTCCCCAAAGGGGAAGGAAGACGGCACGCTGACCGTTCAGCCTGAGGCTGCCGATTCAGGCGCTTACCGGGAAATCAGAGGCCAGCTTGCCAGCGCCGCACGGTCAAAGCGGGCTGTCATTACGCCGAACTGATGCAGGCGGCGAATCCGTTCAGTTTTGTTGAGCCGATCTGGCATCTAACTTGCTGATTTTATGAAGTGAATGGCCAGACGAAGAAAAAGAGACGATGACTGGATAGGGCTGGTTGCCCAGTTGGCCGGTGCGGTAATCCTGCTCAGCCTGATCTCGCCGCAGGTGCGCCAGATCATTTCCGCCGTAGGTTTGATTTCCGTTTGCTTGCTGGTGGTGGCCATAGCCGGGCTGATTGGCTTCGCTATTTACAGGTGGGCAACCCGTTCCAAGAGGTCAGCCTCCAGTGACGACATTTTTCGGTCGCCGATCACCCGTGCAAATACGCCTCCGGTGAACCTTCCTCGAATTGAGGTTCCGGTTCAGCCCACGGGCACCTCGACGCAAACGACCGTCGAGCTTCTGGAGCAACTGCGCTCTATCGACTGGTTCCAGTTCGAGAAACTGGTCAGCGTGGTGTATCGGAAGCTCGGGTACATGGTGACAAGGCGAGGCGGCGCGAACCCGGACGGCGGCATTGACCTCGTGATCGAGAAGGACGGTCAGCGGTCGGCGGTTCAATGTAAGCAGTGGCGAACGTGGAACGTGGGTGTAAAGGCCGTTCGGGAATTTCTTGGGGCGCTGACGGACGCGGGGATTCGACAGGGCATCTTTATCACGCTCTGCGGTTATTCCGGCGAGGCCAAGCAACTGGCCGAAAAGCACGGCATCGAGATCATCAACGAGACGATGCTGGCGCACATGCTCGAATCGACCGACGCCAAATTCGACCCGGAAGCCCGCGCCATCCTGCGCGACACGCGCAAGTACTGCCCAAAGTGCGAGAGTGAGATGGTAATGCGGATGGCGACCAAGGGGCTGGGCGCTGGCAAACAGTTCTGGGGTTGCTCAACATACCCACGCTGCCGATTCACGATGCGTTCCGCATAGCCGGGGCGTCTGGCGGGATAAAGAGCATTGCAAGTGGTTCGTCGCTGGGACATTTTACAGGCAGACCTATGCGACTCGTGAAATTGAGCACCGATGAGTTCGCCGACGAAGAAAAGCTTCAAAACTACTTCACTGGCGATGGCGAGCTTCGCACCGGAACTCAACAGGGTGTTTTCGTTTTCAACGGTCACATCGCGCCGAAAGGACTTGTTCGCGGCGAGACGATCTTGTTCTCCTATCAGAATAAGCTGCGGTACGTGGCGAAGGCTGAGACAGGCAGAAAGGCCAACACCTACCGCGAGCAAGCAAAATATCGCCATTGCTTTATCGTCGATCTGGATTCGATTCGTGCAGCCGATGTTTCGCTAGAGGAAGTTGAGCGGAGGCTCCGCGATGAAGCTGGCTTGCAGAAATCTCTTGCGGGTCGGGGTTGGAACATAATTCCAGATAGCGAGCAAGCGGAAATGGTCATCGCAGATTTGTCAGATGCTCCCACTCGCATTGCCAATGACGCGCCAGACGGGTTCCCTGAGAGGAAAGAGTGCGTCGTCCATCGCTTCATTCGTGATACGGCAACCTCACGGCAAGTAAAGAGGCTATA
>DASYNM010000497.1:0-1594 GCA_036008545.1 Verrucomicrobiia bacterium
GAAAAATCCGCTCTAGACAGCGATTTGGACTTCTGCGTTTTGCTCTGCGAAGTTGCCGGCCGACGGTCCGCCATTGCTGTGGGAATGAACCTTGAATTGCGCGACGAGTCCGTGCAGTTCGGCGGACATATGTGCGAGGGTCTCCGCCGCCTTCTGGGAGGCTGTTGCGCCCACGGATGTGCTCTGCGCCGCTTGTGCTACCCCTACCATACTATTTGCGATCTCGGTCGATCCCCTGGCCGCCTCGGTAAGGTTTCGCGACATCTCGTTGGTCGTCGCGCTTTGCTCCTCGACGGCGGTGGCGATAGTGCCGGAGATATCATTGATGTGGCTGATGATGTCCCCAATCGCGGCAATCGCAGTGACCGATTCCTTTGTGTCCGATTGAATCGCCGCGATTTTCAGGCTGATTTCATCGGTGGCTTTGGCAGTTTGCTTGGCCAGTTCTTTGACTTCGTTGGCTACCACGGCGAATCCCTTGCCCGCCTCGCCTGCGCGGGCCGCCTCGATGGTTGCGTTTAGGGCCAGCAAATTGGTTTGCCCGGCAATCGAAGTGATTACCTTAATGACTTCCCCGATTTGGGTGCTGGATTCGCCCAGCTTGGTGATGGCGGAGTTTGTATTTCGAGCCATCTTCACGGCTTCTCCGGCCACGCGCGCGGATTCGGTGGCGTTTTTGGCGATGTCCTGAATGGTGGCGTTCATTTCCCCTGTGCCGGCGGCGACGGTCTGAAGGTTGCGCTTGAGATTTTCGGAAGTCGCCGAGGCCACGCTGGCCTGCTCCGAGACCTCTCCGGAATTCGCCGTGATTTCGCGGTAGCTGGCGGTGAACTCCACGCTCTTTGCCGCGAAACGCTCCGCGCTGATGAACACAGAAGAAATCATGGCACGCAGGCTATGCTGCATGGTATTGACGTTGTTCGACAATTCCCCGATTTCATCCAAACTGCGAACGTCCAAGTCTTTACTGGTGATATCTCCGGCGGCAATGCGTCTGACCACTTCCCCGGCGTCACGGACCGGCCGCGCAATCAGATGCGTGGTGGCAACGGCCATGAACAGGCTCAAGAGGGTGGCCATAACCAGCGTGCCGGAGATCCACCATACCGATCTTTTGTACAGGATCGCGCTGGCCTTCTTGGCCTGCGCCGCGCCATGCACCTTCAAGTCAATTTCGTCCTGGACGTCGGACATCAGTTGGCTGAAGGCTCCCGCGGCGCTTCCGAGAACTTCGCTTGTAGCGTTGGCGTTGTCGTTCTTGGCGATGTAACCCAGGATGATTTGCGTTTCCCCTTTGCATTGTTCGACGTCTCGTTTGATGGCTTGGTAGGCTTTCATCTCGTCCGGGCTTTCGATGAGCGGCTCGAAATCCGCCTCAGCCTTGTCTACCAAAGACATTCCTGTTTCCATGTTCGCCGTGCGCAGGGCACGCTCGTCGGGGTCATTCAGGAACACATAAGACAACTCTGACACTCGATATCGCATTAGGCCAGTTTGCATTTCGGAAAGCGCCTGGATTGCCGGAACTCTGCGGTCCGACATGTCCACTGTCGTCGCGCGGACCGCGGAAAGTTTTAGCAGCGCGAACAATCCA
>DASYNM010000498.1:0-8525 GCA_036008545.1 Verrucomicrobiia bacterium
ACATCCGGCTGCGAGATGCGATAGCCGACATAGACGGACATCAAAATGATGTTTTGGTCGTTCAGCATCATTTGCTCGAAGTTGTCCTGAAAATTCTGAATGCGTTGATCCAGCTTGATCACCCGTTCAATCGGATAAGGCAACCGCAGGCCGGCACCAGGGTCGGATTTGGTGCGGACGACTTTGCCGAACAAGGTCACGACGGCCACTTGGGACACGCGCACCTGATAAACAAAGAGCATCAAGGCGAAGATCAGGAGCAAAACCGCGGCGACGATCAAAGTGAGGGGATTTCGTTTCATATCTATTTGTTAGTGGGTGCAGATAAGTTTTCAAACAAATCCGGGCGGATCTTATCTTCCAGATTGAAAATGGGGATGCTCGGCGTGTTGGTAGTGGCGATGATGTACTTGCGATTCCCGGCGCTGTTTTCGACCAGCGCGGCCAGGCGAGCCTGCTGTTCATAAACGCCCTTAAAGCCCGGCGCGGCGGCATAGGCCAGCTCCTGGTTGGCAAAAAGCAGTGCGCGCGCGGCCGCATTGGTGATGGTGCCGTGGTAGTCGGCCTGAGCTTTAGTGACCAGTTTGAAACTTTCGCCAGTGGCCCAGTTGTTGGTGGAAATAGAGTGCGCTTGCGCGGTCAAAATCTTGGCCTCGCGTTCTTCCGCCGCCCCAATCACTTTTTCAAACTGTTCCGCCAACTTTTGCTTCCCGGCGGTCGGTGGATGGATGTCCTCCAAACCGACGAACGAAATATGCACGCCTAGCTTGAGCAAATCCGCGTCCCTTTGCATGTTCTGCTGCAAGGCAGCGGAAGCAGGCCCCCGCCCGCTCGACATCAGATTATCAAAGTCCGCGCTGGCCAGGTATTGCACCACTTCGCGCTCGGCGATGTTGGTCAGCAGCGTGACCGGGTCCTCATTGGTGTAAGCCCAATAGGCCAAGTTGGTGATTTGGTATTGCACCGGGATGCTCACGGCCAGCAGGCTGACGGGAGGGCTCCTGCCCGCGGGCGCGTTGCCGGGTGTGGCTGCAGGGAGCGATTCACGACTGGCCACCAGGAAATCCTGCTCTTTGGCATGGCCGACGGCCCAGGCGATTGTCTCGGTAGTCTCAGGATCGGCGCCGACCAAAAACGATTGCACTTGCTCGGTGTGGTAATTGGTGGTCCAACCGATCGGCCACGGCGGTTTGAGGTGCAAACCAGGACCGACGACGCCGTTTTCGCCCATCGGTTTGCCGAAGCACTCCAGCAACGCCTGGTCGCCCGGTTCGACGATGAAAAAACAGGAAGAGAGCACCAACGCGCCAAATTGCGCCAGAACCAGCCAGCCCAACGCCTTCTCCAGAAAGCGATAGAACCACGTGTCCGAGACTTTGAAGCCGAATTGGTAGTCCAACGCGTGCGCCGCCGTGGTGATGATCGCTTCCGGCTGGCCCAACAGACCGACCAGACGGCTCTCATACAGCAACCGCGCTTCCCGTCCATGCACGCGTACGCGATAGCCCTCCAGCACCAAAGCCAGCAGCGTTTCCACCGCCGCCAAGCCGGTAACCACGCATAGCACGCGACCGACGATCAAATCCACATTGGGAATTCCTTCCGAAGCCGCGGCGACGGACCCGATGACGGCCAGGTTGGCGTAGGCGCTCAACAGCAGGTAGGCCGAGCTTGGACGCAGGAGCTTCAATCCCTGCAAGCGCGCCAACCCACTGGAATACTTGCCCAGCAAGAAGAGGATCATCCCCATCAGTCCAAGCAAGGACATCGCTAGCTTGGCGTGGTCGGCGATGACGGGAGCCATGACCGCCAGCCTTTGCCAGGGCCAATAGGCGCCGGCGACTTGGAGCAGGAACAGCAGCGCGGTGAAGGTCGGGATAAAAAAGCGCTCGAACTGCTCGCGCGAGCGCTTGGCCGGGAAAGTGTCGCCGCCCGCCGTGGTAAAAAGAGACTCGCTGCCGCGCGATTTGCTCAGCTCCTCCATCTCCATTCGTTCAAGCTGTTCGCGCTCCAGCAGGCCGATGTGGAAATAGTTTAACAGAGCCACCAGCAGACCAAAACCGGTCAGGATGGTGCCCATGGTGGCCGCCTTGGAACTGACATAGCGTGAGACCAGCAGCATGCCCACGGTTGCGCCCAGCAAGGCGACCCAATTCATCAACCCTGTTCTCTTCGTAGTTTGGTCCATTCCAGTTTCGAGCTTAATTCATCCAATTTGGTTCAAATCAATTCAATTCCCGGTCTTCAAAAAGCATGAGCGCCACAGCCAGGGTTGCTCCGATGTAAGCGCAAGCGTAGCCAAAGGCCTGGGTCAAATAACTCAACGGAATCGCATTCTTACCCTCCAATGCGTCGGCCATCCAGAACAATTGCCAGTTGGGCGTCATGGCGTAAAGAATGGACGCCCACCAGGAACCGCCCTTGGCGCGCTGCCCCCAGAAATAATCGGACATCAGGCCTATCAAAAACAAGGCCGAACATATTGCCAGCGTCGGGACCACGTCCACCCGCGTCGAGCATGCCAGCGCCAGGGCGGCTAGAATGAGCAACGCCATTAAAATCAAAATCGAGGCCGGGATGACGCGCCAATCGATCCCCTTGTAATCAACCCCCATTCGGCCGGGGTCGCGCGGAATAAACTGCAAAACTACAAAGGCCAGGATTACCATGATGACCACCGCAAAGACCGCATCCGACACGAACGGCCGGCGCAGAAAGTAATTGGTAAATCCGGCGATGATGTAGGCCAAGAGGATCGATCCGCAAAAGACGCTCAATCCCGGGTAATCGATTTCGCCGTAGGCGTCAAAGGCCATGCGGGTGGCCATCAAAACGCCGATGCAGTTGACAATGGTGAGGACCGTCAACGCCAACGACAGACCGGCGTATTTGGCCAGCAGAAACTGGCCGCGCCCGACCGGTTTGGCCAGCACCGCCAGGGCCGTGCCGCTGCGAATTTCCCGCCCCACTGAAGCCGAGGCACTCAGGACGGCGCCAAAAAGTCCGGCCAGGAACATGACCGCCAGGGCACTGTTTTTGACCAGCTTGGGTTCGTCGCCGAATCCGAAGTAATTGAAACAAGCCAGGAAAATCTCGAACAAGCACGAGAGGGTCATCAGCAGCAGGAAAACCGGCTGCCGAATCAACTCCATGAAGGCGTTGCCGGCGATAGTTACAAATTGTCGCATGTTGCTCGGGCAGACAGGGCTGCCGGGAACCGTTGACAGAATACGAAGAATTAGTTCAATTGCAACGGGTTATTGCTCCGATTGCGATTGCGCCCATTTGACCAATTCGGCCCTCTGCTGCTCATCCAGCCGCGCCTCGCGGTGAATGCGAGCATAGCTGGCCAACGGCATATCGCCATTTTGGACTTCGTCGGCGACGTGCCGCCATCGTTTGCGCGCGCGTTTGGGATCGTCTTGGGGCCAGTCGGAAAAATTGAGGGCCGCCCGCGCGGCGTTGATGTCGCGGACCACGAACCACGAAACGGGCGCGACGTAGCTGTACCAGGGCCATTTGGTTTCAAAGGAGTGGCAGTCGTAACAGGAGTTTTTGAGCATCGCGGCCACGGCTGGAGGCGGAGCATTGCTGGCCATGATGTCATGGCCCGCTTGCAGGGGCGGATTCGTATGGGACGGGTTGGTAAATTGCAAGGCGATGAACGCCAGTAAACCGATACCGCCGATAATCTTAACTCGTTTTGTCACGGCGTCATCATAGCGTACTTTTGCGCCTGGGCCACAATACGCGTCGTTACGAATTCTCAGTCCGAATTCGAGGGTGTTGACGATGTGAGAGACATTGACGCGATGATAAGTGCCAAAAGATCTAATAATTCGGCGCAGACGGTGGTGACGTCGCCAGAGGCGGAGTGAGGCCGGTGTAATCGCCAATAATTTTCGCGTCGTAGGGCGAGTACAATCCAGCTTGCGTCGTGAAGAGGCCGTAACCAACGTTGGCGCCAATCAATATGCCGACACTGCCGCCCGAGAAGGTGCCGCCGTCCAGGGGCAAGGGCAGCCCGTAATCGGCCAGGATTTTTCCGGCGTGATTCACTAGGATGACCCGGTTGTTAAGCTGATCGCTGATCAGTGTGTCGCCATTAGGCAAACGAATGGCGCGGGTGGGCTGAGGCGAGGCGACGCTCGCGGAGCCGGCGGGACTGTTCGGGGCGTTGTTCGTGGTGAAATACTGCCAGACGACGTGGTCTTCGGCATTGACTTCAACGATACGGGCGTTGCCGGCATCCGTGAGGAGGGTGTCGCCGTTGGGAAGACGGCTGGCAAAGGCGAGAGTGTTGACGGTGCCGCCGGCGGAAAAGGTTTTGACGATTTCATCGGCGCTGGTCACTTCGAGGGCGCGGTTGTTGCCCTGATCTGCGATCAAGATGTGGCCATTGGCGAGCAACTCAGCCGAATTCGGAGCGTTGAGTTGGTCTGCCGCGTTGGTATCGCTGCCGGGATATTGCCACACGATTTCCTTGTCATAATTGACTTCAATGATGCGGTTGTTGCCTTGGTCCGTGATCAGGACGTTGAAGTCGGGCACGAATGTGCATTGCACCGGCGTGTTCAACAAATTGGGACCGTCGCCGGTTTGTGCGAACTGCCCATATTGCCAGACAATCTTGCCTGCTGGATCGACGAGGAGAACCCGGTTGTCAGCCGAGCCGTTCGGGGTTTGAGGAATCACTCCCGGAGCGTCGCCAGGGTTGGCCATCAAAGTGTAATCGCCGACGCGTTCGACATCATTAACGCTAATGGGAGAGTTGGACGAAAAGTCAAGCGGTCCGAGACCAAAAGACCAGACGATTTCGCCGGACGGCGTGGTTTCGATGACGCGATTGTTCCATTGATCGGCTATGAGAACGTTACCAGCCTGATTGAACTTCGGGCCGACTTGAAGGTTTGCGGGCGGGACCGCTGGCAGTAAAGCGCTGTCTGGCGCGATGACGACTGCGCCACTCAAGCCGCCAACAATCAAAGTTCCATATCCCAATTGCCACGGCTGGAGCACGGCTCCAGCGTAACGAGTTGGGGCGCCGGAGCTTGGATCTTTGAACGACCCAGTGAATAACCCAGTTTTGCTGGAGATATTCACCGACGGGCCGGCGCTTGATCCGCCGATGCCACTGGCGTTCAGGGCGAAAGTGCTGGTAATGGAATTCGACAAATCAGCGCCCGATAGTTGAATGGCGACATTGCTGGAATCCAAAGCATTTACTCCTTTTTCGGGAGCGGCATAGGCGGCCACGAAGAGCGACAAATTGGTCAAGGTGAAGCCGTCCGGGAAAGGCCCTGTTTTGACGACGAGCGGAACGGGGTTCCCGGAGGCATCGACTTTGGATAGCGCCAGCGGATCCTTGAACCAATAAGCGCTGTTGGTGGAAAGACTGCCGGCGGACTTATCGAAAGACAGCCAAGCCAAAAGCGAGCCTTGGCCGTTGTAAAGCGAAAGGTACAAAGGCATCAATCCGCTTGTGGAGAGCGACCCGGAGGCAGTGGTTGTGGTGCCGTCGCCCAAGTCCACGCTTAATCGGACACCGCCTGCGGCAGCGACGGTGGCTGAGCCATAGCTGTTGCCGGCCGGAGCAATGCCCGAAGCTGCCGGCATCGCCCAAGTATAGTAACCATCGAACTCTGTTGCGGGACTCGATGCGCTAAAGCCCGCGCGGTAAGCGGTGAGTTGCGAATTGAAGGTGTTGTTCGCATCGGCAACCATGCCCGTCAGCACGCCCGACCCTGACAAGTCCACCTGGAGCGACAAAACCAGAGCATCCTGATTGTGGCGTGACACAACCACAGCAGCATTGCCGCTCGGCTGAAGTTTGGTCGTGAAGCTCGTCGTCACTCCCGCAATTTTCACCTGCCCGTCAAGCACGTCCTTGCTGGTCACGGTCGCTGAGAACCAACCCGAGGACGCGTTGGAAAGATTATTCGTGTCCCAGAACAAACCGGTATACACTCCGGCGATTTGCGCCGTGGTGTTGGTTGGAGCCGTCACGATTAAAACGGCATTGGAACTGATCACGGAACTCGTCGCGTTACTGACGACAACTCGGTATGTGGCGGAATCGGCGATGACGACATGGCTCAAGGTCAGTGTGTCGTCGGTTTGGCCCGCGATTGCAATCGTGTTGGATTGCCATTGGTAAGAGGTGGCGTTGGAGGCTGTAACGGAAAATGTCACAGTCACGTTCGTGAAAACGCTTTGGCTTTGAGGTTGCACGAGAATAACAGGTGGCTCGGACTCGGTTTCCAGCGTCGGAGAAAACACCGCGCTGCTATCCCCTGCCTTGTCCTCGGTGAAATCAATTGCACCCACGTAGGCCACCGATTTCCCGGAAGGCGACGCAGTGATGGCCGAGGGCGAAGAGCTGCTGACAAATGTGAACGTCGCCGAAGCGCCTGCTGCCAGTGCGGTGCCTGTGCTGTTAACCCACTTGATGGAATTGCCGCTGACCTCATTGCCCCACCCGAGTGAATTCGCGGCCGTGGTCGGGTCCGAAGCCAGATTGTCCCCGCTCGTTGTCCAACCATACCAAAAGCTGTTGAGAGCATTGGTTCCCGTGTTTTGCAGCGTTATTGTGTAATCAAACGAACTGCCAGCAGCAACACCGGAAATTGTGGCGGTGACTGTTGGTACAGCAAGAGCAGAGGATACCAACGTAGGAGAAAACACCCCAGTACTATCTCCGGCTACTCCCTGACTGAAATCAATTCCACCAACGTAAGCGACAGATTCACCGGAAGGCGATTTCGTAATAGCCGACGGTGAAGAACTGCTGACAAAGGTGAAAGTCGCCGAGGCACCTGGCGCCAGTGCGGTGCCTGTACTATTGATCCACATGATGGAATTGGCGCTAAGGTCATTGCTCCAGCCAAGTGAATTCGCGGCGCTGGTCGGGTCTGAAGGCAGGTTATCACCACTTGTTGTCCAAGCATACCAAAAGCTATTGAGAGGCAGGGTGCCGGTATTTTGCAGCGTTATGGTGTAATCATAAGAACTGCCCGCGGCCACTGCGGAAATGGTGGCGGTGGCGCTCTGCGCATGGCTGGAGAAAGTGGCCGCGGCAAATGCAGCCGCGACCGCCAGCGAAAGACGGATTGAACCCATTCTCGTTATCATAATTTTGGCATTGTGGTTTTAATTTGGCATGAGTGATCCAGCCTAAGCTGGGACATGTTCAGTTGTGAATGCGATAACCCAATCGCGGAAATGCTTTACATAGACGTCGAAAAACGCGTTTTGTTATTTTCGATGCTGATCACTGACTGACCAGGCGGAAGAATTGTTGCGTGCCGGAGATGATATTCGTCACCGTGTTCTGCCCATTGACGACTGACGGTGTAATTGAAACGGGCGTCCAGACCGTCGGCGCAAAAAGGTTTGTGGTGGATTGCAAAGTTAACCCGGCAATATTGGTCGGCCACGCCAAAACAATCGAGTTAGACCCTGCGGAGCCTGATCCGGCGGGATTGAGACTCACCCCAAGGACCGGGGCTGGTGGAGATACGAGCGTGGGAGAAAACACTGCGCTACTATCTCCTGCCGTGTCCTCGCTGAAATCAATCGCACCAACGTAGGCCACGGATTCCCCGGACGGTGACGTGGCGAGGGCCGAGGGCGAAGAGGTGCTGACAAAAGTGAACGTCGCCGACGCGCCCGCCGCCAGTGCCGCGCCTGCGCTATTAGTCCACTTGATGGAATTGCCGCTGATGTCATTGCTCCAGCCAAGTGAATTTGCAGCAGTGGTTGGGTCCGAAGCCAGATTGTCACCACTGGTGGTCCAACCATACCAAAAGCTGTTGAGGGCATAGCTTCCCGTGTTTTGCAGCGTGATCGTGTAATCATACGAACTCCCAGCGGCTACTCCATAGATTGTGGCAGTGACCGTGGGTACGGTGGCGGGCGGAGAAACCAGCGTGGGAGAAAATGCTGCAGTGCTATCTCCTGCCGCGTCTTGACTGAAATCAATTGCACCAACGTAGGCCACGGATTCCCCGGACGGTGACGTGGTGAGGGCCGAGGGCGAGGAGGTGCTGACAAATGTAAAAGTCGCAGAAGCGCCCGCCGCCAGCGCCGTGCCTGCACTATTAGTCCACTTGATGGAATTGCCGCTGATGTCATTGCTCCAGCCCAGTGAGTTTGCAGCCGTGGTTGGGTCCGAAGGCAGATTGTCCCCGCTTGTTGTCCAGCCGTACCAAAAACTGTTAAGGGCATTGGTGCCCGTGTTTTGCAGCGTGATCGTGTAATCGTAAGAACTGCCGTCGGCTACACCATAGATTGTGGCGGTGACTGTGGGTACGGTGGCTGGGGGAGACACCAGCGTGGGAGAAAACACTGCAGTACTGTCTCCTGGGGCGTCCTGACTGAAATCAATCGCGCCAACGTAAGCAACAGATTCCCCCGAGGGCGACGCAGTAATGGCCGACGGCGAAGAGGTGCTGACTAATGTAAAAGTCGCCGCCGCGCCCGCCGCCAGCGCAGTGCCTGTGCTATTAACCCACATGATGGAATTA
>DASYNM010000499.1:0-13855 GCA_036008545.1 Verrucomicrobiia bacterium
AGCGACGTGTTCGCTTTCCGTAACGCCTTCAGCTTCCACAGCCCGGAATATTCTTACGGCGTGGTAGTCAGTTTCCCATTGGACAACATCACCGAACGAGGCAATTACAGAGCCAGCAAGGCATCCAAAAAGATTGCCGAGCTGCAACTCCAGAGCGCGGAGCAAGCGGTGCTGTTGCAGGTCGGGGATTTCGTCAATCGGGTCGGGTCCCGCTACAGCCAGGTTGGTTCGACACGCCAGGCGCGCGCTTACGCCGAGGAGGCGCTGAAAGCCGAGAACGAGAAATTCCAGAACGGTTTTGCCACCAGCTTCGAGGTGCTTCAATTTCAGCAAATCCTCACCGAGGCCCGCACTGCCGAGATTCGGGCCGAGGTTGATTACAACAAAGTGCTCGCGCAACTGTCTTTTGCGGAGGGAACGATCCTGGAAAGGCACCACCTCAGCCTGGAAGTGAAATAGAATTGACGCAGATGCAAAATCCTGCCGCAGGTCAGAATCCAAAATGAATTATCGCAGCGTGGCCGTCCCTGGAAGCAACGTCAAATCGACCAATTCACCCGGGCGGATCTTTAGACTTGATGGCACGCTGATGGACAGAGGCAGACCCAGTTCGGTGTTGGCGAGCCGGACAGGGATTTGCAAGGCCGGCGGAAGGGCCTCGAACTGCGTCCCCACTTCGATAATTTTGGCGGCGCCGACCTGGCGGTGCTGGCCTCGCGTACGAACTTCGACACTCGCGCCCAGCCTGGGCTCGTCAAGTATAGGCGGACGGAGATAGCCAATGATGCGAACGGCGTTGGAAGGCGCGATCCCCACGATAGGTTCACCGACGGTCACCGCCTCCCCCACGCGGTGATAAATGACATCGACCATGCCATCGACAGCGGCGCGCAAGGTGATCGGACTTAGCTCCGCTTCTGTCAAGTGGAGTTTAGATTCTTCAACAGCAATGGCCGTCTGCAAAGGTTGGTCCGACACCTTGGAAATCTCGGTTGTGTTGGTGGGTTGCAGGAGTGCTATCTTGCGCCCCTGCTCCTCCACCGATAGGGTCAACTCATCGACCTTTTGCCGCAAACTTTCTTCCTTCGCTTTCGCCAGGTCGTAGGCGCGCTCGGAAACAATTTTGTCTTTGAACAATTCGGCGGTGCGATGGAAGTCCGCCTCTGCGACCATCAGGTCGGCTTTGGACACGCCGAGCTCGGCGCGCTGGGCCATCCAGTGCAGGCGCACCTCGCTATATTCCATGGCCAGACGCTGCTCGGCCGCGACCGGCGTCTGGCTCGCGCGCATCTCCTCGATCTCCGCCTGGATGACCGCCAGCGAGGAGGCCAGGATTTTCGGATCGGTCACCAACACTTGGCCGACTTGGTCACCGGCTTTGACCGTCTGAAATCGGTTGACATACAATTGCGCCAGCATTCCGGCCTTGTAAGAACTGACATTCGCCGGCACGACTTCGGCCTGGCCCACCAGCGTCGGGGCTGAGGCGTAATTCTTCCACAATTGCGTCAGGGCGACCAAGAGGGCGATGAACAGGAGCGCTGGGATAAAGCGCTGCCGCACATCGCGCCAGCGTTGGCGCCATGGAATTGGAATGGGGGCGGGGGCGGCCATCCTTATTGTTTAAGAATCATCTGCGTTTAGGAGGAAGTATAGAAGAAATTGGACTTAAAATCAAACGGAAACGAAATCAAACTTGCATGGGTAGATCGTATGGATCGCGAGGATCGACTAAGCAACAAACTGACGCAATGGCAAGCATCAAGAGAACTTCAGGTTTCAGGCGCAAACTCATTCGGATTTGGCCGAGAGAAACTTAAGCGCGGCCTCGGTTCGTGAGCGCACATGAAGTTTGTGGTAAACATGACGCAGATGCCAGCGCACCGTGCCGTCGGTGAGACCGACGCGGGCTGCGATCTGCTTGTTGGGCAGACCCGCCGCAACCAATTCCAGGATTTCGCGCTCGCGCGGCGAAAGCCCTTCCACCTCAGCCGTCGTAGCCACCGGTTCCTGGAAAGAAAGAATGACCTTGCGCGCAATTTCCCGCGACATCGGCGCGCCGCCCTGTCGAACCTCGCGGATGGCGGAAACCAATTCCTCGGGCGTGCAACGCTTCAACAGGTAACCGCAGGCGCCGGCCCGCAGAGCCTTGAAAATGCGTTCGGTGTCTTCATAAACAGTGACCATGATGATTTGCACCGAGGGCAGGAGTTGTTTAAGCCGGACCGTGCATTCTATGCCCGAAATGTCCGGTAATTGAATGTCCATCAATGCGATGTCCGGCTGATGCTTGGGAATTTCTTTGAGGGCCTCTTCGGCCGTTGCGCACACGCAGACGCATTCGCATTCCTCATCCGTCTGAACGAATTCCATGAGGCTCTCACGAATGACTTTGTTGTCCTCGACAATGGCAATTTTGGTCATAAGGATTCAAGGCAGAGGCAGGTCAAAGCGCACAATCGTGCCCTGGCCGGTTTTACTATTGACTTCAAACCGGCCGCCGAGTTTTTCCAGGCGTCCGCGCATATTGGCAAGGCCGTCCATCTCATCCGTTTGGCCGGCTTCGACCCAGCCGCGCCCATTATCGGCGATGGTTAAACGGACGCGGCCCTGTTCCATCTGGATGTTCAGGCGAACCTCCGTGGCATCCGCGTGTCGTACTACATTGTTCAGCGCTTCTTTAAAGGCGAGAAACAATTGGTGGCGATGACGCGAATCCACCGCATGGTCATCAGGAGTGAACGGCCCTTCGAGCCGCCAGGCGATGTTGGCCAAGCCAAGAAAACGCTCCGCGTAGAGGGAAAAATAGCTGACCATGGAACCAAGCGAGTCATGAGTGGGATTCATCGCCCAAACGATTTCGTCCAAAGCCGTGACCATTTGGCGCGCTTGATTGCTCATCTGCTCAAGATAATGACCCCGCTTTTCGATGGGGCCGGAGGCCGAGAGCGCCCTGGCCCCCAACATGGAGATTTCCGTCAGGCCGGAGCCAAGTTCATCATGGAGGTCTTGGGCAATTCGAGCGCGTTCTTGTTCCATGGCGTGCTGTTGCTGGACACGCTGCCGTTCCCGGATTTGCATTTCAAGCTCTGCACTACGCTGCTCGACTTTGCGCCGAAGCTGGGTGATCCAAAGCACCGTCGTGGCTAGGACGCAGGCCAAGGCGCCAAGAATGAACAGCAGCCTTTCCAACGTCCACCAAGGCGGCCGGGCCAACACGGCGACGTCCGAGGGCGAATTGAGCAGCAATCCGAAGGAGGCCACATCCTGGCTCACGCCTTGCATCACGCAGGTTCCGGTCAGATCCAAGAAGCTTCCTGCCGGTATGGCCCGGGTGTCCTTGTCCGAGGCGGGCAGCAGCGCCAAAAACGACCGCAGCCCAGCGTGCATCTCCAGCGCCTGCCCCGTTGGCGTGCTTCTTTGGTTCACCAGCAACGCTTGCACCCGGACTCGCGTCGCATCGAGATCCGCGCGAGTCAAATCATCAGCGTTGAGCTCCCTGGGTTGAGGCAGCGGAGCCTGGCCAGTCTTGCGCACGACGGCCTCGCGCAAGACGGGAGAAGCGCTGCTCCATTCCGGAAAGCCCACCACGTCCACCATGTCGCCCACCTGCAAACTGGCGGGATGTTTCGCGATAAACCGGACGCCGTTGCTGCCGTCCATCATGAAAAACTCCGACTCCTTCACGTTGACGATTAGCCCGGATACCTTGACCCGCTGAAAGTCTCGGGCTTGCGGATCGAAAAGAAAAAGATCGGAAGCCGGCTTACGAGGAATGGCAAATAAATCCGCCGGCGCGGCTTGCTCCACCGCGAGGGAGGCGCCGTAAATACGAATCTCGCCAACTTTCACTCTGTGAGTCACGTAATCCCAATTGGCAAACAGGCATCCCCGCACACGGATCAACGCATCCTCGTAACGCTCAAGATCACGAGTCTTGAGGCCGGCCACGCGCAACTCGGTTTTAATCCTTCCATCAGAAGTCAGCAGGGTAACTCCGTCATCCTGCACGGAAGTCAGGATACCTTGGATCTCCACGTATTGGGCGTCCAGGCTGCCGTTCATCAATTGATCGCGCGTAGGATGAATCGGTTCCGGCAGTTCCCCAGCGCCGAGTGTTTGCACCTGGCCCGCATTGACCACCGGGGCAAATAAACTTGGATCGGTCACCCCTTCGACTTCCACAAACTCGCCAATCCGAGGCGAGTCGGTGCGGCTTTCTGAGAAATCGACCACATAAATCCCGCGGGTGGCGTCCTGGACGGTGAAGGCTTGATGTTCCGGCAAAACGGAGGTGATGACACCACGGATTTTGACCGGGTAACCGCGCTGGGCTTCCTCGCGCTTGAGGCGGTGGATTTCAGCGGCGCTGGTCAGCAGTGGCAGCCCTGTGGTTTTGGTCTCCTTGATTTCAGCGGGGACCAAAGGCGGTTCCATCACTTCAATCTCCCGGGCGTTTGGGACTAATAATGCGCTGAGAACTCTCTGGCCGTCGAAGGTGGAGGCGCCCTGACCATATCCAGTGGCGCGGACGTGGCGATTGAGAAGGCTAGCCGAGGTGAGGCCAGAGCCAGGGGGAACCTCCAGTCTCATGCGTCCTGTGCGGCCACTCAATTCGAGATGCAGACCGTCCGGTTCTTCGCATGCAAATGTTACTCTTCCCTCCACTTGCACCCATTGGCTTTCTTCCTCTGGACGCAACGCTTGGCCGACAGCCAGCGGTTGCGCTTTTGGCCAAGTCGCGCGTCCAATCACCTTTAAACGCAAGGAAGGCTCGCCGACAAACAAGCGGCTGCCGTCGTCGGATGTCGTATAGAAAGTGTAAAGGCCGTCCTTCGGAATCTCCAGGAAGCCTGTGAAAGCAAGCCCAACGTGTTCAGGTCTTGCCATGACACTCAGATCAAAGTTGGTGACAAATCCGGCTGCCAGCGCGTTCGATGAATTAAAATCCGGCAGGACTTCGCTTGGGGCCGCGGAGCATCGGTAAGCAAGGCCTTGGACCAAATGGCGCGCCCCGGTTTCCACGTCCACTTGCTCCCGCGAGAGCGCGGCATCGGGAATTTTCTGCCGGGCCAGACCCGGTCCCTTGTACTCGACTTGCAATCCGTATTTCTCAACCCCGTTGAACCACTCAACTCGAATCGGAGTGCGTCCAGCCTTCAAAAAAACCGCTCCGTTTTTTTCAACCATGCCATGCACGCCGTCATTGTTCACAACCGGGCCCCTGGCTCCGATCTTGAACCCGGCGCTCGTCGGCGTGATCGTGCCGTTTCCGTCCAACGAAATTCTTTGTCCTGCCTCAATGGGCTGGCCTCGCCAATCCATTTCCAGCTCCTCGGCGCCAGAGCCGTCAGTCAATACTAATGTTCCGCCGGCGGGATTGGCCCACCCAACATCTCCTTCCAGGTGGAAAGAGTAACTGGCCGTTGGCGTCTGCGAGGACAGAAGGCGGATTTGGCTCACCTTGGTGACTGTGGCTGAATGCTCGGGGGCAACACCTTCATCAGCTCGCGCCGTCGGGGCCAACAGAGCCATGCTCCAAATCCATGGGCCGTACAACCCAAACCAAGCCCAAATCAAGAATGGCCGGCGCATGAAGACAGAGTATGGCTTGAGATTTGCCTTTGCATCACAAATTTCCGCGTCTTAACCAAGTCAGAAAGAGCAGCCCGCCCCCGTTCCTGGCCACCTTCCAGAAGAAAAACCATAGTCCGACTGGTTTGACTGAGTGCGACTGAGTGCGACTGGCTTGACCAACCGGCGCTGGTTGGGGAGCAATTGCGTGAAAACCACGCAACTGCCTGGAGGGCTGAAGGGATTTGAACAGAAGGTAACGAAGGTGCTTTGCCTGGTAGGGTCGGCGCGCTGCTGCGCCGACCTGGACGCCGCAGAAACAGGACAACACATGATCGGCCCGCTCTGCGGGCTGAGGCGTCCTTACCTCGGTGCGACTGAGTGCGACTGAGTGCGACTGAGTGCGACTGAGTGCGACTAGGCTGGACTGGGCCGGCCTATTTTACGCCCACCAGGCGCACACAAAAAGGTGCGGGCTGGCGTCCCAAGCCAGCTTTCCACGACTGCAAAATGTCAAAGATCAGCGCATTGGACCGCGCTCACATCAAGATTATAGCACTATTTGATGGGAACTCCAATTATTTTGTTATCTAGAGGCTTCCCGCAGTGGTCTTGCTCAACGTCAGATTTTCAGCAAACTGGCCATGTTGAATTCGATGCCTACGCTGAATTTACCCAAGGTGGCTACGGCGGATGCGCCCGCAACGGAGGGCGTCAAGTATGCCGGCACCAAGCTCAGGCTGCTGCCTTGCATCCTACGGCTCGTGAGCAAAGTAAAACCCAAAACGGTTCTGGATGGTTTTGCCGGCACCACGCGTGTTTCCCAAGCCTTGGCCCAATCGGGATACCGCGTCATCGCCAATGACATTGCCGCATGGTCCAAAATCTTTGCCACCTGTTACCTTCTCAATCCGCATCCCGCCAGTCATTATCAGCCGCTCATCGATCATCTTAACGCGCTGCCGGGACGCGACGGCTGGTTTACGGAACATTACGGCGGCGTTGCAAACGGTGGCTCTTCCATGGGCAAAGACCGGCTCAAGAAACCATGGCAAAAGCACAACACCCGGCGCCTTGATGCGATGCGTGACGAAATAGAACGCCTGGCAATTTCCAAAACCGAAAAGGCCGTGCTCTTGACAAGCTTGATGCTCGCGCTCGACGATGTGGACAGCACGCTCGGCCATTTCGCGTCTTACCTCCGCGATTGGTCGCCGCGCTCCTATGGCAAACTGCATTTGAAGGTGCCGCTACTCAGGCCCGCCAGGAGTCGTCATACGGTTTATCAATCGGACATTTTCGACCTGATACCGAAAGTCCAGGTCGATCTGGCCTATTTCGATCCACCTTACGGATCGAACAATGAGAAAATGCCGCCATCACGCGTGCGCTACGCCGCGTATTATCATCTTTGGACTTCGATTTGTCTTTATGACAATCCCGCCTTGTTCGGCAAAGCCAGGCGGCGCGCTGACACGTCGGACCTCGTGGCCGCCTCCACTTTCGAGGAATTTCGGAGAGGCGAATCGGGACGATTCGTGGCTTTGGAGGCCATTGAACGTCTGCTCCAGAGCACGCGCGCGCGGCACATCATTCTCTCCTATAGTTCCGGCGGGCGGGCCACGGCGCAGGAGTTGAATGAGGTCATCCATGCGGCCGGTCGCTTGGTGGAAGCGGTGGAGATGGACTACCGCAGAAATGTCATGGGCGCGATGCGTTGGACCCATCAATGGGTGAGCCAAGCCGAGGCGCCCAACAAGGAATTTCTGTTCCTGATCGAGAAGCCTGCCTCCTGTTAGAGGCGGCTGTGGCTCCCGTCGCAGAACGGCATGTTCTGGGAATGCTTGCAGGCGCACCAAGCCACGGTTTTTGCAACCGCAATATCCGCTTTGATCGGCGTGAACTCAGTGCCTGCGTGGGAGCCGTCGCAAAATGGCTGAGTAGCGGACTTCCCGCAGGCACACCACCAATAGGTGCCAGCTTCGGCTTTTTGCACGATGGGAAATTTTTGGAAAACAGTTGGATCGCTCATGGCCTTTTTGTAGCCGGTCGCGAAGCGCCTGGCAAACCAAAAGTCATCACTTGAAAATAACCTGACTGGCGGAATCCTCCTCGTACGTGACTTCGTGGCCGGGAACCCAGGCTCCCTGCTTGAAGTACTCCGCTTTGACGTGAAATTTTCCATCGGGTTGGATTTCACTCGTGCCACGAACTTCGGTCACGCCGTCGGAGTCGCCGGTGACTTGTTCGCTCGTCACGAAGTGGCCGTCCTTGACCTGCAAGGTGCCGGTTGTCATGAAGCCTTCGGTAGTGAAGTAATAATAGGCCACGGTCTGCTTCTTTTCGTCCCAAATGAACATGGTTTCGCCGCCGTAAACTCCCCCATTGATCGAATGGACCTGGCGCACAGCCTGGCCATTGAGGGCGCGTTCCCAGTGTGCGACATCGATGATCGGATGGTCCGGTTTGGAATTCTTGAAGGTGCCCTTCCACGTTTTGCCCAGCAACGGCTGGAGCGGCGCCAGATGGGGATTGAGGGAGGGACTGTCAGCCCCAGCTAGGCACAGAACCGCTGCCGCACAGGCCGCGAAAATGGCAATTCTTGATCGATTCATAGGTTGCATCGTTTTGGTGTTCATAGCGGCCTCAACTTTGCACAAGCCGCTTCGATTGTATTGGAAAAAATTCACCTGTTTCGGTTCAGCCTCAGCGAGACGAGTGGCATGGTGTCAACGGTTGCGAAAAAAACTCCATTAGACCGAGGCACGGACAAAATTCGAGTCTTCTTCGAGCCGCCGATCAAGATAAGCCGTGGGGTTCAAGCCGGCAAACGCGACGAAATCATTCACAAAATGCGCCTGATCAAAATAGCCGCAGCTACAAGCGACATCGGCCCAGTTGACCGACTTTTGCGAACGAATAAGCGCCAGCACCTCCTGAAAACGTCGAACGCGGCAAAACAATTTTGGCGTCAGCCCGACTTCGCGCCGGAATTGTTCGATGAATTGCTTGTGGCTGACCCCGAGTTCATGCGAGACCGCCGCGATGCTTTGCAAATGCGGCTCACGCACGAACTCGCTGATGGCCCAAGTGACGCCTCTGTTCCCGCGCGCCTTTGCGCTGGTTGCGGACAGACGCTGCCGGAGCATTTGTTCGAAAACCTCGAACTTGGCCAGCGGACTCGGCGCCGCCAGGAGTCGCTCCCGCCACTCCCAGATCCCCGCTCCCCAAAGCGCATCCAACTCGACCACTTGCCGGCAAAGTTCACTCGCAGGCAGACCGAGAAATCTCGCCGCGCCGCCGGGTTTGAAATGCGCGCCGATCATCGTAGAGTCGGGCAGTGCGTCAATAATTAGAAACTCCGCTTGCGCGCCGGAGAGCCAGCCTCGCTTGAAGGAATGGAATTGGTCCGCGTGTCCACGATCGAAAAGCTTCCGCGGACGATCCTCGAGATTGATGATCAGGTCGAATGTTCCATCCGGCAAAACGTGCTCGCGATCGTGATCGGGTTGAAAGTCGGCATAGTACCAGAGCCACTCAACGTGCTGTTCCAATGGCGGACGGGGAATGCGCCGGTAAATACTCATGGTTCTGCGTGCGCAATCCTACGCAGGCAGTCGGAATTCACTAACAGATTAGAGGAACAGGCGCAATGAATCATTGCGCACGCCTTTAGCGAAAAACGAGTCGCAACGCTACTTCTTGATCGCCAAACGAATGGCCCGGTTGCTCCAACCTAAGACGGCCAATTCCGCGCGAGGCGGCCGGGTAAAACTGCGCGAAGACACGACCAAAGGGGCCGAAAGGCTGGTTTTCCTGTTGGCGCCATTGACCGCTCCCAGAACTTTCAGTTCTGGTGTGTCATCTTCCTTCATTTCCCGCACCTTTCTATTAGCGTTAGTCATAATTTCCTCCGGCATCCGCGATTCCATACCCACTCTCCCTATCTTGCTTTAGCACAACCTATGCCAATAAACCGATGGGGCAACCGGATATGTCGTAATACGTTGTAATTAAACAAGTTATGACAGTTATAGGAAAAAGCCAAGCTTAGGAGAAGACGGCCAGAAGCGTAAAGCTTATCGACTTTGCGTGAAATTTTACAGCGGGTCGGCTGTGAGTTCCGCAATGGATTCCAAGTCATCCGGGCATTTTGCAGCATCGACGACCTTGGCATACGCCATCACTTCTTCTTTCGTGAAGACGTCCAACAGGGAGACTTTTAAGGGGCCGCGCTTGCCTTGGAGTGTGATGTGGTCCCATTGCGCGGCCACGACTGCGGAGGCAAATTTCTGTATGCACCGTCCTCGAACGTAAGCCCGCGTAGTTCGGGGCGGCTCGGAAATAGCTCGGCGCACGGCGGCATCGTCCGGCACACCGAGCATCGAACCGGATTGCTCCAAGGCGTAATAAAGGCCCTTCTCCCGGTCCAATCGGTGATATTCCAAGTCCAGGCTTTGCAGCCAAGGATCGTTGGCGCCGACGTTTTGAGAAGCCTGAAATTCCCGGATCAAGGCCAGCTTCGCCGCCCAATCGAGCCGATCGCGGCAACGCATTGGGTCGGTGGCCAGGTCGGCCAGCACTTTTTCCCAATCGGCCACAATGGTGGCCTTGGAGCGATCACCGAGGTCGCACAAATCTTTGACCGCCTGCAAATACTCACGCTGCAAGTCCAAAGCGTTGGAGGTCTTCTTATCCTGCAAAGCCACCTCCCAATGGAATTTTCCGTCGCGGGAAATGGCCACCAACGCCTGCAACGGGTCGGCTAGGACAGAGTAGGCCCGTTTGGGATCGCGCGCCAGGGCCTCCAACACGAGAGCTGTCGTTCCGATCTTTAATCGGGTGGCGAAAGGCGACATGTTGGCGTCGCCAAGGATGACGTGAAAGCGCCGGAACAGATTCGGGTTGGCATGAGGCTCGTCGCGCGTGTTGACGATGGGTCGCCTCTGCATGGTGTCCACGCTTTGCAGTTCGCTAAAAAAATCGCTCCTCTGCGAAATCTGAAATCCCGGCGAGACAAATCGATCCTCTTCTTCGATGGCGAATTTGCCCGCGCCAGCGATGATTTGGCGCGTGACCAGAAAGGCCTGGATGCCCCGCGCAAGCTTTTCCCAAGGCAAAGAGCGTGGCAGCAAATAATTCTCGTGGCAGCCGTAACTATGCCCGCGGAAATCAGTGTTGTTCTTGTAAAGGCAAACCGCGCACTCCCGTTCCTCGGAGAGCTTCTGGGCGCATCGCATCAGAATACGCTCCCCGGCCCGGTCGTGCGCGACCAATTCCTCCACCGTGCTGCATTCGGGCGTGCAATACTCCGGGTGGGCGTGATCGTTGTAGTAGCGGGCGCCATTGCCCAGGACGAGGTCGCTCTTGATTTCCACGAACGTCAACTCACGCTCGGCATCTTGCGCAAAATAAGTGGCTTCGTCGGTGTCCTGGCGCAGTTCCTGGACGTGAAAGCCGCGCATGTCGGCGTGCGGGTCCTCGCAATTGTAATCCCAGCGCATGAGTACGCCGGATTTGGTCGCGCTCCGCACCAAGGCCATCGACTCGGCCACGACGTCCAGATTTTCCTCCTTCTCCCGGGCTATCCCAATTTCCGTTTCAGTGCCGAACTGGATAATCATGTTGTTTGTTGTTTGCCCGGCCGCGCGACTGCCATACTAACGCGCTCATACAATGCCCGCACCGAGCCAATCTTTCTTGCGGGGCCGGACCGGCGCCAGCTTGATGACGTTATCAGGATCAAAATCCGTCAACTTGAGCCAATCTTCCGTGATGTCCGTCGGCGGGAAGAGATCGTTTTCCGCGTACTCCTTCTGCAGGGCCTGCGCCAAGTCCCCTCGGGTCAGTTGCGTCTCCAGCTTGGTTTCGATGGAGCGCTTAATGGCCAGGCTCTTGGCCCGCTCGACAATGGCCGCAATAACCGCTCCGCTGCCCAAGTCGCCGCGATAGAGAAAATCCTTCTTGCCGCTGCGGTAGGTGATTTCCAGAAACTGGTTTTCCACCGTCTTGGCGTAATGCGTTTCGGTAATGGCTTTGGCCATGACTTCTTTTGGTTCCGCCAGCGGCAATGAATCTTTGAGGTAAATCTCGTAGATGCGTTGCGCGCCTTCCTGAGTTGGACGATTGACTTTGATTTTTCTATCAATTCGGCCCGGACGCAAGATGGCCGGATCAATCAAATCCGCCCGATTAGAAGCGAGGATGACGACCACATTTTGCAGCGGCTCCAAACCGTCCATCTCCGAGCAAAACATCGGCACCAATGTGCTCAGAATCGTGCTGTAACGGCCCGCCCGCCGCGTGCCTAAAATCGATTCCGCCTCGTCGATGAACAAGAAGGCCAGCGAACCCTCCGCCGCCCGCTCGCGGCACTGCGCGAACAAGTCCCGCACTTGGCGTTCCGATTCGCCCACCCACATGTTTAGAATTTCGGGACCTTTGACGTGCAGGAAAAATTCCGGGTGATCCACGCCCGTCTCGGCCAGGATTTGCTGGCGCAAATTGTAAGCCGTCGCCTTGCCCAGCAAGGTCTTGCCGCAACCGGGCGGCCCGTGCAGCAAAAATCCCTTGGGCACCGTGTGTTCAAAGCGCTTGAACAAGCCCCGGTGCAAAAATGGCAATTCGATCGTGTCGCGGATGCCTTGCACGGCTTCCTCCTGACCGCCGATTGACGACCACGGGAGCGGCGTCACCGTTTCCAGCGCTCGTTCAATCCGTTTGCCGACGCCAATCACCTCTAACGCCGCGCGCTGATTGGCATCCAGCCGCACTTCCATGCCCGGCTTGATCTTTTCTTTGGCCAATAGAGCCGAACGCAACAAAACCGAAGTCAACATGCCAGATTCCTGGCCAATCCGCAGCCGTCCGCCTGAAAGCAATTCATCCACACGAACGATTGGGCCATGGCGATCAAAACCCAGCCCTTGCACGACGGCGAAGGCCTCGTTGAGCAGCACGCGTTGGCCCACTTGCAAACTGGCCAGAGGCAATTGCGGATCGATGCGGCAGACATAATCGGTTCCGCTCACGCATACGTGCGCCTTGTCCGGCTCCACGGGCATGAGCAACGTGCCCACGCGGAAAGCCGGCGAACGGAGTTTTTCGACCACAGCGTCGAGCTTTTCAATCGTTTGGCGAGCCTGGTCATTGATTTCCTCCACCTCGGCCACGCGATCGCGCAGATAAACCATGTCCATGATCGCGGAGTGGCGCGGCGGCAATTTGGCGACGATGAGGTCGATCAATTGGAGGAGGGACAGCGCCTCCATTTGCTCGCGCGGGAGCACTTCAATTTCCGGAGCTGGCGGGGGCGGACTAGCGAGGGGATGGGACTTGGCCGAGGAACCGGAACCGGCGGACTTCTTCTTGGACTCTGCCATGCTCTAAAAGGTAAACTCGTTTGAAAGTTTTGCAACTGGAAGAAGAAATAAATATTTTCGTACCGCTGCAAAACCAGATCAACGAGGCGAGATGCCTTATCGCAAATGCAGTACCGTCACGGAGAAGTCGTTGATCTCTTGCCGGTATCGCCGTGCCGATGCGTCGGCCAGGCGCCAGCATCGCAAGCACTGAAAAGTTCGCGCCGGGGGCTTGAGCAAATGCGCCGTTTGAATTTGCGCCTGGAACTGAGGCGCTTTATTCCTCTCAACGGCAAGATTGGTCGTGGGCGTGCGTATTGATATCCACATGAATAGAAGTCTCCGCGTGCTAATGTTTTCGCTTTCCTTTCTTGCAGCGCAAGTCTTTGGCGCGGTCGAGGACCCGCTTGTCTTTGTGCATGCCACCGTGATTGACGCGACTGGCGCTCCGGCTCAATCCGATGTCACCGTTGTGATCAGGGATGATCGCATTACCGACCTAGGCAAAAGCGCAAACGTTCCGCCACCGGCAAACGCGCGCGTAATGGATGCCACCGGCAAATTCCTGATCCCCGGGCTTTGGGACATGCATGTTCATTGGTATGATAAAGATTATCTGCCGCTGTTCATCGCCAATGGAGTCACCGGCGTGCGGATCATGTGGGGCATGCCTTGCCACCATGAGTGGCGAAAGGAACTGGAGCAGGGATCACTGCTAGGCCCGCGTTTGCTCATTGCCAGCGCCATCGTGGATGGACCTGATCCCGTCTGGCCCGGCTCCGACACCGCCAGCAATGCCGTGGAGGGCCGGCAAGCCGTGACCAAGGCCAAACGCGAAGGCGCCGATTTTGTGAAAGTTTACTCTCGGCTACCTCGTGACGCCTATTTTGCCATTGCCGAAGAAGCCAAGAAAGAGGGAC
>DASYNM010000500.1:0-4572 GCA_036008545.1 Verrucomicrobiia bacterium
CTTTTTGCCTGGCTGTTCAACTTTCGCCGCTTGGTGGTGCGGTATGAATACCACATCGAAAACTTTCAAGGATTGTTGCATCTGGCGGGTGCCGTTATCCTGCTGAGGCATTTATGAGATGGCTTGTAACAACTTTCGCCGTCACTTCGCCATCACCCGCAATCTCCTCAGCTCTTTTCCAAGCCGCTGGAATTTTCACCGGCGCCAGTCCGACCAGAGGGCGCACTTGGGATTCGCTTTTCAATTTGACACCAATTGGTGTCAAAGCGGCGGCGACTAAGGCAGCCTCAATCAAGCGGTTGGCATGGGATTTGCTGAAATCCCACCTCTGTCGGCAGTACTCTTCGAAGGTTTCATAACGATCTCGGTAAAGACGCTTATTACGGATGCTAGCCAGAGCACTCCCAACTTTAAGGAATGTTTCCCAACCTTGGCGTATGATCTCCTCACATATTCTCCGTTCCTCGCTTTCGTTTCCGTCTAAAGTCGGCCGTAGCGTAAGTCGTTCACACGTAAGGGCATTTGGTTGTGGCGAGTGCGAACCGCCGGTTATGGTCTGTTCCCGACATTTCTCTGGCGGCGTCTGAGCGCGTTTCAAACGGCGGACCGAATCCCGGTGCGGAACCAAGCTGGCGTCTATAGAGGCGTGTTTCACATCGAGCCTAAGTGCAATACTCTGCGAGTCAACATTCCAGCTTGATCATGTTCGTGATGTTGAAGAGTCGAAGTCGACCCCACTAACTATTCTACGCTGGCAATCGACCAAATCTTTCAGTTGTTTTTCGTAGACCTTAATCTGCGATATAAGGTATTGCGGTGTAGCTGCGATCACGCCATAGTGCTGGAAGCCTATGCGCAGGCCGAAGGGATCATTCCGCCACGCCAGACCGATATCTGTGACATGCCCGGCAATTTAATTCGCGATGAAAAGCCCGGCACAGTCATCGTCCGCTGCAAGCTGCCGCAAAAGATCGGCGAAGGCGCATGGGCGTCGTTTATAAGGCGGAACAGGAGAAGCCGGTCCGTCGCGGCGTGACTCTGAAGATTATCAAGCTGGGCATGGATAACATTGTATATAAATCCCCAAATTAGGACACTACCCCTTGGGCGATGATTATGCTCGACATTTAGCGAGCTTATGGCAGCTTTGCAGTCATGTTGTCAACTTCGGCGTCGATATTGACACCGGACGTTAATCAAGCCCTTGAGAACCACCGATCTCAATCGAGCGGCCGGGGACTCTAAAAACGTGACCTATGCTTAAACAACTGGACACGCTTATTGGATTCGTCGTCGTGATGTCCTTGGTTAGTTTATTGATCACCATCGCCACGCAGATGCTCTCCGCGCTATTGGCCTTGCGCGGCCTCAATCTGGCCAAGGGGTTGGAATCACTTGCACTTAGGATGGATCCATCTCTGGCAAAAGAAATTCCGGGACAAAAAAAGTCCGTAGCCAAGGATCTGGTTGATTGGATTTTGACCGATGAACTCGTCTCTGATTCGATATTCTCCAAACGAACGGCTGAGTTTCTCATGCGCTGGCAGCGAGCTTCAGCCATTCGCGTTGATGACGTTTTGGATGTTTTGCGCAAACTTTCGGCATCCAAACCGCCGGAGGTCCCCCAGCATGTTGTTGACGCTGCCCGCACGATTCTGGAGAAGTTCGACCAACTGAAAAGGGACGCCGACGCCAAATCGGCCGAAGGGATCGACTATCGATCACTGTTGCCCGCGTTGATTCAAAGAGAGGGCATCGCTGCAATTGACCAGGTAAAGGCGGCGAGCGACGTCGCGATGCGACAGGTCGAGGCGTGGTTCAATTCTGCCCAAGATCGCGCCAGGCAGTGGTTCACGATGAACACACGCGTGGTCACGGTCATTTGCGCCTGCATCGCCGCTTTTGGCATACAATTGGACGCTTTTGCGCTCCTTAAGCACCTCTCCTCGGATTCGGAATTGCGGGCAAGACTGTTTGCCTCAGCTCCAAGCATCACGGCGCAGGCGCAGGAATTTAAAGATGAGATTTCCCCATTTGGCGAGACTGCGCATAGGCGGGCGGTTGCGAGGCTGACCAACGATTGGCCTGCGGCAGGCAAATTGTCCTGGTCGGCCGATGTTACGTCCGACGCCGCGCTCCAGAGCGCCATGTGGCCACAATTCACTAATTTGTTTACAAACCAAGCGGAAGCTGTGTTCTACCTTTACACTAATTCTATCCATACCCCGAACTCGGCTGATATCAAAGCCATGGAAGAACGGATGGCGGGCATTCAAACAGAGCTTGGAAGCGCGGGCATCGACCTAATTCCGTCACCCTATCCGGACCTTTGTCATTGGATTGGACCATTCCCGCATTTCGTAGGGCTTCTGGCTTCGGCGGCGCTTTTAAGCCTTGGAGCGCCCTTTTGGTTCAATAGCCTCAAGACCTTAACCAACCTGCGACCGGCCTTGGCACAACAAGTAGAAAAGAATCCGCGCGCCGCAGGCCAGCAGCAATCATAGCGGGAAACCAGCAGTGGAATTCTAAACCTAGACACGCCTTATGCCAGCTTCAGATCTACCGCCCGAAAGACAAAGACAAGTCAGCGAATTCGATCCGAAGACCATGGATCGCGCCGTGATCGCCATTCCGCTGTTGGAGCAGATGAAGCCCGATCTGGAGCTGATCGACAAAGTGAGCAGGGAGCATCCCGGAATCGTCCAGAAGTTCAACGCGGCGCTCCGACTGAATCCAGAGTATCAAGGCGGCATCGAAAGCGCAATGAGCCGCGCTCAATCGATGGTGCAATTAGCCATATCGAGGACGCGGGAGAGCTTGAACCGCCGGTTGGGGCGTACGCCGGCGGAGTCGCGCCAGGATATTGAAAAGATCATTGCCGAGTTCGAAGCGTGCGTCGTAAACCCGACTCTCGAATCTGCCAGTTCGGGCAGCTCCTTCGCGCTGGTGAATCTCCACGCCGCGGTAGTACAGCGGTTGGAGGCCCTGAATTCAGCGGAGCCCGAGCCATGTCCCATCGCCAAAATCCTTCCCCGCAGGTTTGAAGTCTTAATCGATGTCAATTTGGAATTCCTCGGTGGCCGGGACGCTGCTCGCGATTGGATTTCAAAAAGCGTTGCTGTCGCCAAAGAAAGGGCAGGCGTCAAGGACCCCGGCCAGGGAATCCTGCGCGAAAAGAGCCAGGCGACGGTCCAGTATTTGTTTGCGCGATTGGAGGCCCGCGTCATCCAAGAACTGGTCAAGATGGACTTTGAGCAGGCTGCGAAACAACGTGACGCGCACCCAAGCTTTTCATACGCCAAGTTTCGAGCCATCTACCACATCTGGCCGGATTTTGAGGTTTCGGCGACAATCCTGAAGTCCAAGGCCACCGTGAAGGCTGACGCCGCTCAGAACTCCTTTTCCGCCCGCGGTGCCAACATAACCTGGGCCATTATGGACTCGGGCATTGACGCTGGCCATATCCACTTTCGGAAACACGGCAACGTCCCCCATTCGCCTTGGCACAAGGATTTCACAACAGACGGTTCGGAGCCGTTGCTCGACGAAAATGGCCACGGCACGCACGTTTCCGGCATCCTCGCAGGGGAATGGATCAGACAAAATAGCGATGACCCGTGCTCTCCACCTATTGCCATTTCGCGTTCTCTTAAAACCGACTCCGAAGACGTCGAATACCAGGAGACAAAAGTGGACTCAATCGGTGGCATGGCACCAGAGTGCAAGCTCATCAGCCTTAAGGTGCTGGACGAAGGTGGCAAGGGATCGGTCAGCAATCTCATCGCTGCCATTGCTCACGTCCAGGAACTCAACGGGCACGGAAGGCGATTGTTGATTCAAGGTGTCAATATGAGTTTGGGTTACAACTTCGAACCAGAGTGGTTCGCCTGCGGCCAAAGCCCGCTTTGCGTCGAAGTCAATCGTCTGGTGAAAACCGGCGTGGTCGTTGTCGTTGCTGCGGGCAATACCGGGTACGGGACGATTAAGGCCTCCACCGGAGCCAGCGCAGCCGGCCTTGCGTTGACTATCAACGATCCGGGCAACGCCGATTTGGCAATCACCGTCGGATCCACGCATCGCGACATGCCGCACGCTTACGGCGTATCTTATTTCTCCTCAAAAGGACCGACTGGCGACGGCCGCCTCAAGCCGGACCTAATTGCTCCTGGCGAGAAAATTATCTCCTGCGCAGCCGGAAAACTTAGAAAATACCACCCGACCGATGATGCCGAGTGCGACTACGTCGAAAACAGCGGGACGAGCATGGCGGCGCCGCATGTCAGCGGCGTCATCGCCGCCTTTCTATCTGTTCGCCCGGAGTTCGTCGGTCAAGCCGAGCGCGTCAAAGAGATTTTCGTCTCTACGGCCACGGATCTCCACCGTGACCGCTATTTTCAAGGCGCGGGCCTCGTTGATCTGATGCGCGCCATCCAAACCGTTTGACACAGCCCAAAACTACAATTCCTATATCTATGAATGCAATCGCTGGAATTCCTTATTGCCAGGCCTGCTTCGATAAAGACGGAAACGGCCTGAACCAAGTAACGATACCTCCTAATGTGACAGACCTGT
>DASYNM010000501.1:0-10857 GCA_036008545.1 Verrucomicrobiia bacterium
GTCTTTCTCCCTCTCTTCCACATACTTGTGGAGGAGAGGGTTGGGGAGAGGAGGCTCCTTTTTCGATCGGAGGTTCATGGGGAGGGAGATGTCAATTCAGACTCAAAAAGATTACGCGGGATCGTAGTTCAAATACGACCCCAGCCATTTCTCCGCGGTGCGCAATTCCATTCCTTTGCGGCGGGCGTAGTCCTGCAACTGGTCGCGGTCGAGCTTGCCGACGGCGAAATACTTGGAGCGCGCGCTGGCAAAATAGAGGCCGCTGACACTGCTGGCGGGCCACATGGCAAAACTTTCGGTCAACTTGATACCAGTGCTTTTTTCGGCGTCGAGCAAGTTCCACAACGTCAATTTCTCAGTGTGATCGGGACACGCTGGATAACCGGCCGCCGGGCGGATGCCGCGGTATTGCTCCTCAATCAACTGCTCGGTGGTGAGATTCTCGTTCTTTCCGAAACCCCATTCGACGCGCACGCGCTTGTGCAGGTATTCGGCGAAGGCCTCGGCCAGACGGTCGGCCAGGGCCTCGGTCATGATCGCGTTGTAATCGTCGTTCTGCGCCTTGAATTCGCGAGCCAGCGCGTCCACGCCCAGGCCGGCCGTCACGGCAAAGGCGCCGATGTAATCGCGGGCGGGCGCGATGAAATCGGCCAGGCAAAGATTGGGTTGGCCGTCGGGTTTTTCGATTTGCTGGCGCAAAAAGTGGAACACGGTCAGCGGGTTGTGGCGGGCGTCGTCGCCGAAAAGTTCCACGTCATCGCCGACCGATTGCGCGGGGAAAAAGCCATAAACGCCGCGCGCCTCCAGTAATTTCTCGTTGACAATGCGTTGCAGCAGCTTCTGGCCGTCCGCAAAAAGTTCGACGGCTTGCGGGCCGTGCTTCTCGTGCTGTAGAATTGACGGGTAGCGCCCACGCAATTCCCAAGTGTGAAAGAAGGGCGACCAATCGATGAACGGCACCAATTCGCCGAGCGGAACCGTCAGCGTGCGCGTGCCGGTGAACTCCGGCTTGGCAATCTCCTCCGGCTTAAAGTCATACTTCGGCCCGCGCCGGCGCGCTTCGTCCAACGAAAGTAGTTTGACTCGCTGACCGGCGTGTTGCTGGCGCGTCTTTTCCTGCTCCTGTCGGTTCTTCTCGTCGAAAACGGGTTTCATTTCCGGGTTGGCCAGGCTGCCCACCACGCCGACGGCGCGCGAGGCGTCAAGCACATGGACGACGGTCTGCGCGTAATGCGGCGCGATCTTCACCGAGGTGTGCGCCTTGCTGGTGGTCGCGCCGCCGATGAGCAGCGGCACCGAGAAGCCTTCGCGTTGCAGCTCGCGCGCGACGTGCGCCATCTCGTCGAGCGAGGGCGTGATCAGGCCGCTCAGGCCGATCATATCGACCTTCAATTCGCGCGCGGTCTGGAGGATTTTCTCGCACGGCACCATGACGCCGAGATCGATGATTTCGTAATTGTTGCAGGCCAGCACTACGCCAACAATATTTTTGCCGATGTCATGCACGTCGCCCTTGACGGTGGCCATCAGAATTTTGCCCTGGGCGCGGCTCTCCCCGCCGGCGCGCTTCTCCGCTTCCATGAACGGCAGCAGCCAGGCGACGGCTTTCTTCATGACACGCGCGCTTTTGACCACTTGCGGCAAAAACATTTTGCCCGAGCCAAACAAATCGCCCACCACGCTCATCCCGGCCATAAGCGGGCCTTCGATGACGGAGAGCGGGCGTCCGATTTTCTGGCGCGCCTCCTCGGTGTCGGCCTCGATGAAATCGACTATGCCTTTGACAAGGGCGTGCTCGAGGCGCTGCTCCACGGTGCCTTTGCGCCATTCGTCCTCGACCACGCCCGCCTTGTCTTTCTGCTTGACGGAGTCGGCGAACTTGACCAGGCGCTCGGTGGAGTCGGGGCGGCGGTTGAGCAGGACATCCTCGACCAATTCGAGCAGGTCCTTGGGAATCTCGCCGTAAATGCCGAGCATGCCGGCGTTGACGATGCCCATGTCGAGGCCGGCCTGGATGGCGTGATAGAGGAAGGCGGCGTGCATGGCCTCGCGCACGGCGTTGTTGCCGCGAAAGCTAAAGGAAATGTTGCTGATGCCGCCGCTGACTTTGGCCCGCTGCAGATTCTGCTTGATCCAGCGCGTGGCTTCGATGAAATCGAGCGCGTAATTATTGTGCTCCTCCAGCCCGGTGCCGACGGTCAGGATGTTTGGGTCAAATATAATGTCCTCCGGCGGAAAGCCGACGCGCTCGGTCAGAATTTTATAGCAGCGCGCGCAAATTTCCTTGCGGCGCTCCAACGAATCGGCCTGGCCTTTCTCGTCAAAGGCCATGACCACGACGGCCGCGCCGTAACGCCGCACCAGCCTGGCCTGCTGCACGAATTTCTCCTCGCCTTCCTTGAGGCTGATCGAATTGACGACCGCCTTGCCCTGCACGCATTTCAAGCCGGCCTCGATGACCGGCCAGCGCGAGCTGTCAATCATAACCGGCACGCGCGCGATGTCCGGCTCCGAGCCGATGAGGTTCAGAAAATGGGTCATGGCCTGGACGCCGTCAAGCATACCTTCGTCCATGTTGATGTCGATGATCTGCGCGCCGCTGAGGACTTGCTGGCGGGCGATGGCGAGCGCTTCCTCGTATTGACCGGCCAGGATCAGCTTGGAAAATTTGGGCGAGCCGGTGATGTTGGTGCGCTCGCCGATGTTGACGAAATTGGTGTCGGGCCGAATGGTCAACGCCTCGAGGCCGCTCAGGCGCAGCCACGGCTCGACCTTGGCCGGCACGCGCGGCTTGAATTTCCCGGCGGCGCGGGCCAGCGCGCGAATGTGCGGCGGAGTCGTGCCGCAACAACCGCCGACGATGTTGAGCCAGCCGGCGGCGGCCCAATCGGCCAATTGCGGGGCCATGCTTTCCGGCGTTTCGGGGAAGCCGGTGGGCAGCATCGGATTGGGCAGGCCGGCGTTGGGATAGGCGCTGAGATAAACGGGCGCGAGACCGGAAAGCTCCTCGATAAACGGCCTCATTTCCTTCGGGCCGAGCGCGCAATTGATGCCGATGCTCAACAGCGGAAAATGCGAAACGGAATTCCAATACGCCTCGACGGTCTGGCCGGAAAGCGTGCGCCCGCTCAAATCGGTGATGGTGAATGAGAGCATGACCGGCACGCGCGGCACTTCGTCGAACAGCTTGGCGATGGCGAAGAGCGCGGCTTTGGAATTGAGCGAGTCAAATACAGTTTCGACCAGGAGCACGTCCGCGCCGCCCTCCAGGAGTCCGCGCGCCTGCTCGTAATAAGCCTCGACCAATTGATCGTAAGTGACACCGCGGGCGGCGGGATTGTTGACATCGCCGGAAATCGAGGCCGTCTTGCTGGTCGGCCCGAGCGCGCCGGCGACAATGCACACGCGGCCCGGTTGGGCAGCCATGACGGCCTCGGCGGCGGCGCGGGCGTTTTTGGCGCCGGCCACGTTCAACTCGTGCGCGAGCGATTCCATGCCGTAATCGGCCATCGAAGTGCGGGTGCTGTTGAAGGTGTTGGTTTCGATGATGTCGGCGCCCGCCTCGAAATACTGGCGATGAATTTCCTGAATCACCTGCGGACGGGTCAGGTTGAGCAAATCGTTGTTGCCCTTGACGTCGCGGGGCCAGTCCTTGAAGCGCTCGCCGCGATAGGCGGCTTCATCGAGGCGATAGGTCTGGATCATGGTGCCCATGGCGCCGTCAAGAATAACAATGCGCTCGCGCAGCAAGCGCAGCAACGCGTCGGCCCGACTTCCGGCTGGAACAATTTTCTCGTCCATGATGAAGGGACTATAAACTAAAGGGCGTGGGAGTGCCAACTGAAAAATCAATATATCTTGATATGAAGATATGTTCGGAGAAAGATTACGGAGGAAGCTTTGAGGCGGCTGCGTGTGAGCAGTTGGAGCAAGCGAAGCTGCTGCGAAAAACAAAAAGTGCAAAAGTGAGGACTGACACTTGTACCCGCACGATTACGAAAACCGCTTGTCAAAACGCGAAATTGGTCCAAACTCAGCGACAGAATATGCGACAGACCCCTCTTTCTAAAGTCGGCATTTTCTCGCCCGACGACGTCAGCCTATACGCCGTCACGCCGCGCTCGCGCCTTAAATGCCAAATAAATAACCAGTCGCTATATGGCCTTTAGTCCGCAATCTGAATCTGATTACATTCGTCAGTTTGCTGGCATCGTTCGGCGTGGAACATCAGCCCTCGTTTGGAATGAATGGACGCAGCGAATTCAAAATGCACTCTTGTGCATTGACGATCCAAATGTGAGAAACGAAGCGCAAGCGCGCTTTGCGCAAGTTCTTCGCTACGCTGCGAATCTCACTGATGAACCCGATGGAGGCCGTGATTACGTGGCAAGTGAATTAAGCCAAATTGCCGAGTATATCAGTAAAATCGATCAGTAACATATCGTCAAAAAAAAGAAAACCAAGCTATATGTCCCTAATCGCTTGCCCAGAGTGTCGAAAACAAATCTCCTCCGTCGCCGCTGTTTGTCCGCATTGTGGCTTTCCGATCGCCTCAAGAAATGAGAGCGAAGTCGCATCGCAAAGCTCTGTGTCGCCAGCCCTGCCAAAGGAAGATGTTAGCAATCAATTTTCAATGATTCCAATTGACGCAAAGGATGAATTTGAGGCAGCGAAACAAATCCTGAAGCAGCTTAATCGATTTCGTGCAGAAGGTTGGGCGATCGGGCAAGCGTTTGCCGGGCAAGATGGTATCAACCAATATCACATGGAGAATGACACCAAGAAGGCTATTTTGCGCTTTGATTTAAGACCGACAATTAGGCGTGGAGTCTCATTCCTGTCACTGACGATGAATACGATGATGGCTGCCACTCCCGAATGCACGGAACAAAAAATAGACTACGTCAAAACTGGCAAGGACATTTATCGAACAGGTCGCTCCGGTTGTCTTGTGGTTTTTCTTGCCCTCGTTTTCGGAATTATTGGAGTAATCACGGTTTGCATCGAATTATTTATTCCTTTTGGACGTTAGAAACACTCGATTCAGATGGTGTCTGTTTCATAAATGTCTCATGGAATTCTCGCGAGAGCCAACTACACTTGTGCGGATTTTAGTTTCCTGGCGAGAGGAGTCGTTCTATGACCTAATCGCCGCGCTCACGCACGAAATCGCGAGATTGCCGATCACGATTGAGACAATTGTTCCCGACGGGATTCGGGAGCAGGAATTACTCGAAACCGCAGCGCGGCAGAGTTTCGATTTGGCTGTTCTATTTCTTAACAACATTCTCTTTTCGTCTGGTCATCGGGAGCGACCGGCAGATGACTCAGTCGCGCTCGTTCAGAAAATGGCGAGGCTCTTCCGAAAGCCGATTATTGGCGTTTACGGCTGGCCAGATTCTCCCGATTATCCATTGCGAATTCTGGAGGCGGGAGCTACGGAGGTCTTCCGGGCACCTTTTAAGTGTGAAGACATGCAACAAGCTATAAAAAGATGCATAAATATTTGGTAATCGGCACAGCCCAGTACCATCGGCGCGGCATGATTCTGGAAACCAGATGCAGCAATGTGTGCAGTTGGCAGTCCTCACGTTTTGTACGTTTTCATTGACCCTGCCAAATGGGGGGAGTGACAGGTTCGCGCAGTGCCACGCAAGCTGCGCATGGAAGCCGTGTCCACCACGGAGTTAGGGTTCGACGGAGTCTCACCCCACCGTGGTGGGGTTGGCCAAAGATATTTGAGATTTGGGCGTCGCGGCAGCAACGCCCTACCCAAGGATGGTAGGGCGGCGTTGCGCGCCGCCCAAAATGTGCAGGTGTCAGTCCTCACGTTATGCACGTTTTCCTTGATCCCGCCAAATGGGTGGCAGGTTCGCGCGGGGCCACGCAGGCTGCGCATGGAAGCCGTGTTCACCACGAAGGAAGAATAGAATGTTGGGTAGGGCGCCAAAGATATTTGAAATTGGGGCGTCGCGGCAGCAACGCCCTACCCAAGCAGGGTAGGGACGGCCCGCCGGTGCGCCGACCGGACGCCGCAGCAGCGCGACGTCCCTACCTCGAAATTGTGGCACCTGCACCCGGAAGGCCGCCCACAGAGGTCTACAAGGAGTGAGGGTTTCACCTATTGTTGAATGATCTGGAATGCACTACATTCTGAGAAATGAATCCGTATCGTTAGTTTAAACTATGAATAAACCTATATCCATCGCACTCCTGGTCGCCGGTGTTGTGCTCACGGTTATTGGCATCAATGCCAGCAACTCGCTCAGTTCAAGTGTTTCCCGAGCTTTTACTGGTGCGCCCACCGATAAGGCGGTTTGGATGCTGGTTGGCGGCATCATTATGGGCATTGTCGGATTGATCGGATTGGGCGTCGGTTCAAAGAAAGGCTGATCAACATGCTTTATTACACTTTAGTTTTTCTGGTGGTGGCAATCATCGCCGCCGCCCTCGGCTTCGGCGGATTGGCGGGGCTGGCAGCATCAATCGCAAAAGTTCTGTTTGTGATTTTTCTGGTTCTTTTCATCCTCTCGGTGGTCCGGCGAAAAGGAAAATAGTTGGTGGAAAGCAGTGCATGTGAGAGTCCTCACTTTTTGTCCGTTTTCCTTGACCCCGCCAAGCGCGCGTGGCCCGTTCGCGCGGGGCCACGCAAGCTGCGCGCGGAAGCCGTGTTCCGCGCGAAGGGAGAGTAGAATGTTGGTCGTTTGTATTATTTATAGAGGCATTTTTTCGGAAACGGCCTTCAATAGCCCTTCGTCCTGCACCTGCTGCCAATCGTTATCCGGGTTGTAGGCCTTCATTCTTCGCGCATGGCGGGAAGTTTCTGGGCCGAGATTCCTTTCATAAACGATCCCGTCCTGGTTCACGATAAACGTCATGATGCCCGATTGATCCCAGTGCTCGGGATAAGCCACGAGCGCGAATCCGCCCGACAACTTGTCTTGACTCATATAATTCTTTTTCCCGCCTGGCGCCGCCGGGCCTTGGCAGGTCAAGATTCTGAAAAAGTAGCCATGAAAAGGTTGAGCACCCGTGCTGGTATTATTGACATTCTCGCCGGTCTGCGCTTCCGCCAACGCCGGGCCGAACGGACTCGGCGATTCGCTTTCTGTCGTCGGCCAATAGAGGCCGTCTTTTTTGCCAGGCGTGCTCTTGAATTGCTGCGCATAGGAGCTGTCCGAGCCCGCATTCAGGCTGGCGTATTGCTGTTGAGCTTTGACGTAAGCGCGGCAGACGCCGATGGCGTGGAGTTCATCCTTGCCGATGTGGCGCGCGATAATCTCGTCCTTGCCCGCCGCCGTGTCGAAATGCCATTGGCCGTCCGCTTTGACCAGTGGGATAGGCATCGGCCAATTATTGGTGCCAATCTCAAGCGTCATGGTGTCTTGTCCGTCCGACACAGGCTTGCAGGCCTGCGCCACGGCGGCTGCGAATTTGTCCGCGTTCTTGGCGTCCTGCGCCGCATCGCCGGTTAAGAGATGGTCGAACTCCGGGCCGAAAATTTGGCGCAAAGCCGCTTTGTCCTGGGTTTGGGTGGCGGCGCGCAAAGCTGCGACGGCATCGTCTGGTGTGGCGAATGTCCGTTGCCCAATCGCCGCGGCCTGCGATGTGTCACTTGGCTCCGCGACCGCAATGTCTGCTGGCAAAAAACTCCAGACGCCGGCCAAAGCCGCCACGACCGAGAGGACGGCGAATTGTTCTAATCGATGTGAACGTTTCATAGTTTTCTGGCTCCGTTTCAGTAGTGTGAATCCTGGGTCATCGTTTTCGCCCTCCGCCGCCGTGCGCGAACCCCCGACTTCGAAATCCGCGATCGTGGTAAGCATGCACGTCCACGCCCCGATCATAGAAACCGCCGTAAAAGCCAACATCCGGTCCTGGCACGACCACCGAGGCGTTATAACCACCGCCACCGTCCACATAACCGGCGCATCCCGTCAAGCCCGCCAGCAGAGTGATCGCCAGCGCGATTCTGACACGGTCAAAAAAATCCAATGTGCTATTCATGCTGACCCTCCTTTCATCGAAGAATCCAAAGAGTAAGGATGCCCGTTAAATACGACCAACTTCTCCTTGATTGCTATTTTCAACATTTTTGCGGCCAATCGCGATCCCCAAACTTGATAGGCCGCCATGACTACGGCGCCGAATGGCAATTGCTGCTTTTGTGTTCCTTTCATAGAGCTAGCATAACAGCGACATCGTGGCCGAGCCATAGGGTGTTCGCCCCACTTTTCGCGTTCAGCTAACCCATCTCCATTTTGCGTTTGCTGCTCATGAGTCTGGAACTCTATAGCTTGAGAAAATATCTGGGCTCGACGGAGCACCGTGCCTTGGTAGCCACTGACGCCTGCGCGGGCGGATTTGCCGAGACTCAGGACAGGTGGACTAAAGACTTTCGCAACTCAGCAGCCACGGCGGCTGGGCTATTGCCAAAGAGACGTTTGAATTCGCGGCTGAATTGGGACGCGCTTTCGTAACCCACTTTGACCGCGGCGCCACTGGCATTGACGCCTTCATTGACCATCAACATGCGCGCTTTGTGCAACCGGACGTTTTTCAAATATTGCAGTGGCGGTGACGAGGTGATCGCTTTGAAGCGCGCGTGAAAAGCGGGGACGCTCATGCCGGCGTCGCGCGCCAGCGTGGCGATATCATAGGCGCGGGCATAGTCGCCGTGAATGCGATTCAGGACGCGGCTGATCTGGCCGAAATGACTGTCCGGTGCGGCGAGCGCGCGGAGGTTGCGCCCTAATCTTCCGCGCAGCACATGATAAATAATCTCGCGCACGAATTGCGGGCCGAGAATGCGAGCGTCGTCCGGCGAACTTAAACTTTCCAGCAAACGAATGGTCGCGTTGCTTAAAGTCTCGTCCAGGGCCGTGGCTTCCATAATTTGCGGTTGCGAACCGTTGACGGGCTGCAACTGCTCCATCTGCATGAGCAATTCAGTGACAGCGGCCGGTGTCACGCCGATTTTCACGCCGAGCAACGGCTTTTCCGGACTGGCTTCGGACTCACACTCAAACGGCAGCGGCACCGACAGCACGAGATAATGATTGGCGTCATAGACAATTTTTCTTGCGCCCACGTAGCCGATCTTGCGGCCTTGCGCCATGATGAAAATGCCCGGTTCGTAAGCAATGGGCGAACGGGGACTGCGGCGGTTCCAGCGCATGAACTTCACCGCCGGCAGCCGCGAAGGGATTACGCCCTCGCCGCGCACCAACCCGGTCAGGAGCGAAACGAGCCGCATCTGCGACGCTTTTGAGTTCATGAATGTATGATAATAGGCAATGAATCATTGCGCAATGGCAAGCCTTTCGCCATAGGCAATAGTATTAGGCAAACAATCGAGAGTTCTGTGTATGGCACAAATCCAGGCAGGCGCTAAACTGTTGTGTGTCCGTGAAGGGGAATGAACCCTTTCAGGAAAGGAGAATTAAATATGCAAACGAATGTTTTTGTCACAGGTGCCACAGGTTTCGTCGGCTCGGCCGTCGTTCAAGAACTGATTCGCGCGGGCCATCAGGTGACCGGCCTCGCGCGCTCGGATGCGGCCGCCAAGTCGCTGGCCGCCGCGGGCGCCAAGGTCCATCGGGGTGATCTGGAAGACCTCAAAAGTTTGCGACGCGCAGCCGCCGACTCGGATGGTGTGATTCACACCGGCTTCATCCATGACTTCTCGAAATTCAAGGAAGTCTGTGAGACGGACCGGCGCGTCATCGAGGCTCTTGGCTCCATGCTGTCGGACTCGAATCGCCCGCTGGTCATCACCTCCGGCGTTGGGATCGCTACTCCGGGCCGGCTCGCGACCGAGGAAAGTGTTTCTGTGCTTGACTCGGCCGCCATGCCCCGTGTCGCTTCCGAGGAAGCCGCCGCCTCGGTCGCCGCGCGCGGAGTGCGCGTAGCGGTGGTTCGTCTTCCCATTATCCACGGCGACGGCGACGGTCCGCACAGCTTCGTTAGAACTCTTATCCGCATCGCCCGTGAAAAGGGTGTTACGGCGTATGTCGGCGACGGAACGAATCGCTGGCCGGCCGCGCACCAACTCGATGCGGCCGCTCTCTACAGGCTTGCCTTCGAGAAGGCTCCGGCGGGACTGAGCAGGTTTCACGCGGTTGCTGAAGAAGGGATTGCGTTCCGGGAAATTGCTGAAGCCATCGGGCGGCGTCTCAACTTACCGGTGGTCTCCAAATCCGCCGCCGAAGCTGGCGATCATTTTGGTTGGTTTGCTCATTTCGCCGGCATGGACGCCCCGGCTTCAAGCAAGCTGACTCGGGAACGCCTCGGTTGGCGTCCCGTGCAAGCCACCCTTATCGGGGATCTCGAACGAGGAAGTTACTTCAAAACTTGAACAGCCCGCGTCGGTTCGATTCAATTAATGAAATAGGAGAAACACTATGAAAACGAAAAACACAAAGAATGAAGCCATGCTCGGCGGCCGGTTCGCCTTCCCTGATTCGTCACTGACGGTCTATCGGATGGGCTACGGCGCGATGCAACTGACCGGCCCGGGCGTGTTTGGGCCGCCCAAGGACCAAGACGCCGCCATCGCCGTCCTGCGCGAGGCGGTCGCGGCCGGTGTCGATCATATTGACACGGCCGATTTCTACGGCCCGCACGTGACCAATCAGATCATCCGGCAGGCACTGCATCCGTACCCGGAAGGGTTGGTCATTGTTACCAAAATCGGCGCCCGGCGCGGCGCGGACGGATCATGGATTCCAGCATTCTCGCAAGATGAACTGACTCAAGCAGTCCATGACAATCTTCGCAATCTGGGCCTGGATGTGCTCGACGCGGTGAATATTCGCTTCTTGTTCAACCCGCATCATCCCGCCGAGGGGTCAATCG
>DASYNM010000502.1:0-3556 GCA_036008545.1 Verrucomicrobiia bacterium
GAAGTCGGGAGACTCGAAGCCAGAGGGGGCCGCGTTCCAGACGTAGGAACTCAGTTGGTTGGCGCGCTGGTGGAAATTGGGGCTCATGGTATCCACCGGGCACAGGTAGGACTTCGACGTCTTCATGTAAGTGTACAAAAGCCCGGAACTCCAACAGGACTCTGGGTTGTTCGGTGTCAGGCTTGGGTTGGGAATGTTTCCATCATAAAGCCAACCAGGCCAGGGCGCATAGCCGAGGTCACCGTTGTCGAAAGGCAGCCAATCGTGATTGTCGGAGGCATACATCACTGTTGACAGCATGAGTTGCTTTTGGTTTCCCAGGCATTGAATTCGCAAAGCCTGCGCCTTCGCCATCGTAAGACCTACCAGGAGCATGGCCGCAAGAATCGCGATGATGGCGATCACCACCAAGAGCTCAATCAAAGTGAAACCGGCGGCTTCCTGTTTAGCTTCAATTGCCGATGCCCTTGTCATAGGTAGGATTTGAGCTGCCTGGCAGATTGGTGTCGTCCTTATTTAGACTGGGCAAAGCTGGCAACAGCCCTAGCAAGTCGGCGGACGCGACGGTGTCATGGTTCGGTTTGAACGCCTCGAAATGGAGAGTTCTCGTTGGTCGTCCCATAGTGTTGAAGTGTCCTGGCGTTAAACCGATTCTAGTTGCAAACGGATGTTCGACCATAACATGACACCATGGCTTCGTCAAGCATTTCCCTAACGCGATACGATCAGCCCAAAACCGAAATTGTCACCTAATTGTCACCCAGTTTCCCTTTAATTGCCTTATGGACAGGTTAGTAAATTCAAGGGCGGTTTGCCTCGGTAGAAAGATAAATGAGAATGCGACGGTTTTTGACGAAGTTGCTCGGCTTGGCGGCCGCCTTGGCCCTGGCCGGCGCGGGGCACGCTGGCGCTCAATTGCTAATTAACGGCGCAGGCGCGACTTTCCCCTATCCCATCTACTCGAAATGGTTCGACGAGTACAGCAAGGTGGATCCCTCCGTCCGCTTCAACTACCAATCCATCGGTTCCGGCGGCGGACAGAAACAGATTCTCGAAGGCACCATCGACTTCGGCGCGTCCGACGACCCGATGGGCGACCAAACCCTGGCCAAGGCGCCCGGCAAAATCCTGCACGTGCCTACCGTGGCCGGGGCGGATGTCGTCACTTATAATTTACCTGGCACTCCCCGGCTGCGCCTCGATGGCCCGTCCATCGCCGATATCTTTTTGGGCCGCATCACCAAGTGGAATGATCCGCGCTTGAAGGCGGTGAATCCAGGCGTGGCCTTGCCGGACGAGGACATCCTGGTCGTGCATCGCGCTGACGCCAGCGGCACGACTTATATTTTTGTCGATTACCTTAGCTGCGTCAGCGCGGATTGGCAGAAAAAAGTCGGTCGCGGCGCGGCGGTGAAATGGCCGGCCGGCCTTGGGGCCAAAGGCAACGAGGGCGTGACGAGCCAGGTCAAGCAGACGCCCGGCGCCATTGGCTACGTCGAACTGGTTTATGCCATTCAAAACCAACTGCCGTATGCCGATGTCAAGAATGCGGCGGGCAGTTTCATCGCACCCTCGGTGGCATCCGTCTCGGCGGCGCTGGTGGCGGCGACGATACCCGATGATTTCCGCTTTTCGATGGTCAACTCGACAGGGCCGGACGCCTATCCTATCGCGGGCGCCACCTGGCTGCTGGTCTATCAACAACAACGCGACTCGGTGAAGGGCAGGAAAATAGTCGAGTTCTTGAAGTGGGCGATGCAGGAGGGCGAACACAATGCGCCGCAACTGGACTATGCTCCGCTGCCGCCGGACTTGAACAAACGCGTGCTGGCCGAAATCGGCGGCATCCGGTATTAGAAGCGCCGCGATTATGACCGCCGCCATCGACCACCGTAGGATTGTGCTGGCGCCGCCATCCAAAACAGGCGACGCCGCCTTCAAGCTGCTGACCTGGGGCATGGCGATGATGGTGTTCGTGTTGGTGGCGCTGCTTGGCTGGGAACTCTTCCAAGGTTCTAAAATCTCGCTCCAGCAATTTGGCTGGCGCTTTTTGATTCACGATTGGGATCCGGGCAACGGAAATTTCGGCGCGCTCCCTTTTATTTTTGGCACTTTCGTTTCGTCGCTGTTGGGTTTGATTATCGCGCTTCCTTTGAGCCTGGGCACGGCAATATATTTGACGGAACTCGCGCCAGCCTGGGTGCGACAGCCGGCTCTTTCGTTAATCGAGATGCTGGCCGCCATTCCCAGCGTCATTCTCGGACTGTGGGGGATTTACGTGCTTGTGCCGTGGCTGCGCGACCATCCCTATCCGCTGTTGCAAAAGATGTTTGGCTTGCTGCCGGTGTTTCGCGGGCATATCTACGGGCAGAGCCTGTTGTCGGCAGCCGTCATCATTGCGATCATGATTGTGCCCATCATCACGTCGATGACGCGCGAAGTTTTTCGAGCCGTGCCGGAATCGCAGCGCGAGGCGGCCTTTGCGTTGGGGGCGACCCGGTGGGAGGTGACATGGCTGGCGGTGTTGAAAGGATCCAGGCGCGGCGTATTCGGCGCTGCGATGCTCGGCCTGGGCCGGGCTTTGGGCGAGACGATGGCCGTGACCATGGTCATTGGGAACAGCACGGATATTTCCGCGTCGCTCTTCGCTCCCGGTTCCACTCTGGCCAGCGCCATTGCCAACCAGTTTTCGGAAGCGGTCGATGACACGTATCGCAGCGCGCTCTTCGAATTGGGGCTGGTCCTGCTCCTGGTCACCATTGTCACCAATATTTTTGCGCACCTGCTCGTCGGCGCGGCGAGCGCGCCCAAGGATGCCGCCCACGCATGAAGCTGTTCCAAAATCATTGGCGCAAAATTACCAGCGCGGCGGTATCCACGATTTGTTTTTTGTGCGCGCTGATGGTCATCCTGCCGCTGGCGCTGATTCTTTTTCACCTGGTGCGCCTGGGCGCAAGCTCGGTGGACTGGAATTTCTTGACCCATCTGCCCAAGCCCGTCGGCGAAACCGGCGGCGGCATGGCCAACGCCATCGTCGGCAGCTTCGTGCTGGTCGCGCTGGCGGTCGTGATCGGTGTGCCCATCGGCTTGTTGGGCGGGATTTACCTTTCCGAGTTTGGTTCGCCGCGCCTCAATTGGTCGGTGCGCCTGGCGGCCGATATTCTCAACGGCACGCCTTCGATTGTGTGGGGCATAGTGGTCTATGCGCTGGTGGTGGTGCCGATGAAAGGCGCATCCGCTTACGCCGGCGGGCTGGCTTTGGGCTTGATCATGATTCCGCTGGTCGTTCGCACGACCGAGGGCATGCTGGCGTTGGTGCCGAACAGCTACCGCGAAGCCGCGCTGGCCCTGGGCATTCCCCAGTGGAAGAGCGTCCTGCACGTTGTCCTCAAAACGGCGGGCAAGGGCATCGTCACGGGCGTGTTGCTGGCTTGCGCGCGCGTGGCGGGCGAAACCGCGCCGTTGCTCTTCACCGCGTCCGGCAACCAATTTTGGAGCCACAACCTTTCGGAACCGATTGCTTCGCTGCCTCGCCAGATTTATACTTACGCCATCG
>DASYNM010000503.1:0-1618 GCA_036008545.1 Verrucomicrobiia bacterium
GGCATCAACAACATCAGCATCGTCACCGAGCCCATTACCGACCGGGCGCGCACACGCTAGAAAATGACTACTGCCGTCGCCAATCCGCAAGATGTGACTCTTCGAAACTACCTTATTTATTCCCTCGTGCTTCACGCAGCGCTAACCGTGGCCGTGTTCACCGCCACGTTTTTTGATCGTCGCGGCAATGCCTGGGGCGGAGTGGGTGGCGAACTTGGCGGCACAAAAGTGAATCTGGTCACTGCCGCTGGAATTCCCTTGCCCAAGGAGCCCGTGGTTACGGAGAGTAAGGCCGTGGATCCCACCAAAGGTCTTTACAAAGAAGAGCCCCCCAAGCCGCCGGAACCCAAAACCGACGCGACAAAAATTCCGAAATTCGAAAAAGAAAAACCCCTTCCTCCTTCCCGCAAATCGAAGACTTTCGAAAGCAAGACGCCGCCCCCCGATAACGCGGTTCCCTATGGCAAAGGCGGCAATCCCGACCTGCCAACCGGGTATTCTCAGACTCCCTCCGACGGCTCGAGCGGCGTCACTGTAAAGGGTCGAGGTGGCGCTGATTTCGCTTCCCGCTATGGCTGGTACATCGAAGGCGTGAAGAACAGAATTTATGGCAATTGGCAACAATGGACGATCGACGCTGCCGGCCGCGCTTCGCGCACCGCGCATTGCGCGGTCACTTTTACGATCAATCGTGATGGATCAGTCAAGGACGTGCATATTTCCGAGCCCAGCGGGAACTACTCCTATGACAGCGCGGCGTTACATGCGGTGGTAAACACGGGAAATGTTGGGAAATTGCCGGGTGATTATTCGGGCGCCTACGTGGAAGCGACACTGGATTTCAATCCGCCGTCGATTCACTAAATGCTCGAGTCCGCAATTTAGCAGCTTGGCGGCGTGCCGGAGGTGAAGGTGCTCTCAAAGTTTAGACGGTTTGGTTCAATCTCAATTTTGATTTCTCTCGCTTTCTTCGCGAAGCCGGCCATTGGCCAGGACTGGTTTCGAACTTCGATCGGTATGGATGTCAACAAGCCCCGCGTCGCCATCGCCGACTTTGCCCCGCGCGCCGATTCCGCCAAATCTCACGCCGCGGCCTTCACCCAAGTCGTGCGCGACGATCTCCAATTCAGCGGCATTCTGGAAGTCCCCAGTTCCAGCTTTTATCCCCCCCAAGCCCCCAGCGTCCCTGCGGAATTGAAATTTGCGATCTGGACCGATCCGCCGACCAACGCGAATTTCGTCGGTTTCGGCAACGTGTCGGAGAGCACGGCGGAAGTGGCCATTGAAGCCTGGCTCTTTGACGTTCGCAGCGTCTCCATGCAACCCGTCGTCGGAAAAGTTTATCGCGGAGCGCCCACCGACGCCGAGGTGCGCAAGTTCGCGCATCAATTCGCCGACGAAATCCTCGGCAAGCTTTCCGGCGGCCTCCCGGGCGTGGCTTCCACGCAGATCGCCTTTGTCAGCGCCCGCAATGGCGCCAAAGAGATCTGGATGATGGACTACGACGGCGCAAACCAGCGGCCGTTGACATCGTTGCGCACCATTTCTCTTACCCCCCGCTGGTCCCCTGATGCCTCGCGAATCGCCTTCACTTGCTTTATGCCGGCCAATGGGCTGG
>DASYNM010000504.1:0-7992 GCA_036008545.1 Verrucomicrobiia bacterium
GGCGGTCGCAGGCACCGCGCGCGCATGTCCTGGCGATTGGACGCGGTTAGGATGCTTCGTGATTCTCCAAGGTGGAAGACACGACCCAACAGCGGGCCGAAAATAGGTGCCAAGCCGTCACGACCTGAGTAGTGCGGGCGCCGATCTGCGCTCTTTGATCGTCCGCATCCCGCGTGCGACAAGTTTAACGATCGTGTCGAGATTCTGTGCGTCGAACAGTTCGTCTTGCTCTGCATTGGTCAACCCGGATAATTCGGCTAGGCGACTCTTCTGTTCAGGTCGGAAGGCTTCCCAAAGTTTACGAGTGCGATTTGGGTCTCCTCCGAATTCTTGTTCGGCAACTTGCTTTCCCCGGAGCCGCTCAATGAGCAGCGACGCAACCCCTCCCATCATCCCCGACATAAAGACCGGACCGCTCCGCTTAATCATCAATGAAGCCTCCTCCAGCACGCCTGACACAAACAACGGGTTGGGTTGGCAGACTTTGCCAGAGAGGCAAATCCGCGAGGCGCACAAGTCATTTACCCTCTGCCGCATTGCGGTCAAGGCCGCTGCTCTTTGCGGAAGGCCCGGCATCACAGGGGGCGTCTCTTTCGGTTCGTCGATATGAACCAAGCCGTTGAGTTCCTTTCGATCAGAGTCGGATAGCGCCGCACGGTCAGGCCACGCCAGAAAGTTGTGAATGATTGGGCCGTCTCTTGATGGGACCTCCCACTGATAAACACGGGCGAAGCGCACGACCTCCTCCATAATCCCTTTCGGGCGCCATTGGTGCCCAAGCGCGACCTGAGATCCTAATCCTACAAACCGTCGGCACAATTCGACCGTTATGGCCGACAAATCCGATGCCGAAAGACCGTACTTTGTTGCCAAATCCTCGCCGCCGGAGATCGAAATTCCGAGGCACAGTCCGGCGAGAGGGCGTTGGTTCATGGCAGGCATGTTTCAGGCCAGGAGGGTGAATTCATCAAAAGACATGATCCGGCAGCCCGGCACCGCTTTGTCCACAAAGTATGCAATGACTTCGCCCATCATGGCGGGAAGCGAAGGGTTGGGATACACAATGCAGCACGCTGCGGACCCCGATTGGGATAGGCTCTCGCAGGCGTGTCCCAAGGCAACCATCGAGGGACAACGTGGAATGCAGGCCACCGCTGTGCTTGGAGGGATCACCTTTTTCCGGAGAGTTACGCGCAACTTGAAGATTTCGACACGCACGGCTTCGTGCAACGCCACCGAGAAAATCCGCACAAAACTGCCGTCTGGGACTCGAACGGCGGGAGCGCCGTCAAACGTGATCACCGAAGCGGCATGCTGAAGTTGCCAGCGGGCGTCGACCGCAAGCATCGGGCGACCATGTTTTTCCGCCCAAAGTACTTCTTTTTGGCACCAGTACCGCTGATCGAATATTTCCGTGCGAAACACAATCACCATGGCCGTCGCAATGGCGGATTGCAACTGCAAGTCGATGTCGCCACTGAGATCTAGGTCCACAGTATCGTAAAACGCTTGGAACCCGTGCAAACGCGCTCTCATCCAATCTCCGGCGGCCGTCGCGATGGGTACGCCATCCTTCTTGGCGTGGCTGAAGAAAAGCCGAACCCTTGGCGGAAGTCCATTGGCTGCCGTCATAAGCTCCAGCGCTTTGCTCAGAACTTGAAGACCGAGCAATGGACCGCGAAGGTCTCGTTCATCCAAGTCGGCTAAACCAAATCGCGTCACTCGCCACTGAGAAAACCGAGCCACTGAATCCTCGCAAAGTTGGCTCGAATTCTGCAAAAAGAGGCTTAAAACCGCAAAATGAGAAGTGTCCGCTAATATGGGCACCAAAGCAGCCTCGACTTCGTTCAGTGTCTCTTGAGAAAGGGGTTGGCCGGATGCGGATGCGTCGAGCATAATTGCTAAAACGCAGCGTGAGGACTGTGCCACCCGTCTGAGTGTATCCTCGATTTCCGCAAGCGAATCACCGATTATAAACTCCCGAAACTCACCGGCCGCCAAAAGAGGTATGGCGTCCGAAACAACCCCAGCATCGCCGAAACCAAACGCGGTGCGCACAGCGGCGCTGAAGCCCTCTGAATTCTCAGGGGCCCCCCGCCGCAATAAGAGAACAGTCAATGGCGATTGCATCAGCGCGCTCAGGACGAACCAGCCTCAGGACGCGCCGAGCCTCTAACTTTTTGCCGACATTGGCAAGCGTATTTTGGGAGCCGAGAGATTTACCGGGTCAGTGCATCGACGCTAACCGCATCGAGGCGCAGAGCTCGCGCCTATTTTGCGCCGCAATAATGCTTCCTCACAAATCTTGCTCCAGTAAGACAAACGACGTGGAATGGCCCGCTTGCCTTCAAAGCTGTTTGCGCGCTGGATTTCCCGCCTCAATTGTTATTTCATCAGAAAGATGTTTCTCGAAACCACAGCACCGCCGGCGGGTTGGGCAGCTTCTTTAAAAGCACTGCTTTTTGGCTATGACTTTTTCATTTCTTATGCTCAAGAAGAGGCAACTCGAGTCTACGGCAATCAGTTGCGGGCATTGCTCTCGGAGCGAGATTACACCGTTTTTCTTGACACAACCGAACTGCGCGCGGGAGATAATTTGACTCTTCGCATCCGATGGAGCCTCCGGCGCACCCGCTGTCTTATCGTGCTGGGGACTGAGCGCGCACTTGCTTCTAAATGGGTAAAAAGAGAAATTGAGCTTTATGCCGCCCGCAAACGTCGCATTGTGCCGCTGGATCTTGAACAAATTCGAGCAAGGCATCCTTGGCCGCAGATCGGCGAGTCACTTTTCGAGACGGACTCGCTTCCAGATCCGTCGCCCGCGGCCATGGACAAGATCATCGCTTCACTTCAAGGCTGGAAGGCAAACAAGCTGGCGCGTCTTAGTCTGGCCGCCAGCGCGCTCGGTGCATTGGCGGTGGCCGTCTCGCTTACTGGACTCTCATTGAACATTAGAGACAAAGCCATGCGAATGCGAACCCAGGCCGTGGTGTCGATTGCTCAAAGCCTGCCGGATCCACTGGCGCGGAGCCTGGTTCTGTCGGAAGCCGATGTCGATCGGCTGCCCAATGATGCGGTTGCGGTGGCTCGCCAAATAGCTCGGTCCGCCGTCCCCGAAACGGTTCTTCGTGCTTCTTCGGTGGGAATTTCAGCACTAGCTGCCTCTCTGGACAACCGTTGGGTATTCGCCGCGGATGACTCAAATGTTGTCCGGCGTTGGCCGATCACAGGCGCCTCAGACCCGACAGTAATTTGCAAGCTCGATTGGCGCGCTGCACGTATGGAATCGCTACCCTCAGCCTTGTTCTGTTGTAATGACTCGCACGCGGCCCTCGTTTCAACAGGCCACACCGGCGAGCCGATTTGGTTTGAAAAGCCCGAAGGCGCGAGCGCAATCGAGGCGGACGCTAGAACGGCGCCGACGCTGCCATGCTGGCGGACGGCCGAGCCGTCCACAGCCTGGCGCGTGTCACATGACGGCCATTTGGTTGCATTCCGCGCCGACCAATCGGGCGTAGTGGGGTTCGTTCAAATTGGCGACGGCACCTGGAAGAAAGTGTCGTGTCCGGTTCCTGGCCATTCGGTGCTCGACGTCTACATTCGCGATCAAGCGCCGGACTATAGCTTTACCGGATTGCTGCTTTGCTCAGATGGCAGTCTCGCGAGTTTTGAGATTGACTCCATGGAAAGATTTAAGATTACGGCCTGGCTGGGGGACCTTGTCACTAACGGCGAGTGCCTCCTACTTCCAGAAAACGTCCGCGATGCGCGTTCGTTTTACGCCAATGGCTCGATTGTCGTGGTCGGCCTCGGCGCCGACGATGGCATTGTCGTGGCTTCACAAACAAACCATTGGACTGCTCGCGTTTTTCGTCCTAGTCGACGCGGCAAACTAAAGGACTGGACAGTTGCAGAGACTGGTAATGCCGCATTTCTCCGCTGGGATGATGGCGGCACTTCGTATCTACGGTTGAGCGACTTCCGCGAAGCACCACAGCCACCTTCCACACGGATTCGCATCCTGACTCAATCGGACTATGCCATGGGAGTCGAGGGCGAGAACGCGGATGAAGGAGCAGGCGACCCGCCAGAAATGGCCAATGCCACCGAGTCGCCCGATGGCCACCTAGTTCTACTCCCAACGTTGCGCAATGCGTGGCTTTGGTCCGTCGGCGCAGGCCATCCTTCGGAGGTTTTGCGTGCCGGGCTCTTCTTCGATGACGAAGTCCGTCCAGTTTTTACGCCAGACGGGCAGCGCGTCATCACGCCGGACACGTCGGGTGAAATGCGCGTGTGGCGGATCGACGGCAACCAACTCGATCCCCAAATAGTCGGGCTTCATGGTCAAGTGGTCAAACTAGCCTATCGCGAAGGCGGCAGCCTTTTGGTCGCTACCGGAAACGGCGGGGTCTTTCTCATCGATCCCAAGACCTTGCACGCCAACCGTCTCTATCAGCGCGACGGGCAAATGGCCCGTTGCGCACTGAGCCCGAGTGGACAGCGTGGGGCGGCCATCTATTCGGACGGGCTCGTCGCACTTTTCCTTCTTACCAATCGAACTTTGGTCGCCTCTGTGCAATGTCCGAAACAAGATCCGGGCAAGGCCACCTATGAAGACGTGGAATTTATGGGCGAGAGTCGGGTAATAGCGTTCAACGGCGTGTTGCCCTCCCTTATTGACTTCGACACCCACCGCATCCACTCCCAGAGCCGAACCGAGTGGAATGCCGTCTATACTGCGGATAATCCTGCCGCGGGTCTCATGTTGGTCGAAACCGTGAGCGGCGTCCCTGAGTTGGTCAGGACGACCGATCTCGATGTCATTCGGCCTCTCAAATTATCCCGTAATCAAAAGGTCTGGTCGAGCGCCTTGTCGCCATCAGGCACGCTGATTGCATTGGGACTCGACAACGGTCAAATCCTTGTCTTTCAGAGTAATTCGACCAATCCTCCGATTAATATCCAGGTCGACGGAGCGCAATCGTCCATTGATTCAGTTGACATTGACCGATTTGATAAGAGGATCGCCTTCGGTACGTACTCAGGCAAAGCAGGTGTTGTCGAGCTTCGGAAGCCGAGCGTTCCCCAATGGTTCCAAGCCCCAAATCTTGGGCAAGCTACTGGGGTGCAGTCGAATAATTTCGCACATTTCGGAGTAGTCATGGATGTGCATTTTTCCCCCAATGGGCAGCAAATCGTTACTTGCAGCGGGCTCGACGGTTTTACACGCGTCTGGCGAACGGACGGAACATGCCTGGAGGCCTTGCACACCGCCGGCGCTGCGACTTTTGCGAGGTTGTTGGAGGACGGACGACTGGTCAACGTAACTGAGCAGGGTGAGGTTTCCTTTTGGCGAATAGGCATTCGCTCCTTGCTGGAGCATCTACATCAGCGCTCGAATGCTACCCTCTCGCCTTCGGAGCGCATTCGTTATTTGAATGAGGACGCCGACGACGCCTATAGGCGATATTCCGAGCAAGAACGCGGCTACGGACGGACCCCGCTTCCCCGCAATTTCACAAAACCCGACTATCGTTGATATCTGGCGCGAAACTTCCAACAAAATTCTCCCGGGATTCGACTGCATCTAGCCCGAGCCACGCAAGTCTCCAAATCTCTCGCCTCAGAAACAAACAAATTGACTTCCGGCTTTAGTGGGGCAACCATAAGTAAACGGTCGCCCTATGTCCTATATCCTTTTCGCCAGTTATCGCCGCGAGATGATCGAACATCCGCCGCACGCCGCGAAGTTCCGCCGCTTCCTGGAAGACTTGAAAGCAAGCGTCAAACAAAAGACTTCCAATGTCCGCGCCGAGGACGATGAAATATACTTTCTTGACACTGGCAACATAGAAGTGGGAACGGAATGGCCCGACGAATTGCAGAAAGCAGCCAGTGCCTCCAAGATATGCCTGTGCTTTATCTACCCGGGGTATTTTAAAAGCAAATGGTGCGGACAGGAGTTTAACTTTTTCCGGCAGCGAGGCGTTCCTATCCTACCGGTTTTATGGCTTTACGCTGCCAACAAGCCGGAGCAACTGGAAAAGCTGGAATTGGCCAACGACAAGTTTCCGCCAGATTATTGGGTCAAGGGCCTGCAATCGATCATGCTCATGCCTGAAAGTCGCTCCCGCGTCGCGTACCAGAGATGTCTTGGGGCACTGGCCGGACGCATTGAGGAAGTTTACTCCCCCGTCTCAGTGGCACCGACAGTTCTAAAGCTGGGTTCGATGCCAGGCTGGGAGGCGCTTGCGCCGTCGCCGGCTCCTGCGGCATCGCATTCGGAGAACATATCCAAGGCCTCCTTCGTTTTTATGGCCCACGAGGGTTGGCATTGGAAGCCCTACAACAGCGAGGATGCTCGGAAGCTGGGTGCCCTATTTGGATACGAGGCGGCTCAGTCTCCGCCTCAAAATTTTGCGCAGGAAGGTGTGGAATGGGAATTTAAAATGAACCTACATTTCCCAGACTGGGACTCGGGAAACGTGAGTTGGAGCTGAAGTAGGATTGTGGAATAGCGAATGGGGATTCATCCGTTAGCCTTTCGTCCATGGCGCACTCGACTTCCTCCGGAGTCATTTCCAGGCTACCGGCTTCGCGGAGACGCGCTTGGCGGTGAAGGTCTTGCCGTTCGCCTCCACCGTCAGCCCGGTGGTCTTGCCTTGCTTGTTCAGCGCGAATTCCAGCCGCAGGTTGGCCAGCGTTACTGCTGGGCCGTAGGCGGTCTTGGTGTCCGGGAATAACTCCAGGCCCGTCATGTCCGTTCCGCCAAGATCGTTCGAGTCCTGGTTGCGCGCCAGCGCCGCGATGTATTTGCAACGCATGTAGGCCATGAGATGCGCGCCCAACTCGTCGTCCTCTCTCCGGATGATTAACGTCGGACCTACGGGCACCAGGCCACAGAACAGCATGTGACGATAGCGCCCGGCAAAGCTGTCGTAAATGCTCGGGTCCACCTGGATGGGATCGGGCGTTGGCGGGATGTCGTTGGAAACGCGCACAGCCTCCAAGGTGAACTTGGGCCAGGCGACCGTCATCCTTGGCGCCGCGCCGCCTGCGGCGCGGCTGAAGACGGCGTCCACGTCCCACAGTTTATTGTAGAGGACAGAGGCGGACTGCGGGAAGACTCCAAAACCGTCGTCACGGAAGCGCTCTCCCGGCTCGTTAAGCGGGCGCACCATCAAGCCGGCACCCTCGCGGCGTACGGTGTATGTAGCGCCTCCGTCCGTACGGTAAAGGCCGGCGTATTGATTCAGCATTGCGGGTGCCAGCGACACAGTGCGGGCGGGTTCGGGTGAACGACCGGCCGAGATGGCCCGCCCCAACCTGCCTTGGATAAACCCAAGGCTGCTGTTGCAATTGGCTAGCATCACCACGGCGCGGCGCCGGTTGCGGTCAAAAGCCACGTTGGCAGTAAATCCATAGGTCATCCCGCTGTGCTGAAAGAAATTTCCATCCGACTGCCAGGCCAGTGGCACTTTGGCGCCGGACTTCAAGGCGTGAGGCGCCTCCGGCTTTTCCAAAAGCGGCTCCAAGGGCGATGGCGTCAATCCGGCGCAAGCGGACACGAATTTGAGCAGGTCGTTGGCGGTTGAGCGCAGGCCAGCCGAGGCGCACAAGGGGGAGAAATCCATGTCCGGCACTGGGCGACCAGGCATGGCGTGGCCGCGGGCCATGCGGGGCCGCAGTTCGGGCGGCACGCTGACGAACGTGCTCTCCATGCCAAGGGGACGGCATATGCGATCCCTCACCAACGTCTCGTAATCCTTGCCGGCCTTCAAGGCGATGGCATAGCCAAGGATCTCCATGCCGACATTGGAGTATTGGTATTGCGTGCCCGGCGCACGTGCCAGGCGGAATCGTGCGAGGCCTGCCGCCAATTGTTCGACGGAGTATCCTGCTTCCGGGTTGCGCCAATTTGCCGGATGGACCTCCCCGCGGTGCCGCGGAAGGCCGGAGGTGTGTGTGGCCAAGTGCAGCAACGTGATCGGC
>DASYNM010000505.1:0-7424 GCA_036008545.1 Verrucomicrobiia bacterium
GACTTTCCTGGAGTTCTTAAAGTCGATTCATTTCGAGGGCAACGGCGTCCAATCCACCCCGGTGGCTGTCGCACCTGATGCAGCCGATCCTCACGCCGGTCTCGGTTTGCAAGGAATTCCCAGTCCGCACGGAGACTCGGCAACGTCGGGTGCCTCGTCGGATGGCCCGCAATGGATTGTGCCGCCGCAATGGGTCGAAACCGGCCCGCGCGCCATGGTCTATAACAGCTTTTCCGTCCCCGGTGAAACGGGTGCCAAAGCGGAAGTCACAATCAGCTTCCTCGGAGGAGGGGGCGGCGGGGTTTTGGCCAACGCCAACCGTTGGCGCGGTCAGATTGGACTGGGGCCGTTAGGGTCTGATCAACTGGATGGGGTGGCGGAGACGTTGACCTTATCGGATGGCAAAGCGACGCTGGTGGATTTTATGGGCACCGATGCTAAGACCGGCCAACCGGCGAGGCTGGTGGCGGCCATCGTCCCGCACGGCGACAACACGTGGTTTTACAAGTTGACGGGCAACGGCAAGGTCGTCGGCGGGCAAAAAGATAGTTTTGTGCAATTCGTCAAGACGGTGCATTATCCCTAAACGATGGTCGATCGAATCATTAATTTTTTTACATCACTCCGCTTAACGGTGGTGTGCCTGGCGTTGGCGTTGGTGTTGGTGTTCGTCGGCACGCTGGCGCAAGTGGAAATCGGCCTCTACGCGGCGCAGTCGGAATACTTTCGCAGCTTTTTCGTTTTCTGGACGCCCAAGGGGACGCACTTGAAAATTCCCTTCCTACCTGGCGGCTGGCTCATCGGTTTGGTGTTGCTGGTGAATCTTTTGGCCGCGCACATCAAGCGTTTCCAATTCTCGCGCAAGAAGATCGGCTTAATTCTCATTCACGCCGGCTTGATTCTCTTGCTTGGTGGACAGTTCTTGACGGAGGTTTTCCAAGTTGAAAGTCAGATGCGCATCGATGTCGGCGACGTTAAGAATTACTCCGAAAGCGGCCGCAAGAATGAGCTTGCGGTCGTTGATACCACGGACGCGGATAAAGATCATGTGGTGGCCATCCCCGAATCACTGGTGGCCAAGGGCGGGGAAATTCGGACCCCTGCGTTGCCCTTCACGTTGCGAGTGGAAAAATATTACCCCAACACCTTGCCCGCCGGGCCTATGTCCGCCGGGGCCGAAAAAATGAAAGCGGCGAACGGCCTTGGCCAGCGATTGTTCTTCAGCCCTGAGCCGGTCACACGGCGCATGGATTCTGTGGATCTGCCCGCCGCGCTGGTGCAGGTCGTCACGGATAAAGGGCCGATTGGCGAATGGATCGTTTCCACCTGGTTCACGCGCTATCCGGTTTATACGAATTTAGACGGCGACATCGCCGGCATCATGCCAAATGTCAAAGTCGAGGCACCGCAAACGTTTGCCGTCAACGGCCGGAGCTATGAGATCGCGTTGCGCCCGGCGCGCTATTACAAGCCTTATAGCATCAAGCTGCTGGCTTTCAACCACGATTTGTATCCCGGCACCGGCGTACCGAAGAATTTTTCCAGCAAGATTCACCTGACCGACCCCAGCACCGGCGATGACCGGGATATTCTTATTTACATGAACAGTCCACTTCGCTACCACGGCGAAACCTTTTACCAGGCCAGCTTCGAAGACAACGACGCGGGCACGATTCTCCAAGTGGTGCGCAACCCCGCCTCACTCACGCCTTACGTTGCCTGCTCGCTGGTGGCGCTGGGCTTGGTGACGCAATTCCTGATGCACTTGTTCGCTTTCGCCCGTCGGCGTGCGCAACAAATAAAGCCCCCACCCCCCAGAAAAGCGCCCACCGCGCCGGTGTTGGAACCAGCTTTGGCCAACGGCAAAGGAAGACACCTATGAAAAAGTGGTTGCCGCTCATTGCCGTCGCGATCTTTGCATGTTCGTTCCTGGGCGGATTCCAAGCGCCCAAGCGAAAGGACGGATTTGACCTCGCTGGATTCGGTCGGTTGCCTGTTTTACTTGATGGCCGGATTCAGCCATTGGATTCAGTGGCGCGCAACTCGCTCTTGAGCATCCGCGGCAAATCGACGGTGACCGTGTCCAACGAGCCTACTCTTTCCGCGTTGGAATGGCTGGTGGACGCGATGGCCCGGCCGGAAGAGGCCGACAAATTAAAGATTTTCCGCATTCAGCATCCGGACTTGGAAGGTTTGCTGGGCACCGACAAAATAGGCTTGGAGTATTACTCCTTCAATGACCTGACCAATCAATTCGAGTCCATCTCGGAACAGGCCAGAAAGCTCTCGCAATCGGAGCAGGCTGATCCGTCCAGCGTGAAATTGCGCACGCCCTTCCAGAAGGACTTGATGCACCTTTTTAACAGCGTCCAGCTTTACTCCCGGCTCAAGAGTAGCCTGGAGCCAGAAGGCACGCGCGATTTTGCTCGGGAATTAAAGGTCTATGAAAGTTCTATCGGCCCGGGCCGTATTGCGTTGGGACAGAGCGAGGAAGGCAAAGCGGCCAATCAGGAGGATTTGCAGCGCATCGCCGCCTTCTTCAAACGCTACACCACGCTCTCGGAGTTGGCCTATCCGATGATCATCCCGCCACTGACTGGGCAATCGCGCCAGGACTGGCGCAACATCGGCGCTGATTTGATGGAGACGTTGCGTTCGGGACAAATTCATCCTGCTGCCACCGACTACGCGGCCATGGCTGATGCCTACCACAGCAATAATCCGGCCCAATTCAATCAAGCTTTGGCCAGCTACCGTGTGTGGTTGCAGGAAAATGAACTTTATCCTGCTCTAAAGAAAGGCAGCCATGAATTTTTCTTCAATCAGATCGACCCGTTTTCAAACAGCATGGTCATCTACGTCGCCGCGCTGCTGCTGGGCTGCGCCTTCTGGATCAATTTATCCGAGCCTGTGCGGCGAACAGGCTTTGCCTTGTTGATACTGGCCTTCGTCATCCATACGCTGGGGCTTGGCTTCCGCATGTACCTGGAAGGGCGTCCGCCCGTGACCAATTTGTATTCCTCCGCCATTTTCATCGGCTGGGGCGCCTGCCTGTTTGGCATCTTTTTGGAACGCATTTTCAAAGGCGGAATTGGCTTGGTGGTGGCGGGATTCATCGGCTTCGCGACCTTGATTATCGCCCATCATTTGGCCTTGAGCGGAGACACCATGGAAATGCTCCAAGCTGTGCTGGACACAAATCTGTGGCTGGCCACGCATGTCGTAGTCGTGACCTCGGGCTATGCCTCGATGTTTGTGGCCGGCATACTAGCGATCATTTACATTTTGCGCGGTTTCTTCACCCGCTCTCTGACGTCGGATATCGCCAAAACTTTGGCGCGGATGGTCTATGGCATCGTCTGCTTTGCCACGCTGTTCAGTTTTGTCGGCACGATTCTAGGCGGCATTTGGGCCGACCAATCCTGGGGCAGGTTCTGGGGCTGGGATCCGAAGGAAAACGGGGCGCTGCTGATTGTGCTTTGGAACGCGTTGATTTTGCACGCGCGCTGGGGTGGCATGATCAAAGAACGCGGCTTAATGGCAATGGCTGTTTTCGGCAACATCATTACCAGCTTCTCGTGGTTCGGTGTCAATATGCTTGGGATCGGTTTGCATTCCTACGGTTTCATGGACAAGGCCTTTCCGTGGCTGGTCGGATTCGATGTCAGCCAGGTTGTTCTCCTCGCCTTCGCGTTAATGCCGCTCCGATATTGGGCCAGCTTCAAAACCTCGTCTCCACCTGCTCCACCCGCCGGCCCCTCGTTGCCTGCCCCTTCCGCTATTGCCACTTAGGGCGCAAAACGCCACTCTAGAGGCATGACGGTTAAAGCTGTTGTAAGAGCGTGTTCGGTTCTTCTCTTGCTCGCGCCAAGTCTAGTGGAGGCTGAAAACGCCCGCCTGCCTTACCATGAACTCTACCAGCTACAAAAAGCGCAGATGGCGTTGAGCCGCGCCCACACCAATCTTTCGCTGGTGCTGCAAATACACTCCACGCGGCCGGGCGTCGAGTCCAGCGAAATCACCGCTTTCATCGATGCCAAGTCCGGCAAGATGCCCGTGCCCGTTGGCACCAATGGCGCGTTTAGCGTGCCGGTAAACGACGACCTTTTGGCCGAAGATCCCTGGATTCTTGTTAACCAGCCCCGAGGCACCATGGAATTGGATTGGCACGCCGGCCTGGCGCAGAACTTGGCGCGCCAAATGACCAATGCCGTGCATTATGGCTTTCTGATGCGCGCCGTGCGCGAATGCGACGACGTGCAAGAATCAATGCGGGAATTCTTCCCCAACTCACCCCGCTTGACCGCAGTGGGGTTGCGCCTGACTTTTCGCGCCGAATCCTTCTCTCCTGCTGCCATCATCCACGGCAAAGGCGGAGACAGGAGACTCGCGGCCAACCTTCTTGGAGAGTTGGTCATCCCGTTGGACGGAGACTTGATTGAGGAAGACCCGGTAATGACATTGACAGAGAGTCCTGTAGTCGTGGAAATCGTCACTAAGAAGTACGAGAGCGGGCCTTGATTCGGAAAGATGCTTGTAGCCGAGACGCGCTAACCCGGCAGAGAAGCTAGGAAGCGCGGCGGTTTTCGCCCTTGGACCATCTGCTCGAAAGCGAAGGCAAGGCCCAGGAGCTTAGGTTCGCTCCAGGCGCGCCCGAAGAAGGAAAGCCCAACGGGCAAACCGTCCACCAAACCCATCGGCACGGTGATGTGCGGATAGCCCGCGATGGCAGCAGGAGAAGTGCACCCGCCAGTGTCGCGATCGCCCCAGAGCAAGTCCGTTCGCTGCGCCGGCCCGGTGGTGGGAGCGATCAGCGCGTCGAGATTCAGGCGGTTCATGACCGCGTCGATGCCTTCGTCACGGGCTAGTCGATGGTTTTCAGCCAGCGCGTCAAGATAAGATTGCTCTGTCAGAGAGCCCTTGGCCTGTGCCTTGAGAAAGAGTTCCTGACCGAACCACGGCATTTCCCTGGATTTGTTGCGCTCATTGAATTCGATAATCTCGGCCAAAGAATGCACTGGCGCAGACGGGCCCAGCCACGCTAGGTACTTGTTCAAATCCGCCTTGAATTCGTACAAGAGCACTTCCTCCTCGCGGTCGCCAAGCTTTCCGTGGCTGGGCAGGTCTGCCGGATCGCTGATCAGCGCGCCGCTGCTCTTCATTGCGGCAATCGCGTCCGCCATCAATTTGTCCACTGCGGGCAGAATTCCAAAATACTTTCGTGCCACGCCGATGCGCGCTCCGCGCAAGGCCGCCACGTCCAAAAACGCAGTGTAGTCGGGTGCCATTTTGCCCGCAGCGAGAGCGGTAGCCGGATCATCCGCATCGGTCCCAGCCATGCACCCCAAGAGAATCGCCGCATCGGTGACCGTCCGAGTCATCGGACCCGCCGTGTCCTGGCTATGGGCGATTGGAATGATGCCCGTGCGGCTGACCAAGCCGAGCGTTGGCTTGATTCCGACTAGGCCGTTGTAGGAGGAGGGCGAGGTGACGGAACCGTCGGTTTCCGTGCCGACGGCGACGGCGCACAAATTGGCCGACGCCGCCACGCCCGAACCGGAACTCGAGCCAGAGGGATTGCGATCCAAGGAGTACGGATTCCGCGTCAAGCCGCCGCGACCGCTCCAAGCGCTGGTAGAATGAGACGAGCGAAAATTGGCCCATTCGCTCAAATTGGTCTTGCCCAATATGACCGCCCCCGCAGCGCGCAGTCGTTGCACCAGGAAAGCGTCGGCGGGTGAGATCGATCCGGCCAGCGCCAGCGAGCCGGCTGTCGTCATCATCTTGTCGTGCGTGGCGATGTTGTCTTTGATCAGGACTGGAATTCCGTGCAGCGGACCGCGTGGACCTCGGGCTTTGCGTTCACGGTCCAAAGCCTGCGCAATCGACACCGCGTCCGGATTTATTTCGATTACCGAATTTAGCTTTGGGCCGCGGCGATCCAGGTCGCGGATGCGGCGCAGGTAGTGGCGCGTGAGCGCAGCCGCGGTAAGCCGCCCTGACAACAGCGCTGAGCGCATTTGACTAACGGTGGCTTCATCCCACTCGGAGGAACTCACATGGAAAATCTGTTGCGCCGTCGGTTCAGCGGCGACAGCAACGGTGGCGGAAATCGCCAGCGCCGCCGCGCTGCCGGCCACGCCGGTCTTGAGAAAATCACGCCGGTTCATGCGCCGCAATCCTACTGTTCCCGTGTCGGTTCGGCAACGGAATTGGTTGTTGGGCGAAGCGCGTTTGCCTCTCACCAAATATGCGCGCGCAATTCGGGGGCGCGCCACATCGGATCGCCTGCCTTGATGTGGAAGGCGTCGAAGAATTGCTGGTAGTTGACCAGCGGCCCGACTGCACGGAATCGGCCGGGCGAATGCGGATCGACCGTAACTAGTCGACGCGCCTCCGCGTCGCGAATGTTGGTGCGCCAGACTTGAGAGAACGAAATGAAAAATCGTTGCTCGGGCGTGAAACCGTCGATCGATTTTCGTTTGGACGGGTCCCGCGTCAGGTCTCGTTCCAACGCGTCGTAAGCGATGCTCACGCCGCCCAGGTCGGCCAGGTTCTCACCCAAGGTCAGCTTGCCATTGACATGAACGCCGGGCAACGTTTCGAAGGCGTTATATTCATCGACCACCTTTTGGGCGCGGGCCTCGAATTCCTGCGCGTCTTCCTTGGTCCACCATTCATTCAGGTTGCCCTCGGCATCGTACTTGCGCCCTTCGTCATCGTAGCCGTGCGTGATTTCATGTCCGATAACTACACCGATCGCGCCGTAATTCACTGCGTCGTCCATGTTCACATCGAAGAACGGCGGCTGCAGAATACCGGCTGGAAAAACGATTTCGTTTTGCAGCGGATTGAAATAAGCGTTGACCGTCGGTGGAGTCATGTGCCACTCGCCGCGGTCAACCGGTTGACCGACGCGGGCGAGTTGGCGATGCTGATCGAAGGCCGCGGCACGCCGGACGTTGCCCAGATAATCGTCGCGCTTAATTTCGACGGATGAATAATCGCGAAACTTGTCCGGATAGCCGATTTTCTGCGTGAAGCGGGCGAACTTAGCGAGGGCCTTGGCGCGGGTGGTGGCGGTCATCCAATCCACCTTTTCCAGGTGATCTTTGAAAACGCCTTTGAGATTATCCACCAAGTCCGTCATCCGCGCCTTGGCCTCGGGGGGAAAGTATTTCTCCACATAAAGCTGACCCACCGCCTCACCGATACCGCGGTCCAAGGCGTGAAAAGCGCGTTTCCAGCGCGGCTCCTGTTCAGGCTGGCCGCTGAGGGCTTTGCCGAAAAAGTTGAAGTCTTCCAACTCGGCGTCCTGGCACAAATAGGGCGCGCTGGCGTGCAAGACGTGCCAGCGCAAATAGACACGCCAGTCCGAGAGCGGGCGCGAGGCAACCAATTTGTCCACCGCTTCAAAAAATTCC
>DASYNM010000506.1:0-10363 GCA_036008545.1 Verrucomicrobiia bacterium
CTGGGAACGAGGTTTTGCCCCGACAGAGCGGGCGCCAATAGTCGTCAACGTTCGTCCCGCTCCCATTTTCCGCCAGGCCGCGCCAGCCTACCGACCGCCCGTGGCCGCACCGGTAGAACGTCACGAGGAGATTCGCAGTGAGCCTGCGGGCGGATTTTTTGTCGGCGGCCAAAGCGGACACGAGGCGGTGGAATCCAGTTCGCGCGGCGCGGCCAGTCGCGGCGTGGCGCCAGGCGGGGGCGCCCACTTCGGTGGCGGGGGAGGCGGGGGAGGCGGAGGCCACGGCGGCGGAGGACATCATTAGGATTTGCCTATGAAAATCAATTTTGCGCTCCATCGGTATCTATCCCTAGTCGGCTTGGCATTCTTGCCCTGTGTCACGGTTTTGCTCATGCCGGCCCGCGCCTCGCAGGAAGAACGTTTCGCCACGGCGGATGAGGCTGTCAAAGCGCTCACCACCGCTGCCGCCAACAAAGACACCAACGCGCTGCAAGTCATATTCGGGCCGAGCGCGAAAGAGTTGGTCTCGCCGGATGCCGTGCAAGCCAGTAACGGCCTCTCCATCTTCGCGCGCCGCGTCTCCGAGAAAGTCGCGCCGGTCAAGAAATCGGATTCCGAATTCGAATTGCGGCTTGGTTCTGACGCATGGCCTTTCCCCATCCCGCTGGTGAAGCAGGATCAGCAATGGCTGTTCGACACCGACGCCGGCAAGGAGGAGATTCTCAATCGCCGCATCGGCCGCGACGAACTGGACACCATTCGGGTTTGCCACGCTTACGCGCAAGCCCAACGCGAGTATGCCAGCGAAGACCACACCGGCAGCGGAGTGCTCGAGTACGCCAAGCACCTGCGCAGCACAACTGGCCAGCACGACGGCTTGTATTGGCACGCAGAACCGGGCGAGGAAATCAGCCCGCTCGGCCCATTAATTGCCGAATCGCGTGACGAGGGTTACACGCATGAATCCAAAATCATGACCGAAGCGCAGGCCCCCTATCATGGCTACTATTTCAAAATTCTCACGCGTCAGGGTCTGCACGCTCCTGGTGGAAAGTACGATTACATTATCAACGGCCACATGATTGCCGGCTTCGCGCTGGTGGCGTGGCCCGCGGAATGGGGTAATTCCGGTGTGATGACCTTCATCATCAACCAGCAAGGCAAGGTTTATGAAAAGAATCTTGGCCCAAAGACCACCGCCAAAGCCAGCGCGATGACGACATACGATCCAAGCGCCGACTGGAAGTTATCCCAATAATGACCGGCGCCACCGATCCCACGCTTTCTGAACGGAGCGCGACCCGCTCGCGCCGTCACGTCTTTCTGCTGGCCATCCTGACTCTTCTGGCGTCGATGGCCGCCCGGGCTGCCGATAGCGTGGAGTACAAAGGCACGTCTGGCCCCGGTTTTGGCCGGCATATTGTTTTTTTGACTGGCGACGAGGAATACCGTTCGGAAGAAGGCTTGCCCATGCTCGCGAAAATCCTCGCCCAGCGCCACGGCTTCGATTGCACCGTGCTTTTTTCAATTAATGCCGCCGGCAGCATCGATCCCGATTGCCAGACCAACGAGCCTGGCATTGAGGCGCTCGATAACGCGGATCTTTGCGTGATGCTGTTGCGTTTCCGCGAATGGCCGGACGCGCAGATGAAACATTTCGTCGATTATCTCAATGCCGGCAAACCGATCATCGCCTTGCGCACCAGCACGCATGGCTTTTCCTATCAACGAAACAAGAACAGCCCTTATGCCAAATTCGATTGGAACAGCAGCGCCTGGCCGGGCGGCTTTGGCCGGCAGGTGCTAGGCGACACATGGATCAGCCACCACGGCGACCATGGCAAGGAGAGCACGCGGGGCGTCATCATTCAGCCGGTCAAGAATAATCCCATTCTCCGTGGCGTGGAGGATTTGTGGTGGCCGACGGATGTTTATACGGTGGAGCACCTACCAACGGACGCCCAAGTGCTGGTGTGGGGCCAGGTGATGGCGGGCATGAAACCGGACGCCCCGCCCGTGACCGGACCCAAAAACGATCCGCTTATGCCGTTGATCTGGGTGCGTGAGTACACAGGCGACGCCGGGAAAACTTCAAAGATCGTCGCCACCACTGCCGGGGCAGCCGTCGATTTGGAATGCGAAGATTTTCGTCGGCTGTTTGTCAACGCCTGCTTCTGGAGCGTTGGGCTGGAGGACAAAATCCCAGCCAAGGCGGATGTCGATTACGTCGGTGAATACAAGCCGTCCTTCTTCGGATTTGGCGGAGGCAAGAAAGGAGTGAAGCCCTCGGACTTGCAAATGGAGCTCGCTCCCCAATGAGCGACGCTCCCGGCGATCGGCCAGGAGAAGCCGAGGCGCCCAGCCATTTATCGCCGGGCTTTTTGGTTGGCGGCGGGCGTTACACTTTGTTACGGCAGATAGGCCAAGGCGGCATGGGCGTGGTTTGGCTGGCCCACGACGAGCGTCTGAACGAGGCGGTGGCGCTGAAGTTTCTTTCTTCTCTCGTCCTCAACGATCCGGTGAAACTCGCGCGCCTGCGGCAGGAAACGCAAAAGAGCCGCAAATTGACCCACCCCAACATCATTCGCATTTACGATTTATACGAAGCGCCGGGCGAAGCCGCGTTCATTTCGATGGAGTACGTCAACGGGCCGGATCTGTGGCGGTGCATGACGCAACAGCCCAACGGCGTCTTCGCCTGGACGAACCTCAAGCCGCTGGTCAAACAATTGTGCGAGGCGCTGGCCTACGCGCACGGCGAGCGCGTCATTCATCGCGACATCAAGCCGACCAACCTCATGCTGGCGGCGGACAATCGCCTCAAGCTGGCCGATTTCGGCCTGGCCGCGTTCGCGCGCCAAGTCGATCCCGTCAGTGTGGAGCGTCGATTCGGCGGCGGCACGCTCACTCACATGAGTCCGCAACAATTGGATGGTGAGGTTGCCGCCGAGACGGACGACATTTATTCGTTGGGCGCCACGCTCTATGATTTGCTGTGCGGCCGACCGCCGTTCTACGAGGGCGACATTCGCCAGCAGTTGCGTCACAACATCCCCACGCCATTGCAGGAACGGCTGGTCGCGCTCAATGTTTCCAACGATGTGCCGCCGGAAGTCGCCTCCTTGATCATGGCCTGCCTGGCCAAAGATCCATCCAACCGGCCTCGGAGCGTGTCGGCCGTAGCAGAGTGGATTGGGTGGACCGATGCACCACAGGCTTCGCAGCCGGCTCTGGTTGCCTCGGTTTCCTCCGCGCCTCCGCCCAGCGGGCCAAAGGAGGAACCTCCGAAAAAGGCAATATGGCCCTGGCTTGTCGTCGTGGCTGGGTTTGCGTGCGCCGTGTTTTTCGTTTGGTTCATCCTCCGGCCGTCAACGCCACGTCCCGCGAACCCGATTTCCGCAAGCACAATGAACTCCGCCAACCTCGCATCCAATGTCCTCGACATTGCCACCAAGGCTGTTGCCACCACTCCCGGCGCCGGCCCCGCTGCCTCCAACGCCGACGCAAATGCCAGCAACACCGCCGCCATCACGACGAATGTTAGCGCCTCCACCTCTAACTCCATGGTCCCCGCAACCCTTTCGGCGGCCATCGACCCCTATTTGCAAGCGGTGCGCTCGTTGAAACCGCTGGCCTTCTGGCGACTGGATGAACCCAACGGCTCCACCGCCTTCGACATGATCAATGGATACGACGGCGTTTATAACAATGTCGTCGTGGGTCAGCCAGGCCGCGATCCGATATTCGGTTCATTAAAACGGGCGGCCCGATTCGGCTTCACCGGTGACGCGCCAAGTCTGGTCATTATTCCCAGGCTTGATCTCAGTGTGCCTCGAGGCAGCAGCGGCGCATTTTCCGTCGCCGCCTGGGTTCAAGCGAGTCCCTTGACGAAATCGGGTGCGGGCATTATTTGCAAAGGCGACGGCACCGGCCATGAACAGTTCTGCATTGATTGTGGCGGCATCGACGACGCCTTTCGGTTTTTCTTCCGCGACGCCTCTGGCAGCACTTGCTGGACAAGAAGTTCGATCAGGCCGGACAACCGGTGGCATTTTCTAGTGGGCGTCTGCGACCAGGCGCATTCCCGCATTTATATCTATGTGGACGGAACGAACGCGGCGCAAAGCACCACAACCGTGGGGACCGGCGTTCTTGCCACCGATCGCCCGACCACCATCGGCGCCCGCGGCAGCCGCGCACGCGGGCTTTATGAAGACCAATTCGTCGGTGCCATTAGTGACGTCGCGATTTTCACCAATGTCCTCAACGCCCCGCAAGTCCTGGCCCTTTACAACGCGGCCAAACTAAGCGCAAAGGCATCGGTGGCTGAAGCGAAGTTCGCCACGACCGCGTCTTTGGGTTCCAGCAAGATAAACGGGGATGCTGTGTTCCATTTCAAAGGCGTTTTGGATGGTTCGGAAAAAATTCTTATCAATCACGAAGGAGCGTTGTGGACTCACGTTTGCGGGAACTGGCCAGCTGGACCGGTTTCGATTAACAACACGAGATGGAATCCTGGTGAGAAGAGCTATCTGACCGCCGTCGCGCCGCAGAAGTTTTTGCCGGATTCATTTTCGCTGACTTTAGTTGATTTGGAAGTGATCCAGGCGCGGGATGTGGTCGCACTGGAGCGAACAAGCCAGGGTATCGTGCTTTATCTGGACGACACGCCGAACGGCGGAGGCGAATACGACTTCAGCATTCACTTTCACCCTCCTTTGCCGAAGGCTGCGCGAGCGTACCGAACCACCGTGGCGCACTTGAAGATCGCGGCCCACGTTGACGGAAGCGAATGCATCAAGATCACGGGCGCTGAAGCGGTCTTGGAACATAAAACCTGGGGGCTTCCTTCTGATGTCAGCGTCAATGGCATTCCTTGGGACGTGAGTCATTCGCGCGTGTTGAAGAACGAAGGGGCGACCACTTTCCTGGCCGAGGGAGTGGATTTTTCCACGGCTAGAATTGTCGGCCGCAAAGGCCGGGATCTGGCCACAGCCTGGGCCGAGAATGATGTGTTATGGGTTCGGTTCGCGGACAATCCCATTGGAAGCGATGCTTACGAGATCGACATTGCCTTTGGGCCTTGACGAATTGCAGCGCCCTGTATTTGTAGCGGATAGCTTGGGGCGCATATCACTTTTTGATTAATTAGTTTGAAATCGTCGGCGAACGTTCCCTCGCCCCGCAGCGCGGGGAGAGGGATAGGGAGAGGGGCACGGAATGAAGAAACCTCCTCTCCCCGGCCCTCTCCTCCACAAGTTTGTGGAGGCGAGGGAGAAAGACAAAGTCGTCCAAAAAATGAGATGCGCCCGATAGCTTGTTTTGCGCCTGATAAGGCGTGACAAACGCCTCTCGCGAGTGAATACTATGAGAGAATATTACGTCTTTACAGATGCGGCCATGAGTTCAATGACCACTTCACCAAAACGGATAAAAGGCGGCTCTCGGCGTGACGGATACCGTGTCTCCGTTGCCAAGAGCACGTGGCCTTCTGTGCTTCTGGCGGCGGCTCTGGCCTGTCCGCACGCTGCTTCGGCTGCCGGTGAAGCGATCTCTTACAACAACCAAATCGGCCCAATCCTCTCCGAACATTGCTTTCGCTGTCATGGACCGGATTCGGCTTCGCGCAAGCCAAAGAAACATCCCTTGCGCCTGGATCGCCAGGATTTCGCCTACGAACTGCGCGATGACGGCAAACCGGTCATCATCAAAGGCGATCCCACTTCATCCGAATTAATCCTGCGCATCACCGCGACCAACGATGACGTAATGCCGCCGGCTACCGAGCACAATCCGTTGAAGTCAGGCGAAATCGAATTGATGCGGCAATGGATCGCACAAGGCGGCAAATACGAGAAACATTGGTCGCTCATTCCGCCGGTCAAACCCGCGGTGCCGGCTGACGCGGCAGGCTGGGCGCGCAATCCAGTGGATAATTTCGTGGAGAGCAAACTGGCCCAGAACGGGCTGGCGCCCAATCCCGAGGAACAGAGAGCCCGCCTTTACCGCCGCCTTAGTTTCGACTTGACAGGTTTGCCGCCTAATCCGCGCGAACTAGAGGCATTCGTCCGTTCCAAGTCCGATCAAGCCTACGAGAAAGCCGTGGACCGCATGCTGGCCAGCGACGGCTGCGCCGAGCAATTCACGCGTTGGTGGCTGGACGCGGTGCGCTACGCTGACACGCAGGGCATTCACCTGGATTATGCGCGCAGCGTTTGGCCGTATCGCGATTGGGTCATTGACGCTTACAAAGCCAACACGCCCTTCGATCAGTTCACGATCGACCAAATTGCGGGCGACATGTTGCCGGGCGCGACAGAGCGGCAAGAGATCGCCTCCGGCTATAATCGCCTACTGGAAACGACGAGCGAGGGCGGGGCCATTCCGGAGGAGTATGCCGCCATCTATGCCAAGGACCGCGTCGATACGACGACGGCGGTCTGGCTCGGATTGACAGCCGGCTGCGCCACCTGCCACGACCACAAGTTCGATCCAATCACGACCAAGGATTTCTACGCGTTGACCGCTTTTTTCCGCAACAACACCAGTTCCATCCTGGACGGACCCAACGGCAACAACGCGCCCACCCTCTTTCTCCCGGCCAAGCAGGACGTAGCGGAATGGAAGAAATTGGAACAAACCATTCCCAAGACAAAGCAAGCCATTACCGCGCGCAAGAGCGAGGCGGAGCCTGCGTTCCAGAAATGGCTGACGGAGGCGAAATCCAAGGCCTCCTCAAAGTCCGTCAGTATTTCGCCCGCGCTGCATCTACCTTTGACGGAAAGCAACGGGCGCTACGCCGGCAACGCGTTGGGCAGGAAAATCCAATGGACGGGCGCCACCGAAAACAAGCCAGGTCCCTTCGGCCCCGCGCCGTTGCTGACTAATGGCGCGCTGGTAGAAAACGCCGCGCCCGTAATGACGCGCAACGGCCAGGTCAGTTATGGCGCTTTCATCTTCGTGGAAGATAAACCCAGCGGCGCTGCCTTCTCGCGCATGAATGTCGCCACCAACTATCGCGGGTGGGATTTGTTTCTCTCCGAGGGCCGTCCAACAGTCCATATCGTCGATCAATATCCCGACAAGGCACTGAAAGTAACTGCGAACGAGCGGCTCTCGTCTGGTCGCTGGCACCATGTGATGGCGGTCTTTGACGGCCGGCGCGAAGGGGCCGACGCGCTGGCCTTGTATGTCGATGGACTCAAGGCCGAGGTCCAAGTCAACAACAATAGTCTCGGCACGAATATCCTCACTGATGTCCCATTCCGCCTGGGTGCGCGCTCCGACAAGTCCGGCCCGGCCGACGTTTTGTCCGGTGGCAAAGTCTTCCTCCAGGACGTCCGCTTTTATGACAAGGCCTTGGCGCCGCGCGATGTCGCCCGCCTGGCACTATCGGGGCTGGCGCGCAGCCCATCCCTGGCCAAGGCTGAGGACATCAAGGACGCCTATCTTGACGCCTACGACACGCGGAGCCAGAACCTGCAGGCTGAATTAGCCACGCAAGAATCCGAGAAAGAAATGATTCGGCAACGCGGGGCAATAACTCTCGTCATGGAAGAAAAAACCGACACCAAGCCGACCGCCTATGTTCTATTGCGCGGCAGTTATACCGCCAAAGGTGATGAGGTTTCCGCCGCGACGCCCGCCTCCCTGCCGGCCATGTCGGCGGACGAGCCTCGCAACCGCCTCGGTTTGGCGCGCTGGATGGTTTCCCGCCAGAACCCGCTGGTCGCTCGCGTGCAGGTCAACCGTTTGTGGTCGCAGATTTTCGGCACGGGCATTGTGGAAACGACGGAAGATTTCGGCGTCATGGGCTCTCGTCCGAGCGACCAGAACCTGTTGGACTGGCTGGCAGTGGAATTCATGGATTCCGGATGGGATTTCCGGCATATCGTCAAGACGATTGTCATGAGTTCGACTTACCGGCAGTCCGAAGCGGTGTCGCCTGAGAAACTGGAGAAAGATCCGCTAAATAAATTGCTCTCGCGCGGGCCGCGCTCGCGTTTGGACGCGGAAGAAATCCGCGATCAGGCCCTGGCTGTTTCGGGCTTGCTGGTGGATACGGTGGGAGGACCGCCGGTCAAGCCCTACCAGCCGGAAAATGTTTGGGAAGCGGTGGCGATGAAGGAATCCGATACGCGCATTTACAAACAGGACACCGGCTCGGCGCTCTACCGGCGCTCGCTCTACACGTATTGGAAGAGGACGGCGGCGCCGCCCAACATGGAAATCCTCAACGCGCCCAGCCGCGAAACATTCTGCACCCGCCGCGAACGAACCGACACGCCCTTGCAAGCCCTCGTCACGCTCAATGACACGCAATTTGTCGAAGCCGCGCGTCATCTGGCCGCCCGCGCAATTCGCTCGTCCGATAAGTTCGACTTTCGATTGGACCACATCACCGAGCCGCTGATGGGACGAACGTTGGCTCCCGAGGAACGTGCCGTCATGCGCCAAATGGAAGAAGATTTTCGCAAGAGCTACCAAGCCACTCCTTCGGACGCCAAGGCGCTGCTGGCGGTCGGGGAATCCAAGACGGATCAGAAAATTCCGCCCGCCGACTTGGCAGCGTGGACCCTGGTCGCCAGCGAGATTCTCAATCTGGACGAAACCCTTACCAAATAAAACTGCGCCATGAACTTTGACCCGCACTGGAGGCCCATTCTGAATGATATCAATGCCAGCCTGACGCGCAGGCAGTTTTTCCGCAAAGGCGCCACCGGCCTGGGCGTGGCTGCTCTTGCTTCGCTGCTTGGCCCGCGCGCCTTCGGAGCTACGACCGACGCCGCGCCACTGTCGGCGGAACTTTTCCGCATCGCTCCGAAAGCCAAACGGGCCATTTACATTTCTCTCATCGGCGCGCCGTCGCAATTGGACACGTTCGATTACAAACCGGGGCTCAACGCCCGCTTCAAGGAAGACCTCAAGGACTGGCTCAAAGGCCAGGGCGAGCGCCTCACGGGCATGACCGCCGGGCAGGACAAATTTCCGTTGGCGCCTTCTGTTTTCAAATTCGCGCAATACGGCCCGGGCGGCGCGTGGATCAGCGAAGTGCTGCCGTGGCACGCCAAAATGGCGGGCGACCTCTGCTTCATTCGCTCGATGCACACGGACGCCATCAACCACGAACCGGCCAACCAATTGTCCTATACCGGCTCGATGATCATGGGCAAGGCCTCCATCGGCTCCTGGATCGCTTACGGCCTCGGCTCGCTCAATAAGGATTTGCCCACTTTTGTCGTGTTGCACGCGTCGCATTCCAGTCCGTTTTCAAACGTGCAAGCCATCTCGGCCCGCCTCTGGGGCGCGGGATTTTTGCCCGGCAAATACGCCGGCGTGGCCTTGCGCGCCAAAGGTGACGAGGTCTTGTATCTGAAGGACGCCCCGGGCATCTCGCGTGAGATGCGGCACAAAATGATTGACGGCCTGAGCACGCTCAACGAGCGTTCCTACGCGGCTATTGGCGACCCGGAAATTCAGACGCGCACGCAGCAGTTCGAGATGGCTTTCCGCATGCAGGCCAGTGTGCCGGAATTGACCGATCTTTCCGGCGAAAGCGAGCAGACCTACCAGCTTTACGGCGACGATGCCAAGGTGCGCGGCACGTTCGCCAACTCGGCGTTGATGGCCCGGCGCCTGGCCGAACGCGGCGTTCGCTTCGTGCAGATTTTCCATCGCGGCTGGGATCAGCACGGCAGTCTCCCCCGCGATCTGGCCTCGCAGTGCAAGGACGTGGACCAAGGCTGCTACGGCCTGATCCAGGACCTCAAGCAGCGCGGCATGTTGGAGGACACGTTGGTGATTTGGGGCGGCGAATTTGGCCGCACGATCTATTGCCAGGGTAAGCTCGAGGAAAAAGATTACGGGCGCGACCATCACCCGCGCTGCTTCACGATCTGGATGGCCGGCGGCGGCGTCAAACCTGGTTTTGTCTATGGCAAAACGGACGAGATGTCTTACAACATCATCGAGAACCCGGTCCACGTCCACGAACTGCACGCGACCATCCTGCATCAGCTCGGAATCGACAACGAGAAACTAGCCTTCGCCTACCAGGGTCTGGACCAGCGCCTGACAGGCGTCGAACCTGCCAAAGTCGTGACGGATGTTCTGGCTTAGATTTTAGCCAGAGCGATTCAGTTAGCGCGATGGCTCGCCCTCACCCTGGCCCTCTCCCCGTGGAGAGGGAATGGGACATGGCCGCGCTGGGACAAGTGAGACTTAGTTCTTACCCATCGCGGGAGAAAATTCTCCCTCTCCTTGGGGAGAGGGTCGGGGTGAGGGAGAACGATTTGTCTCCACTAAATAGTTCCGACTAATACAAAGGCCATGCGTGAAAACCGCCTCGGCCAAGGTTGTGTTT
>DASYNM010000507.1:0-3713 GCA_036008545.1 Verrucomicrobiia bacterium
CTCGTCCCTCCCGTAATCTCCGTCGGGTGGGCGGAGCGCCGCGACGCCCAAATTTCAAATATATTTGATTGGGATTAAGATTAGGAGCAGTGACCGCGTACTTCCACCGCAAAAAGTGAGCTGCGGCTGTTAGAAATTGAACAATCAGAAATGTCGGAGCAGGAAATCCTCCAGGAAAAGTTGCGTCTCCTCCCGGTGTACTTCGGCGTCCACGGTTTTGGGTGTCAACTCCTTGAACTCGGCGCCGGGAATTTCCCGCGAGAGGGTCACGCCGAATTCCAGCGGATGAATCGCGTCGTGATCGCTGGCCAGCACCAGCGTCGGCACCGCAATGGCCCGCCACTGGCGGCGGTCGGTGCCGGGTGCGTCAAGAGGAATCTTTTCCAGGCGCACGACTGCTTCCTGCGCGCGCGGATGGAGGAATTGCGAGGCGAGCGAGGCCGCGCTGGCGTTGGAAGTGGCCAAAGCCCGCCGGTAAGTTTCAGATTGTTTGAACAATTCCAGTCCCTTCTCCGCGCCGTGCTGGCGCAACAGATCGGCAATGACGACGAAAACCGCGACATTGTCGCGGCGCGGCGCATCCAGCCAGGCCGGGCGATGCAGCACCAAGCCCAGGAGGCGCTGGGGATGACGCGTCGCAAAGTTCATCGCGATGCCCGCGCCCATGGAGATGCCGCCGACCACCGCCTTTTCGATTTTCAAATGATCCATCAGGGCCAGCAGATCATCGGCAAAGGCGGCGAAGCTGATTTTCTCCGATGGCCCGACCGGATACGTCTGTCCGTGCGCCCGGCAATCGAAACCGATTAACCGAAAGCCGCCCGGCGGACGGAAGAGATCGAAGGGCTGCGTCGTGTCCGCGCCCAGTCCGTGCTGGAAGAAAAATGGAATACCCGAGCCCGCCGTCTGATAATGAAACTTGATTCCGTCGCGCGAAAATATTTGGGAAACGGGCATCGCCGGCGGCGGCTCGCATTTTTTTAATTCTTGACGCAGAAAAGCCGCGCTCCTCTTGACCTCCTCCTCCGCCAGGCTGTGCAGGATTAGCGGCCCGTTGTAGCCGGCAGCGCGCAAAAGCCGGAGCACTCGCGGCCAATCCAGCAAACCTTGCCCCGCCGCGACGTGCGCAACCTCCGCTCCGTCGCGGAAATCCTTGGCGTGCGCGAGAGCGATGTCCCGGCCCAGCAAAGCGAAAGCTTCATCCAAAATCTCCGTCATGCGCGCGGCCTGGCCGGGAAGGAACAAGTTGGCGGCGTCCATGATGATTTTGAGGCGGGGCGATCCCATTTCGTCGAGCAGGCGGCGGGCTTTTTTAGCAGTGTTGACAACGTTGGCTGTCTCCGGTTCGACACCCAGCAAAACATTATGCTTGTCAGCGATCTTGAGCGCCTCCTGCATGGTGGCCCGCATCTCCTGCCAGGCTTCGGCGCTGTCGTTCCCCGGATGCGCGCGCCACATATCGTGCGGGTCGCGCGTGCCCGTGCAGAGGGTAACCATCGGTGCGCCCAACGCGGCGCAACTGGCCGCGATTCCTTCCAGTCTCCGCAGACCCTCGCGGCGTTTGGCGGCATCGGGATCGATCATGTTGAAGGTGCCCGACACCGCTGCGACCGCAAGATGGCGACGCTTCAACTCGCACGCGATGGCGCTGACCAGGCCCGGATCGATTTTCTCCGGCAGACTTGGCAAGCCTACGGAGGTGAAGTTGAACTGCACCCAACTCAAACCGTTGGCAGCGACCGCGTCCAGTGTTTCGGCCAAAGTGGGCCGAATGAACGTTTTGGTGAGGATACCCAGTCGCATTCCGAAGGGATGCTAGGAGTTCGATGTCTAAAATTCAAGGTTCAAAGTGGGTACGGCGATTTCGTTGCTAGCCGTAATCATTGCGCCAGCCCAGTTTTCCATGCTGGCGCTTTGCTTGAGGAAATGCTAGAAGTACAGCAGATATGAAACGAAAGCTCTTCCTCAGTTCCGCCATGGTTTCCGTAATGCTCGCTTCGGGCGCCAGCGCGCAGGTGGTCAATTTTCATGACGACAATAATGCTTTTCCACTCGATGTTGATACCGCGCCATATAACGAACTCTTCGCCGGGCAGGGGGCCTACGCGGACCCCGGCAACGATATATGGAATGGCTTTGGTCAATCCTCTGTTTACGGAACCTTCTGGTTTTATAGCGGAGGTCCCGGCAGCGGCACTACCTGGCCACAACAGTTTGGAAATCCGGGCAATCCATATTCGGCCTACTTAGGGTACTCGGGCTGGGTTAGCTCGATCGGCGATTCGCTTTATAATTTCGATACGGGGAGCACTAACACCATCTCCGGCAATTCCGACTCCAGCGGCCTCTGGAATCCGGTAACGTTGTCGGTGGTGGACTATTCGTTTGACAATGGATTTGCCACCGGCATCCCCAATGGCAGCCCGGCCTTTCTCCTGAGCAACGCCGCCCTCAGCAATGGCCTCAGCACCGGGGCGGTATTTAAATTGCAGCATGTCCCGCCCGGCACTTACGGACTTTATCTCTATGGGGCGAACTTCGATAATAACGGCGGCACGCTATTCTCGGTCAGCAACGGCACCGCCCACCTCGGCATCGCCGCCACTCTGAATAACGGTATCGGATCGCCAGCCAATGCCTTTGTCGAAGGACAGAACTTCGTCATTTTCCAGAACGTGACGCCGGACACCAACGGGAACATCACCATCACCGCCTCGCCCAATCCCCAAGCCGGCGTTGGCAATGCGAACGTGTCCGGCCAAACCGCGGTCAATGGTTTTCAATTGATCTTCAACCCGCCGCCGACCGCCGTGGCGATCACCGCGGCACAAAATGTGTATCTCGGCGGCACGGCGAGTTTTTCCTTTTCGCCCGCCTTCCTCGGCACCAACACGCCTTCCTACCAATGGCAATTTATCAGCGGCGGCGTCACCAATAATTTATCCGACTCCAACAACGTTTCCGGCTCGGCCACCACCCACCTGACGCTGGCCAATGTTGCCGCGACCAATGCCGGATTGTATCAATGCGTCATCGCCACCGCCAGCGCCACCAACACCAGTCCGGCCGCGCCATTGACCATTCTGACCTCGACCCTCGCCAACATTTTGCAACCCGGCGACATCCTGACCGACTTCGGCGGCAACACGAACCCGCCCTATAACTCGATCCCGCCGCCCTTCAACATGTCGGTCACCAGTGTCGAGGACAACACGCTCAATCAATACGAGAATTTTGGCGCGAACGGAAGCGTGGCGCCATTTGTCGGGCCGGTGGGATTCGTCGTGACGCCGAAGGCTGGCGCCTACCCCGTGTCGGCGATGCGGCTGTTTACCGCAAGCAGCCATCCCGAGGATGATCCTTACGATTACCTGCTGGAAGGTTCATTCGACGGCACCAACTTCACAGCCATTTCCGGAGGCCTGCTCAATTTGCCCGCGCAACGCAATGCCGCCGGCGGCGCCATCGACGTCGGCAATCAAGTGTTGGAGGAATTTGACTTTGCCAACACGAACGCCTACAGCACTTACAGGTTGACGTTCACCAATGTCAACAATGACGCCATCGCTTCCAACGGCGTTCAGATTGCGGAGATTCAGCTTCTTGGCGCATCGGTCGGCGCTCCACCGGCTCTCGCCATCTCCAACAGCGCGCCGGGGACGGTCGTCGTTTCGTGGCCGACGTCCGCTTCGTCTCTGTTCGTGTTGCAACAA
>DASYNM010000508.1:0-8085 GCA_036008545.1 Verrucomicrobiia bacterium
CGTCCCCAAGCCTGTGACCAACAAACTAAATACCGTGGCGCCATAATTGCCCTCGCCGAGATACCCCGAGGGCAAGGTTATATTGGCAAAGGTCCCGCTTTCTGAGCCGTAATGAAGCAAGCCAAACGAATTGCTGATGGCCGGAGTAAACCCGTCGAGCCATGTTACATTGGCCGTACCGTTGAGTGCCAGCGCGCCCGAGACATAAATTTGGCCATAACTGCTGGTGCTGTTGACGCCAAAAGCAAGCGTGCCGCCAATCGTGGTGAAGCTGCTATTGAAGCTGAGGAATCCTGCCTGCGCATCGACCGTGCCGGCGTTGGTGAAGCTGACCGAAACGTTTGCGGTGTCCGAACCTAGAGACTTGAGAAAATTCCCGGCATTATTGAAATACTCATAGCCGTAGCCCGATTGGCCTGCAAAGTTGGCGTTGGTCTGGATGTTCCAGAGCGCGCCCGCCTGATTGTAAACTCCTCCACTATAAGGCGCCGTGTGGTTGTTGTACATCCCCAGAGTGGGGGTCCCGGTCATCGTCACCGCGCCGGCATTGGTCAGCACGCCATACAAACTGATATTCCCGGCAATGTCCAACATCCCCCCGTTCTCAATAGTCAACGGCCCCGCGATCGTACCGCTATCCATCCGCAGCGTGCCGGTGACCGTGTTGGTGCCGGTCAGAATGGACCCGTTGAGCGTCAGGTTGCTAATCGCTCCGAGATTCTGGAAGCCCGGCCCCAAAACAAGGTCGCCGCCTGACAACAAAAGATTGGGCGGGACGTTCTCAGTCATCGTCAGCATGCTGCCGGCAAATTCACAAAGCCCGGCCCCGGTGATAACAGGCGGAACGCCCATCGTGAAATTGCCGGCGGAAAAATATATAATCGCATTCGTGGCGACGTCATAGTCACCGGCCAGGACGCCACCTCCGTTGAAACTGAGAGTGCCAGCCAGATTGCTCACCGTGCCGGTCGCCGTGTTGGTGAAGCTCACACTAACGTTGGCCGTGTCTGCGCCCAGAGACTTGAGAAAATTGCCGGCATTGTTGAAATACTCATAGCCGTAGCCAGATTGCCCGCTCAGTCCCGCGTTGGTCTCGATGTTCCAAAGCGCCCCCGGCAAATTATAAACGCTTCCAGTGTAGCTGGGGGTATGGTTGTTCAGCATTCCCAGATTGGCGCTTCCAGTCATGGTCACCGTGCCGGCGTTGGTGAGGACGCTATACAAAGTGACATTGCCGGCGATATTCAATGTCCCGCCACTCTCAATGGTAAGCGGGTTAGCCAGCGTCCCGGTATCCAATGTTAGCATGCCCGTTACTGTGTTGGTGCCCTCCAGAGCGGACCCCTTGAGCGTCAAGTTGGTTATCGCGCCCAGATTTTGGAAGCCAGGCCCCAAAACAAGGCTGCCGCCTGCTAACGCCAGATTAGACAGGACGTCCTCGGTCAGCATGAGCGTGCTCCCGGTAAATTCGAATAGCCCGGCCCCGGTAACCACGGGCGGAACGCTCATCGTGAAATTGCCGGCGGAAAAATCAATAATCGCATTCGTAGCGACGTCATAGGCTCCGGCCAAAACGCCACCCCCATTGAAACTCAGCGTGCCAGCCAGATTGCTCACCGTGCCCGTGGTGGTGTTGGTGAAGCTTACGGCAATGTTGGCTGTGTCCGCGCCCTGGGACTTGAGAAAGTTGCCCGCATTGATGAAATACTCATAACCGTAGCCGGATTGACCACTGAGGCCAGCGTTGGTTTGAATGTTCCAGAGCGCGCCGGCCAAATTATAAACGCTTCCAGTGTAGCTTGGAGTGTGGTTATTCAGCATTCCCAAATTGGCGGACCCGGTCATCGTCACCGTGCCGGCATTAGTGAGAACGCTATACAAAGTGACGTTGCCGACTATGTTCAGCATCGCGCCGCTCTCAATGGTTAATGGACCCGGGATCGTCCCTGTATCCAAAGTGAGCGCACCCGTCACGGTGTTGGTGCCCGCCAAAGTGGACCCTTCGAGTGTGAGGTTGGTGATCGCACCCATGTTCTGGAAGCCAGGCCCCAACACCAAACTGCCACCTGTGACCGGCAGGTTAGGCACGACGTCCTGGCGCAACGTCAACGTACTGCCTGTGAACTCACAAAGCCCCGCCCCGGTGATCACGGGTGAGACACCCACGCTGAAGCTACCCGAGGCAAAATAAATAATCGCGTCCGCAGCGACGTCATAGTCGCCGGTCAGGACGCCGCCCGCGTTGAAACTCAGGGTGCCAGCCAGGTTGCTTACCGTACCGGAAGCGGTATTGGTGAAGCTCACGGAAATGTTGGCGGTGTCCGCGCCCAGGGACTTGAGAACGTTCCCCGCATTATTGAAATACTCATAGCCGTAGCCGGATTGTCCGCTCAGGCCCGCGTTGGTCTGGATGTTCCAGAGTGCCCCGGCCAGGTTATAGACGCTTCCGCTGTAGCTCGCGCTATGGTTGTTCAGCATCCCCAAATTGCCGTTCCCGGTCATCGTCACGGTACCGGCGTTGGTGAGCAACCCGTACAAATTGACACTGCCGGCTATATTCAGCATCCCGCCGCTCTCAATGGTCAGAGGCCCTGCGAGCGTGGCGGCGTCGCAGGTAAGCGTGCCGGTTACGGTATTGGTGCCAGCCAGAGTGGACCCGCTTAGGGTCAGGTTGGTAATCGCACCCAGGTTTTGGAAAGCAGGCCCCAATATAAGACTACCGCCTGCCAACACCAGATTGGCCGGGGAGTCCTCGTTCAAAGTCAGCGTGCTCCCGGCGAATTCACAAATCCCGCCACCGGTGATGCCAGGCGAAATATCGACCGTGAAATTGCCGGACGCAAACTCGATAGTCGTGTTCGCAGCTGTGTCATACACACCCACCAGGACGCCGCCCTGGTTGAAACTAATCGTGCCTGCCAGATTACTGACTGTGCCGGTAAGAGTGTTGGTGAAGCTTACGCTCATGTTGGCGGTGTTCGCACCCAGGGACTTGAGCAAATTGCCGGCGTTGTTGAAATACTCATAGCCGTAGCCGGATTGACCACTAATGCCCGCGTTGGTCTGGATGTTCCAGAGCGCGCCAGCCTGGTTATAGACGCTCCCGGTGTAATTGGCGGTGTGGTTGTTCAGCATCCCCAGATTGGCAGGCCCGCTCATGGTCACGGTGCCAGCGTTAGTCAGCGGGCTATACATGTTTACATTTCCAGTGATGTTCAACGCGCCGCTGCTCGCGATGGTCATGCCTATGCCGCTCAAAGTGCCTCCCGACCAATTGAACGTTCCGTCAATCGTCACTGGACCCAGCAGATCGATTGTTCCGGTGGTGAAATTGACCGTGTCACTTGCTGCCGGCACTCCCGCAGGAGTCCAATTGTCGGCGGTGAACCAATCGCTGTTAACGGAGCCATTCCACGTGAACGTGCCTGCGGAACACCATAAAGCGTTCTGCATGATTAAAAGACAAAACACGGGAAACCTGATGGTGGTGCAACGGCGCCGCTGCACTCGAAATATTTGCCAATGCCGGTCAGTTGACATTTTTCAGACTCGTTGTTGATGTTGCCAAGTCATTGGATTCAGCGCCTGCGCCTGCCCGGCACTCGGTGGTTCCAACCTGTTCCACTCCTTCAATCCAAACCATGCGCACATGCCGCGGCGGACACTGGCTGCCATAGTAGCCTACCGATCTTTCCGCGTCAACGAGTGATGACATCCAGGACACCAGTCCGCAAGGCGAACCATGCAAATTGCTGAAACTGGTCACCCGGTTTTCTCGTGTAGTTCACCGCGCCTTCCTTCATCAAGCCTGAGGCGTCCGAACCGTTGGTACTCCGGATTTTTAACGCATTGGCCAGGAATGAGGCGACTCGATTATCAATCCCCTCTGTGGTGCCGGTTTTCTGGTCGAGCACCGCAATCTCCAAATTGCCATAGACGGCCACCACATGGCCGCGCGCCTGGCCGGCAGTCACATCGATTTCGAACGCCGCTTGTTGCAAAGTGCCGGACTTAAGCCGGGCGTGTTCGGCAATGTCGAGGAACGGATCAAGGCGAGTCAGGTCCATGGCGCCGATCGAACCGGAATAGTGGAGCGCGAAGTCCGATGGCGTGATCGGAATCGACATCAGCATCTTCAACGTGCCAGCGTTCATCAGCTCGCCTTGCCCTTGGAGCACAATGGCGGCCGACGCCGGGCCTCGATTGGCGATGCCTGCGGCGGACAAATTCACCGCCGAAATGGTCAGCACGCCGGGATCGGCTCCAGCGATCAACCGCTCGCCGTATTTGACACTGCCGTTGGTGATGGTGAGGCTATCGACCTGCAGAGGTTGTTGGAGGGCGGCCAGCGCCTCGTTTACCATCAGCGGAGACTTCCCCAACGGTGCCGGCATTTTGTCACGATTGACTAACGCATCCAAAGAGGGTCCGGAGATTTGGACCGAGCGGGCGCGGTACGACTTTCCCGAGAGCAGTTCGCCATACGCCAGCCCAAAGATGCGACATTCAGGCACGTCAACGTGAAACCGCGCTGCTCGGAAATCGTGCGCGGCAAAAAATTCTTCGTCACTGCCCAACGGGCGAAGCTCGCTCCCTTCGGCGATCAGTTCTGAGCCGGGCACCGATCCGCGCAAACGCGCGCAGCGGATTCCGTAGTGCGCCTGGGGGAATTGCACGTTAATGTTGGCTGCATCCAAGCTGGCCTTGGCAAGGACATCAGCCAGAGCAGCCGTGCCCCAAAGAAGCCGAGGCCAACCCACGCCCGTCAACGAAATCCGGTCCACTTTGACCGTGGTGTTGCTTGCAGTCAATGTGACGGATTGGGCGACCAGGCGATTAGCGCCAATCGAGTAATCCATCTTGCCGATGCGCAACGCGTACCCTGGATTTGCTTTGGCGAACGCTCGCTCGGCCTTCCTTTTGCCGTAGCTATTGAGGATCACTCCACCGAACACAAAGAAAAGCACTGCGGCGCCGAGGACCAGCGCGCCAAAAGAGGCGCACACGCAGGCCGAGAGGTTCCGCAACGACAGTCTCTTGCTGTTCTTCACCGCTTGATTGGGCATGCTGTCCATTAGTAAATTACGGATGTTCGGGGCAACTTCTTATTTTGAATTTCGATCGAGTTCGCCGCCAACATCATGGCCAACATCTTCTGGCAGGCGTCCTGTCGGAACAGGCTACGCCGAAGTCTCGCGCGAGCCTATGGGGTGTAACCCTAACGTGCATTCGAGCCCGTTCAAGCCACAGGGGACCCAGAGGAGCCAATCCCCGCCATTGGACAGCGCCGCGAGAAGCTTGCTGCCCACGCCAGGCGCCAGTGATGTTCGGCATGGAGGCTGCTCTCGGCTCGAACTGAAATTTATGGACAGGCTTAGTGGTGGCGGGGGTGGTTTTCTGCCCGCAGTGATGGCCGGATGAGACCAAGCATGGCCGGGCGCGTTTCTCCTGCGGAAAGCGCCTGGACTGTAGTTTAAGATTTTTTCGGGCTGGCTGCTTGACGCAATTTTTCCCGCGCCAAGCCCGCCTCCAACTCCTCGATCGTCGCCATGCCTAAGGCGTAAAACTGGAGCAATTCCATCATGCGCCGATTGGGTTTCTGGCTGCTGTATAAATGCAGGAGCAGCCCGGCAATGAGAGCCAGATAAAGTTCGATCTCCGCTCCGGGGGCCGATTCGGCCAGCCAATGCCGGCAACCCAAAATGTATTTGATCCAGCGGAAGAACAACTCCACTTTCCAGCGCTCCTTGTAGAGCAGGGCCACTTGCGCGGCACTCAGTTCGTCCGGCCCCAGATTGGTTAGGAGCAGCAGCACTTCCTTGGCCGTCTGCACCCGGACTAGTCTCAGGCGTCCGATCCGGTAACGGGTTTTGCACCCCAAGCGCACCCAGGCATCATCCAGCACTTGCGCCTTTCGGTCCCGCTCGGTGCAGCGCAGTTCTTGTTCCACCTCCATGACCGCCGCCTCGCGCAAACGCACGACAAAGGCCACCCCTCTTTGACCCAGCCGTTGGAGCAGTTGATAGTTTTCCGAGTAATAGCGGTCGGCCACATACCCGTCGCCGGGGCGCACCTCCCGCTCCCAAGCCGCCCGCTCGCACCCGCGACCGGTGGTGATCTCGGCCCGCGCGGGGCTTTCATCGACCGAGTCCAAACTCAAATGCAGCCGGACTTGGGCCTGCTTTTTGCCTTGTCGCCGCCACAGTGCCCAATGCATCCGTGGCAAGGCGTTAAAAAGGCTGCTGTCCTGAATGAGCCAGTGCCTTTTGGTCTCATTCCGTCCCGGCAACTCCTGCGCCAAGCCCTGGAACACCTTTTCCAGCACGACCGGATCGACCAGGTGCTGGGCTTCAGAGAAACTGCCCAGGCTGACCGAACAAGCGCAAACCTCCTGCCGCACCCGCGCCAATTGGCTGGCGGCGCAAAGGCCGCGCGTGGTGCGCACGACCGGGTTAAGAAGTCCGAACAAAAACAAGCAAAGATAATCTTCCGCCCGCAGCAAACGCTGCGGGTCGGCCCAAGTAGGATGTCTTGGGGTCTGGGGCCACACCTTGGCCAAACGCTCCTTGAAGGCAGCCAGCAATTTCCAGCTTCGCAACTGGCTCTCTTTGATGTCCGGCAGGCTTGGTGCCACGCTCCCAGTCAAACGTACTTGCGAAATTTGTACAAGTTACGTTTACGTGACAGAAAAGTCAAAACCATGCGCCGCCGAAACATAGCAGCCTCCATGCCGAACATCACTGGCCAGGCGCATGTTGGCAAGGTTTTCGCGTGCATTGCCGCGGAACGGCAGTTACATCTACTTGAATATTGATATGAGTCTGCCAAATCGCCAGCGATTGTATTTTCTGTTTTTTCTCTCCGGATTTTGCAGCCTGGTCTATCAGATGGTTTGGACGCGCCTGGCCTTCGCTTCTTTTGGGATTATTACCCCTGTGCTCTCGGTGGTGATTTCGGTATTCATGCTGGGGCTTTCGATCGGGTCCTGGGCTGGCGGCCGTATTATTCCGTGGCTGGTGGGAAGAACGGGCCTGTCAGCGATTTTCTTTTACGGCGGGGCGGAGTTGATCATTGGTTTGGGAGCGTTTGCCGTGCCTGGATTATTTGCAATGGGGGAGCAATGCCTGCTGGCGGCCGGACAAACGGATTCCATCCAGTATCTGTTTTTCTCCGCGCTGGTCCTGGCGGTTTCCATTCTCCCGTGGTGTGTGTTTATGGGCGCGACTTTCCCTTTTATGATGGCCTACGTGCGGGAGCAGGAACCGAACAACGCCGACAGCTTCAGTTACCTTTACTTTGCCAATGTGCTTGGAGCCATGACGGGGACGATTCTGGCTGCGGTCGTGCTGGTCGAAGTGCTGGGATTCCATCACACGCTTGCCTTTGCCGCCGTGGGCAACTTTGCCATTGCCGCCCTGAGCGCGGTCATCGGCTGGAAACAACGCGGCACTGTGGCCTCGCCCCAACCCGCCGCGCCGAAGCCGCCGGCCAAAGCGGAAACCCGACCCGCCACCGGATCGAGCCGCTTAATTCCGTGGATTTTATTCTCGACAGGATTCAGCGCCATGGCCATGGAAGTGGTTTGGACGCGCGCTTTTACGCCGGTGCTCAAAACGCAAGTGTATTCGTTTGCGCTGATTGTCTTCGTTTATCTGGGCGCGACGTTTTTTGGGTCGATGCTCTACCGTCGCGATTTGAAGAGGGAAGCGCCGCGTTCGACGGCGGGCTTGATTTCGCTGCTGGCCGTGGCGGCGTTTCTGCCGATTGTGGCCGTCGACCCGAGATTCATCCAGGCGAAATGGAATATCGCGATGGGAACCTATCTTGACAGTCCCCAAGCAGTGGCGCTGGTCCTGGCCAGCATCGTCCCGCTCTGCGGCGTACTGGGCTATTTGACGCCCAGTTTGATCGACCAGTATGCCGGCGGCCATCCCGCCGCCGCGGGCAAGGCCTACGGCGTCAATGTGGTGGGGTGCATTCTGGGGCCGCTCGTGGCATCCTATGTTTTGTTGCCGCATCTCAGCGAGCGCTACACCCTGGTCGTGCTTGGGCTGCCGTTGCTGGCCCTTTGCTTTTTCTGCGCCA
>DASYNM010000509.1:0-9529 GCA_036008545.1 Verrucomicrobiia bacterium
GTTGCCGGCATTGGTAAGATACGGGTCCACGGAGGTCTGCGGGCCGTACTTCGTGACGGCATAACTATACAGGATGCTCCGTCCCGGCCCAAGCACGGGTGCCCAGCCGATCATCGGGACAGTGATCAACGGTTGTGCTCCACCGACCTTGCTATTGGCCACGAAGCTATCGGCGGTTTCGCCGGGCGTGGCGCTGGAGTCGGGATAGCTTTCAAAATAATAATCCGCCCCTTTGCCGTGGGTGTTGATTTCCCAATTATAGGTCGTTTCTTCGTTCCCGCCTGACCGGTTCATGGTGAAGTTCAAATCCGCAATCTGGTTCGACGTTGCCGCGGCCGTACCGTAGATCTGCTGACTGATCGGGGTGCGGTTCGCGCTGACATCGATTCCAATAAAATTGGTCGGATTCGGCCCCGGTGGCGGCCCGGCGACAAGTTCCATGTCCGCCAGGTAATAGGTGGGGAGCGTGCCGCCGGTGTTGATCTGAAACCAAAAGCCGTCCAAATCCAGCTCATTGGCCACGCCCAGAGATTCAAGGGAAACGGTATATTGCTGCCACGTGTTGGCAGCGAGAGGTCCCACTACTACCGTGCTTCCTGAGGGTGTCGAAGAGAGTGTGGCCGCCATGGTCAAGGACTGTCCGCCCGCTGACCCGCCGTTCAGCCAAAAAGTGACATTTGTGAACTGGGTTGAGTCAATTTCAGTCGTCCCGCTAACATTAAGATAAAGCGCGCCATAATTCGTTGAGCCGACACTGATGGAATGGGAGTCGCCTGAACGCACTGGGCTTGTGCTCGCGAAATTGAGCGTCGAATTCCAACTCCAATTGGCCCACCCATTCTGCAAGGCGTTGGAATAAATGATCATATTGGTTTGCGCTTGGACCTCCTGCAGGTCCGCGCCAGCCAGAACCAAAACGGCCAGGATGCTGAAAACCCGTACCTTGTGCATCAAGTGCATGATGTTCGGCGAAGCTACACCATTCCCGGCGGAAACGCAAATCCTTGGAGATACTTCTATTCGCATTACCGAATTGCATTTCTTCTTGGGGCGGCTCTCGTTTGCCCAAGCTTTCGGCGATTGGAGCGAATGCAAATTGGTCATTGAGAATTTGTCATTTGTCATGTACACGATATGGACATGACGCCACAAGAACTCTCCGATCGATTGTGGCAGTTTGCGGCCCGCATTGCCAAAGTTGTGGACGCACTTCCGAACACTCGTGTGGGACGTCACATTGCGGGCCAGATCGTCCGCAGCGGAATCGCGCCAGCGCCAAATTACGAAGAAGCGCGTTCCGGCGAGAGCCGCGCGGATTTCGTTCACAAGGTTAATGTCGCCCTGAAGGAATTGGTCGAAACTCGCGGCTGGCTCAAGTTTATCATCTTGGCCGGCTTGCTTCCGTCCAAGCGAGTCGCCGTGTTGGTGGATGAATGCGACCAGCTTTGCCGCATCTTGGGAAAGTCCATCGCGACCGCCAAAGCCGCCAAAAAACCGGCGCCGAGCGAAGCACCTGAGAAGCTTCCCCCCAATAACAAATGACAAATCCTCAATGGCAAATTCTCAACCAAGAGGTTCGAAACCGTAAGGTGTTACTTCGCTAACAGCGGCTGCCAAAGAAGACCAGCCCGCTCCTTCCAAGAAATCATCCTCGACTGTCCCCAAAGCCGTGGTATTTTGAGGTAGATATGTCAACACCTGAGCGAAAAAAGATCAACCTGCGCCGGCCCGATGTCATGGAAGCCGTCCAGGCCCAGGTCCTTTCCCATTACCGGAGCGGATTGGTCAATCGCATACGCGAAAAGGGCCACGTCCTTTCCGCCGACGGCTTGCTGACCATCAAATTGGCCAAGGAATTCGGCTTTTGCTACGGCGTGGAACGCGCCATCGATCTTGCTTATGCGGCCCGTCAAGTATTCCCGCCGCCGAAGTCGATTTACCTGCTCGGGGAAATCATCCACAACCCGGAGGTCAACGACCAGATTCGCAACATGGGCATCCAAATCATTTCGCCCAAACCCACGGAGGCGGAAATGGCCCGTCTGCACGCGGGAGATGTCGTCATCATCCCCGCCTTCGGGACGGAAGTGGAGACGCAGGAGAAGCTGGTCGCCAAAGGTTGCGAATTAGTCGATACCACTTGCGGCGACGTGATGAGCGTGTGGAAACGCGTGCGGCAATACTCCAAGGAAAGCGTCACCAGCATCATCCACGGCAAAGCCAAACACGAGGAAACGAAAGCTACCACCTCGCAGGCCACCGCCCACGGACCGGGCCATTATTTGGTCGTGTACACTTTGGCCGAGACGGATTACGTCTGCAATTACATCCTCAACGGCGGCGTTAAGCAGGAGTTTCTGGACAAATTCAAGGGCGCCTATTCACCCGGTTTCGATCCGGACACCCATCTTTTTGCCGTCGGCGTGGCCAACCAAACCACCATGTTGCGCGGGGAAACCGAGGAGGTCCAGCGCCGCATTAAGAACGCCATGATCACCCGTTTCGGAGCGGGCGAACTTGACAAGCATTTCCGCTTTTTCGACACCATTTGCGGCGCCACGCAGGACCGGCAGGACGCCTTGGAAAAATTATTGCACGAACGGATGGATCTGCTGCTGGTCATCGGCGGCTACAATTCCTCCAATACCTCGCACCTGGCCGAAATGGGCGAGGCGCGTCTAGCCACCTTCTTTGTCAAGAACGCGGCGATGATGGTTTCCGACACTGTCATTCGCCACTACAGCCTGGAGCAGCAAAAAGAGGTCGAGACTGTCGGCTGGCTGCCGCCGGGCAAGATCACCGTTGGCATCACGGCCGGAGCGTCGTGCCCCAACAACTTAATCGAGGATGCCATCAAGCGCTTGTTCGAGTTGCGGGGCATTTCCGTGCAGGAATTGCTGGCCAACTAAGCCCTTCCATGCCTTGTTCCAAGGAAGAATTGGAGGCGAGGGAGCGGCAAACACTTGCCCCCTACGCGCAAAAAAGCGCCGAAACTCGCGGCCGCGTTTATGCCGAATCGCCTCCGATCTGGCGCGGCGAATACCAGCGCGACCGCGACCGCATCATCCATACGCGGGCCTTTCGCCGCCTCGAATACAAGACGCAGGTTTTCCTCAACGGCACGGGCGATCATTTGCGCACGCGTCTGACCCACACCATTGAGGTCGCTGCGATGTCGCGCGGCCTGGCCCGCGCCTTGCGCCTGAACGAAGATTTGGCCGAGACTATCGCGTTGGCCCATGATCTGGGCCACTCGCCTTTTGGCCATCGCGGCGAGGCGGTCTTGAACAAATTGATGCACGCGCACGGCGGCTTCGAGCACAATCGCCAAAGCTTGCGCATCGTCGAGGAACTGGAAGAGAGGTATCCCGGTTTTCGCGGTTTGAATCTGACCTGGGAGGTGCGGGAGGGATTGATCAAACACAAGAGTTCCTACGACTTGCCCGGCTTACACAAAGATTTCTCCTCCAAATCGCCCTCCCTGGAGGCGCAAATCGCGAACCTGGCCGACGAACTCATCTATAGCAGCCATGATTTGGACGACGGGTTGGAGGCCGGTTTGCTTTCGGAGGCGGAATTGCGGCGACACGTCCAGGTTTTTGCCCAGACGCTGGAGACCGTGCGTGCAGAGCACGGCCCGCTGGCCGCCCATGTCCGCCCTTACTTCATCGTCCGTTGTATTATTGACGACCAGGTGCGCGATGTGGTCGAGACCAGCGAAGCGGCCATTCTGGCGTCGGGCGTCAAGACGGCGGATGATGTGCGGCGTCAGCCCCGGCCACTGGTGCGCTACAGTCCGGCGCGGCGGCGCCTCAACACGGAGTTGAACCGGTATCTGCATCAGAATCTCTACGCCAATCCGGCCGTGATGGAGCCAAACCGTCGCGCGGTCAAAATGTTGCAGGATTTATTCCAGTATTTTATGGCTCATACCGACGAGATCGGGGAAGCGTCGCGCAAACGGGCGCGCCAAACCGGCTGGCCGCGCGCCATCTGTGATTATCTCTCCGGCATGACCGACCGCTACGCCATCGAAGAACACCAAAGACTGATCGGAGTGAGGAACGGCAATTGAGCATCGAGCGCGATGACTACCGCGCCTCCGACACATCCACCATGAGCCGCACGACGTTCATTGCTTCGATTCTCTGCGCGGGCGTTCTGGGTGGCCTTGCCGCCTATGTGACCCTCCGACGGGAGATTGAAAATGTTGCAGCGCAAAACGCGTCCCTGCAAAAGCAGTTGCAGGAAGCGCAAACTTCTCGTCAGGACGCTCTGGCCAAAGTCGCCGGCAACGAAACGGAATTGGAAAACTTGCGCCAGGATTCCATGGCCTTGGCGGTTCTGCGCGAACAATTGAAAACGAACGCGCCGTCCGTCGATTCGCCTCCGGGTTTTTTCGCCGACTCAAACCATTTGGTTTACTTGAGCTACACCACGCCCGATCCGGTGCTGCGGTCATTTTTGCGTTGGGTGATGGGCGGCAGCCTGGATGATAAGAGCAAAGGTCGCGTCATCTTCGGGAAGATCTGCGCCGCCTGCCACCAGCAGGATGGCGCGGGCAAAGACGGTGTCGCGCCGCCGCTGGCTGGCTCCGAATGGGTCAAGGCGCCGAATGGAGAGCGATTGGTGCGCATCGTGTTGAACGGCCTCAACGGTCCGATCCAGGTGCAAGGTAAAACCTGGAATATCGTCATGCCGCCTTGGCGCGAGAACCTGAGCGACGAGGAAATCGCCATTGTGCTCAATTACATCCGTGGGCAATGGGGCGGAGAAGGGGCGGCGCCCATCAAGCCGGAAGTGGCCGCCACCGCACGCCAGGAATCGCATCCCAAGCCGGAGACCGCCGAGGAGCTGCTGCGCATTTCGGTGCCATAATCTCGCAGTTCGGCTGAATACGGATAAGTGGTGGGTCTGATTGGTTGATGAAACCGCACTTGCACTAACAGGGAAGTCGTGGTGATTATGGAATTATTATGGACAACGAAAAGATCATTGCCGGGATCGTCGCCATTTTAAAGGAACAAGCCGTTATAAAGGCCGAAACGCGCGCACTGCGCGACCTTTTGATTCAGGCTGGCGGAAAAACGGAAAAACATCGGGACGAGCTATTTAATTATTGGGCCGCACAAGCTGAGAGCTATTACGATGTTTCAGAAAAGAGCGCATTAAAACTCGTGCAAAACGCTCAGATCGCGATTCAAAATATGCCTGAACCATCCGAATCGAAGAAGGGCAAAAAGTAATATTGTCCCGGAGCCGATTTGATTTATTGCTTTTTAATCGTATGTGAGAATGCGTGCCAGTCAATTGACATTGAATGATATGAACCCCGAATGCCCATGCCAGCATTGCAATAACGCCTTGGAATTCGAGTCGGAAGCGGATGGAAAAACCATTGTCTGTCCCCATTGTGGCATGGAGACTGTGTTGTTCATTCCGCCAGGACAACGCCGCCGGATCATCTTAGAATCCGAAGTGGAAGATGGTGCCATGATTTACGAACAAGAAACAGTCACAGTCTCAAAAACGTGCTTAAAAGTTGGGAATGCAAACTATCCAATCGCGGCAATCAATTCGTTCCGCGTCATCAGCCTGCCGCCGGTTTGTCCAGAAGCGACCAAATGGCTGTATATCTTCACCGGAATTCTTAGTTTGACTGGAATCCTAATTTTTATCGCGGAAGATGGATATGACGGTGCGTCGGCCAAAGCCATGCGCCCGCTTGCGATTGGACTGCTCGCCGTCTCGGCGATTTTTGCATTTTATGGAGCCAAAATCCAAGGCCAGTCGAAGCCGACTTTTGCCCTCTCGATCACAACTGCTGGCCGAGATCAAATCGCCGTCACAAGCCCCGATTTTGAAACCGTCCAGCTCATTGAAGCGGCATTGCAAAAGGCCATCGCCCTTCGCGGATGAAAGTAAGAATCACGGGTCAAAATTCAAAATAGCCCACTACCGACGGATAGCGCTCATTGACCCGCACCTCTCCGTACGATACCGTCTTCCAATGAATGCAGTAGAATTCGTCACCGAGTTGAACGGCGCCAACGTGCTTACCATTCCTAGCGAGTTTGCGGCGCAATTGCCGAAGGTTGGCAAAGCGCGCATCCTAATCCTTATCGAGCAACTAACGGACGACGAGGAGTGGCGCGCGGCGGATTACGAACAATTCCTTCGGGACGACCCGGCGAAGGACGCAATTTACGATTCGATGCGTTGAATGATCGTGACATGAGCACTCCAACTCCAGAGCAAGGCGCGGCGGCCGCGCCGTCGGATTTTATTCGCGACATCGTGGCGGGGCACGTCGCCGAAAAGCGTTATCCAAGAATCCACACGCGCTTTCCGCCCGAACCCAATGGCTACCTCCACATCGGCCACGCCAAGTCGATCTGCCTCAATTTCGGCATCGCGCGCGAGTTCGGCGGCGTCTGCAATCTTCGCATGGACGACACCAATCCCACCAAGGAGGAAGTCGAATATGTCGATTCCATCATCGCCGATGTCAAATGGCTAATCAGCGGCTGGGCGGACGATCGCCTGGGCTTGAAACCCACGGGCGCGACGCCCAACGCGATCGACAGCAACGGCCAACCCGATTTTTTCCTGGGGCCGGTGGCTGGCGCGGACGCGAAGGGCGCGAAGCTGGAACCGTTCTATGCCTCCGATTATTTCGAGCAGATTTACAACTACGCCGTCGCGTTGATCGAGAAAGGCAAAGCCTACGTCTGCGATCTTTCGCCCGAGGACACCGACGCTTATCGCGGCGCGCCCGACCGCCCGGGAAAGGACAGCCCGTTCCGCACGCGCACAACGGCGGAAAGCCTCGATTTGTTCAAGCGCATGAAGGCGGGCGAATTTCCCGACAGCGCGCGCACCTTGCGGGCCAGGATCGACATGGCCTCGCCCAATATCTGGATGCGCGATCCGATCCTCTATCGCATTCGCCATGCCGAGCATCATCACACCGGCAATCGATGGTGCATTTATCCGATGTATGATTTCGCCCATTGCCTGAGCGATTACTTGGAGGGCATTACGCACAGCATTTGCACGCTGGAGTTCGAGGTCCATCGCCCGCTTTACGATTGGATTCTGGAAAACCTTAACCTCCCGCGCCCGCTCCCGCACCAATACGAGTTCGCCCGCTTGAGCCTGGGCTATACCGTGATGAGCAAGCGCAAGCTGCTCCAGCTTGTCAACGAGAAAATCGTCCACGGCTGGGACGATCCCCGCATGCCGTCCATTTCCGGCCTGCGCCGCCGCGGCGTCACGCCCGAAGCGTTGCGCCATTTCGCCTACCACATCGGCATCACCAAATATAACGGCGTGACCGACGTGGCGGTCCTGGAGCACGCCATTCGCGAGGACTTGAACAAACGCTCGCTCCGCCGTCTCGCCGTGCTGCGACCGATCAAGATTGTCATCACTAATTTCCCCGAGGGCAAGGTTGAGGAGCTCGACGCTATCAATAATCCCGAAGACGCGAACGCGGGCACGCGCAAGATTCCCTTCGGGCGGACGCTTTACATTGAGCGCGATGATTTCATGGAGACTCCGCCGCCAAAGTATTTTCGACTGCGACCGGGCGGCGAGGTGCGGCTCAAGTACGCCTACATCATCAAGTGCGACGAGGTGGTCAAGGATGCCGCTGGGAACGTCACCGAATTGCGTTGCACCGCCGACTTGGAGAGCAAGACGGGCGGAGCCACCGCCGCCCGCAAGATCAAGGGCACCATTCACTGGGTCAGCGCCGCGCATGCCATCGACGCCGAAGTTCGCATGTATGACCGGTTGTTCACCGTGCCCGAGCCGGACGCCGCCGGAGATTTCAAACAGCATCTCAACCCGCACTCGCTGGAGATTCTGACCGCCAAGTGCGAGCCGAGCCTGCAAACAGCGTCGCCGGAACAGCGCTATCAATTCGAGCGTCTGGGTTACTTCGCGCTCGACCCGGACACCACGAATGGGAAGCTGGTCTTCAATCGCACCATCGCTTTGCGCGACACCTGGGCGAAAGAGATGCAAAAGGGATAAAGCGCGGCATCTTTGACGCCATCATGCTCAACTTCCTGAAAAAGGGCGCCCGCCGGCGCGTCGCGCTCCTGGCCTGCGTCTGCCTGCTGATGGTCGGCGCTCTCTCGGGCTGCGAGACAGTTCGCTTTTACCGCCAGGCGGCCGCCGGTCAATACGAAATTCTCGCCCACCAAACTCCGATCGATAAACTTATCCAAGACCCCGCCACGGATCCGAAGCTCAAGGCGCAATTGACGCTGGTCCTGCGCCTCCGCGACTTCGCCTCCAAGGAACTCAAACTGCAGCCCGACGGTAGTTATCTCAAATACGCCGATCTCCATCGCCCTTACGTGGTGTGGAATGTCACCGTCGCTCCCCAGCTTTCGCTCGAACCGAAAACGTGGTGGTTCCCGATTGTGGGCAGCGTCAGCTATGTCGGCTACTTCAGCGAAGCCGGCGCGCGCCGTTGCGCCGCCATCTGGGACAAGAAGGGTTGGGACGCGTATATTGGCGAAGTTCCGGCGTATTCGACGCTGGGCTGGTTTCACGACCCTTTGTTGAACACGTTCATCTTTGAACCGGAAGCCGATTTGGCCGACACCATTTTTCACGAGCTGACGCACCGCCGCCTGTTCATCGCGGGCGACACCGATTTCAACGAAGCTTTCGCCACCATGGTGGCGGCGGAGGGAGTCCGGCGCTGGTTTGACGCCTCGGGCAATGCGAGTGCTTACGAGCACTACCTGGATGAAGGGCGGCGCTTGAACGACTTTTTGAAATTGGTCGCGGGCACGCGCGGTGAATTGCAAAAAGTATATGACAACCCCGGCCTGCCGACCGCGGCCAAACTCCGGCGCAAGGCGGAAATTATCACACAAATGCGCGCCCGCTACGCTTCCGTCAAAGATAGCTGGGGCTTGGAGAAGTCCGGCTACGACAACTGGTTTGCCGAGCCAGTCAACAATGCCAAACTCAACATCGTCGCCGCTTATTTTGACTTGGTGCCCGCCTTCCGGGCCGTGCTGCGCGCTAAAGGCGGCGATATGGAAAAATTTTACGCGACGGTGGCGGACCTGGCGAAGTTGCCGCTGGAAAAGCGGCACCAGGCGCTGCGCGCGTATCTAACTGCCGAAGGAAAGTAAACGAACATGAAATCTAGAGTCGCATCCTTAAAAGATCAGCAAAAATTCAGTCTACTATATCCAACGTTTTTGCTTCTGCTTTGTCTCGCTTTGCCGCTGCGCGCTGACGATCACTACCTTGAGCCGGGACATCCCGACGGCGTGGCCTTGCTGGCGCCGCCGCCCGCTCCCGGCTCCGAGGAGGAGGCGGCGGAATTGCAATTATGCCGCGAGGTTGTCAAAGCACGCACCAGCGCCCAAACCGCCACCGCGGTGGAGGATATGAAACTCAACGTCTTCAACTTTGCGCAGGTCATCGGACCGGAATTTAAGCCGGGCAAATTTCCAAAAACCGAAGCCTTGCTGGCCAAGGTGAAGACAGAAATGCG
>DASYNM010000510.1:0-9472 GCA_036008545.1 Verrucomicrobiia bacterium
GAGGGGGAGGCGGAGGTGGAGGGTACACCGGCCCTTTTTTTGGCAGTGACTACCGCGCGGCTTATGCCGCCGGCCTTGCGCAGGACGGCACCGGTCAGTCGCTGGGGCTTTTTGAATTGACAGGTTACTATCCTGACGACATCACCTCCTATGAAAGCGAAGCCGGCTTGGAGACCAGTGTCGTCTTGACCAATATTTTGATTGACGGTTTTGATGGCGATGACACGAACATGGATTATTCCGTCGAGGTTACGGCGGATATCGAAATGGCGATTTCGATGGCGCCGGGACTGCGCAGAGTGCTGGTGTATGAAGGCCCAACGCCGCTGGATCAAGCCCCGCTGGCGACAAATTACATTCAGCCTCCGACAACAACCGCTCAGATCAATGACGTGCTTAACCGCATGGCCACGGACGACTTGGCCAACCAACTGAGCTGCTCCTACGAGATGGATATCAACCTGTCAACCGTGCAAATTTTCCAGCAGTATGCAGCGCAAGGGCAAAGCTTTTTTACCGGCAGCGGAGACTTCGGGGCCTATCCTGGGGCGATTGACGCACCCGCGGACGATCCTTACATCACCGTCGTCGGCGGAACGACCTTGGCGATGAACACCAACGAAGACTCCTGGGCTTCCGAAGTTGTATGGCTAACGCCTGCTGCGGACAATAGCCTCTTAGGCCTGCCTAATTCCCCCGAGTATGCTTCGGGCGGCGGCGTGAGCCTGGCTTACCCCATCCCGGCCTGGCAGCAGGGGATTAGCATGACGGCCAATGAAGGTTCCACCGCCATGCGCAACCTGCCGGATGTCGCCCTGGTGGCGAACAATGTTCAGATCGCCTGGGGCAATGATCCTGATTATGCCACCAATATTTACGTTGAACTGAATGAGCTGCTGGGCGAGGGAGATGACTACGTGGAAGCAGGCACCAGCCTGGCCACTCCTTTGTGGGCGGGTTTCATGGCGTTGGTGAACCAGAAGGCGGCCGCCGACGGCAAGCCGCCAATCGGCTTCGCCAATCCCGCCCTTTACGCCATTGGCAAGAGTGCTCTATATCATTCCAGTTTCCACGACGTTACGGCTGGATTCAACACCAATGCCAACAGTCCAAGCAAGTACCCCGCCACGGCTGGTTATGATCTTTGCACCGGCTGGGGCACGATCGGAACCAATCTTATGCAGGCGCTGCTGGCCCCGCCGTCGGAAAGCCTAGCCATCACGCCGCCTTTGGGTTTTACGGCTAGCGGACCTGGCGGCGGGCCTTTTACGGTGGCTTCCCAAACCTATACGCTCGCCAATATCGGCACGACGGCTGTGAACTGGAGCCTCATCAACACCTCAAGTTGGCTGAACGTTTCCTCGACCTCGGGCACATTAACGCCGGGCCGCGGCACCTCGACCGTCACGGTCAGCCTCAATTCGGCCGCCAGCAACTTTTTGATCGGGAACTACAGCGCCAATGTTTCGTTCGTCAACCTTACCGACGGCACGACCCAGAACCGGCAATTTGATTTGTACGTGGGCAATGGGGGCTTTGAAACCGGCGACTTCACCGACTGGACCCTGGTTGGACAAACTGATCTCGTGTTTGCCTTGGCTGCCGATGACGTGGATGTGGCCGGGACGAACGCTTTGGACGGAGTACCCGATGTAGCATTCGTACATTCGGGTCTGTACGGCGCCTACCTCGGACAATATCCAACGGATGGTTCGCTTTCCCAAACCGTGGCGACGAGTCCCGGTCAGCATTACCTCGTATCATTTTGGTTGACCAGCGTGGCCTACCAGGGATCAACGACCCCGAACGACTTTTCCGCGAAGTGGGATGGCTCGGCCCTTTTTACCCAAACCAACCTGGACGCTTTCGGCTGGACCAACCTGCAATTCGTCGTTTCCGCCACCTCAGCCAGCAGCACGCTGGAATTTGATTTCAACGAAGTCCCTGGAGCATTTGGGTTGGACGACGTGAGGGTGGAGACCGTGCCCGCGCCGGTCGCGCAGTCGGCCAGCATATCGGGAGGCATGATTACTTTCACATTGGGAAGCGTTGCCAACGTTTCATATCAGATTCAGTCCACGACCGATTTGGGCAATCCCACTTGGACGGATGTTGGTCCCCCCGTAATCGCTTCAGGCGACCAGTTGAGCGTATCTGAACCCGTGAGCGGCGGATCGCAGCAGTTTTATCGAGTGATCATGGTGCTGACTCCGTGATGCAAGGTTCTTCGCCGAGGGCTGGGACGGACAGGGATGGACGGGAGGCGAAATTTTTTATCAGATCGGTGAATATCAGGCAAAACCCTACCGTCAGTTAAGGTACAGCGATGAGACGCGATTTGAGAAAAACCAAGAAGCATTGTCGGCAGAGATAGGTATATGCAGTTAAGACCATCGACCATACTAGCCCTTGTAGGTCTGATCCTGATCAATTCAAATCTTGCCACCGAAATCTCCGTTCCCCCCGGCACCGTGCCTCCCAACGCGGGCGGCGAGGGGATTCAGGCAGCCTTGGACGCTCTTCCCGCAGGAGGTGAAGTGGTGCTGGCTGCGGGGCGGTATCTTATTAAGGAGCCGATCTTACTCCGGCAAGACAACCAGACCTTGCGCGGCTGTGGCACTTCGACGGTGCTGTATCTGGCGGACGGCGCCAACTGCCCGGTGGTGATCCTGGGTTCACTTACCGCCACCGCGATCAAGCCGACAAAAAACCTCCGCCTGGCCGACTTGTTGATCGACGGCAACCGAAGGAACGAGCAAACGGAGGTTTGGCGGTTCCTGCCGGGTGGCGCGGGCGTGTATAACAACGGCGTGGACGTCTGGGGGCCTGCGGATGCCACGGTGGAACGGGTCGTTTGCTGCCATTGTCGCTCCGGCGGCATGGTCACTTCATGCGGGACTCGCCGGCTGACCGTGCAAGACTATACCTCGTTCGACAACCAGTTCGACGGTTTGGCTTGTTATCAGACGGAGGACAGCCATTTCAGCCATTTGAATTTGCACGATAATCCTGCGGCCGGCGTTTCGTTGGACTTGAATTTCAACCATAATGTGATCCAGGACGCGGTCCTCACGGGCAATGATCTGGGTATTTTCATGCGGCAATCCTGCAGCAACGAATTCGACGAGGTAACGATTCAGCACAGCCGCCACCACGGCGTTTTCATGGCTGAAACCGTCGTGCGGACACCGGCCGGTTGGCAGTTAAGCCCTGGAACCGCTTGCACGGAAAATATTTTTAGCAAGCTGGCGATCAGCCATTGCGCCGGGAAAGCGTTCGTCGTCAATGACGTTGGGTGCAGCCACAACACCATTAACGACGGGCAATTTTTGGATAACGCGCAAGGCGGGTTATTTCAAGCCGCGCCAGGCTTGGTCACGATGCGGTCAACTGATCGCGTCAACCAATCGGCGCCGGCGGTCAAAGCCGCGGCGGTCGTTGATCACTTGACCGGAAATATTGTGGCCGCGCCGGCGCGCAAAACGCTGTAGTTTTTTGCCGAGGCAAACCTTCTAAAGACGATGCCGCGCTGTTGTCAGTTCCCGTGCAAACCAGCGGTCTTGGTCGCTTGCGGTTCGACCAAGAGCGCGAGGTCGATGAATTGGCCGCCGACGGTTTGGTGGGTGTGAACGGCGAGAAGATTGCGGCCTTTCCGCAAAGCTTTCCGCAACTCTTCCGTGACGCCAAAGGCTTGGTAGGCCGTTGTGTAGCCTCCACCTTTCCAGATCGGTTGTCCGTTCACATAAATCTCGGTGTCCTCGTCGTGGAAAATAACCAGCGACGCGGCTTGGATGGCGCCGGATTCGGAATCGAAACTTTGACGGAGCCATATATCGTCACTGGTCCAGGCAGTGCGAACACCAGCAAGTGCATGGCCAAAGGGCGCAAGACCGTTGGACCAGGCGGCGTCATCAAATTTGGCGCTCGTCCAATTCGGCGCCGGGGCCGTGGTCGTGAATTGATAGGGTTTGGCTAATTCTCCATCGGCGGCGGCGCCGACCAGAACCGTCCAGTTGTGCGTGATCGTGGGGGCGGGTCCGCCAACAGTTGGCCCGGTGGTCTCGTAGGCGGCCGGTCGCGCGGTGAAATCATGGAGGCGCTGAACGTCGAACTTTGGCCGGCGATCATAATAATACAAACCGTTGTGTTCCTGTTCGACATCGGTCAACTGCGTGTAGCAGAAGCCAAATAGATTTGGGTTATCGAGCAATGCGGCGACCAGTCCGCCGTAGCGATCGTAATACGACGACAGGCTCTTGGGTCCGTCGCCATAGCCCCAACCGCCTTCGGTCGCCCAACCGATGCCGCCAAATTCGCTGACCATGAAGGGGAGGCCGCGGTCCGCAGGCGTCGAGCCCGCCACGCCGTAGCGCTCCGGCACACGATCTTTGGCAGCGCCGCCGAAGAACTCCTCCCAACGCTGCTTGAAGGCGGCCGGATTTTGATTGTAATCGTGATCATCGAGCACGAGGGGATTGGGGATGGTGTGCGCCCAGCCGCTGCTTTCAATGACCGGACGCGAGGGGTCCAACGCCGTGGTTTGCCGCCAGATAATTTGTTGCAGTTCGCCGGCGTTGCCGGGCGTTTCATTGAAGGGACACCAGCCGATGATGCCCGGATGATTCCGGTCGCGAAGGAGCACTTCGCACCATTCGTTGATGAAATTGCCGTAGTCCTCCGCATGATACTCGAAGCCCCAATTGGGAAATTCGCCCCAGACCAGGTAGCCTAGCTTGTCGGCCCAGTATAGATAACGAGGTTCAAAGACTTTTTGGTGCAACCGCGCCCCGTTGAAACCGGCGGCCATCGATCTCTCAATATCCTTTTTGAGTTCCTCATCTGAGGGCGCCGTCCATTCGCCGTCGGGATAAAAGCCCTGGTCGAGGATCAATCGTTGAAAAATGCGCTTGCCGTTGATGAGGATGGAACGCCCTTGAATGGAAACGGAGCGCAAACCAAAGTAGCTGGACATTTCATCGACGGTTTCCGCGCCGCGAGTAACGGTGAACTTGAGATCGTAAAGAAAGGGCGAGCCGGGTTCCCAGAGATGCTTCTGGCTCAGGTTGAGAACCAAATGATTCGCCCCGCCCGCGACTGGACAAGAATCAGACCCGACACTTTGGCCGTCGGCAAACGCTTCCGCTTTGACCGTTAGACCCGGCTCCGAGCCGTTGACGCTGGCGTCGATGAGCACGCGCGAGTGATCGGGATCGGGCGCGAGCGAGAAATTCTCGACGAACGATGACCCGACCGCTTCGAGCCAAACCGGCTGCCAGATGCCGGTGGTGCGCGTATAGACGCAGCCTTCGCTGACCGTGTGCGTTTGCTTGCCAGTCGGCTCCTTGCCACTGGCGACGTCGTGAAAAACATTCACGACCAACTCGTTATCTCCTGCGCGCAACAGAGGAGTAACATCAAAATCGAAAGGGACGCTGCCGCCGATGTGTGAACCAGCCGGCCTGCCATTGACCCAAATGCGCGCCTGGTAATCCACCGCGCCAAAATGCAGTCGCACGCGTTTGCCTTGCATGGCTGCCGGCACTGCAAATATGCGCCGATACCAGGTATGTTTCATTATCCCGTAATGGCCGATGCCGGAAAGTTTGCTCTCCGGGCAAAACGGCACGGTGATGGACGAGTCGAGGTCGTGGCCGGACTGCCAGCCGCGCGTTTCGCCGTCGCCCTGGTCATCGATTTCAAACTGCCACTGGCCATTAAGCGTGATCCAGTTTTGGCGGAAAAGATCGGGGCGCGGATGTTCCGCGCGAGGGACTTCGGCGGACAGAGAGAAAGCCGTGGCCAAGGCCGGCAGAAGGGCGAAGGTCAGAACACGCACCGGTCGTTTAAATAAATTCATGGGATTAATTAATGAGCGCGAACGCCCTTGTTCAGGTTGCATTCATTTGGTGATATTACAAATAGATTCCACCCGCGGGCGTACATTTGTCATGTGGCATAAAATGGCCACATGCCTCTAAGCCCGAAACATGCGGAAGGAAGACGGAGTCCGAAAGAGAATTAGACAGGATTTACAGGATGAACAGGATGTATGGCCGATCCGGGAGCAATCACCAAGTGGTGAGGATTTACGCCTGATTCCCGTCTAAATCCCCATCCTGTTCATCTTGATCATCCTGTCAAATTTCATTGCTCTATCTGCATCGTTCCAACTAACCCAGCGCTTACCAGACCCATGACAGGCCGGCGTAGAAAGAGCGCGGATCGCCGGGGTGGAACACTTGGGCGCCTTCGGCCGACGCGGCGGCAATAGGGTCCACCGAAGCCGCATAACGCTGGTTCAGCAAATTGCGCAAGTCCACGAAAGCCGATAAGTTCCTCCACAATCGTGCGCCTGCGCGAAAGCCCAGCAAGGCATAGGCTGGAGCGTAAAGCGTATTGGCGTTGTCCACTGGAAACCGCGTCATGATCCAATTCAAATTTGGCCCGGCGTAAAAACCATTGGGGGATTCGTACATCAACTGGACCTGATAATCATGGATCGGCACACCCGCGACGCGGTCGTTACCGAAGTCAGCGCTATTGTTAAAGGTCATGTCGGTCAGCGTGTAGTTTTGCCGCAGTGTCAATCGATCGGCCGCGTGATGCTTGTTTTCTTTGACAATGATGCCGTTGAGCAGCCGTGTATCCAGTCCCGCTTCCACACCCTGAGTCGTCGCGTGCGGCACATTCAATCCTCCGATTTCCAGGTCGGTGACCGGGTTGTAAACATCCACCAATTCATTCCGGACCCAGCTATGGTAAAGGGCCAGTTCCCATTCGAAGCGTTCGCTCTCGCCGCGCGTGCCAATCTCCGCCGTCCAAGAGACCTGCGGCTCGAGTGGATTCAAGACCTGGCTTGTGTTGGGACCCGTATCGAAATCCACCATGTCGTCGAACGAGGGCGCCTGGTAGGCGCGGCTGATATTGGCGAATATCTGGTCCTTGTCATTAAGCTCGTAAATGAGGCCGGCTTTGGGATTGATGCTGCGGTAAATCAAGTTGCGCGACTGGTCGCCATCCACCGATGTCAAGAAGAAGTCAGAGAAATGGCGCTGGGCGTAGATACCCTGCGCGCCCAGGACAATGGAAAGCTTCTCGGTCAGGTAATGTTGAATTTGCGCGTACAGAACGCCGTTGAGCGACCACTGGCTATCGGCCCCGGTCAAGGCGCCTTTGCCGCCGTTCAGGTTCTGGTAATAGGCGTCCTCCTGATCCTCGGCGGTTGGGTTGAAGCCCAGCGTCAGGACATTTTCGCCACCGAGCCACTGCCCGCGCGTAGTCGAATTGATCAGCGCGCCGAAATTGTCCGAGTAGAACGCATTGATGCCCGAAAGCGTATTGCTGGGGATGTAGATGTTCGGTTCGTAAGCCTCGCGATGCCACCAATAGACGCCGGCGTCCGCCTCTTCCGGGCCCGATTTGTAGCTCAACTTATCCGCCAGGCGGATGTAATACCAATCCTTCCGCCAGTCTTCGGGGATCGCAAGAGGATCGGTTTGTTTCGGGTTTTGCTCCAACTGCTGCAAGGTAAGTGCGCCAGGAATTTTTCGGTCGGTTTGATCCAGGATAAGGTAGGAGCGATTTTCAAGAGTGTCGCTGAACTTGTATCCCACGTCGCTAAACAGAAACTCTGTGCTTTCCTCGCTGTGGTCTCGCCATCCGGAGCGATAACGCCCTGACGCTGAAACATAATAATCCCACGGCCCTTGCACGCCACCTGTGCTGATTTGATCGCGTGTGAATCCGAAGCTCCCGCCTTCGGCTCTGATGGCGAGCGGGGAGGAGTCGTATCCAGTGAACGGGACAAAATTCACCGCCCCTCCCAAACCCAGGCCGCCGTATTGCAAGGCATTGGCGCCGCGATACACCTCCGCATACTTGAAGGAGGTAACATCAAAATCCTCCAGGATGATTTCACCGTCGGCTTGGTTCAACGTCAGCCCGTCGATCAGATACTGCACGCCCGCCGGTTCATCCTCCGAAAAAACGCCCGAGCCGCGAATGAAGACCTTGCTGATTTCCACATTGTTTTCAGAAAGCATGACTACGCCGGGCGCATTTTGAAACAAATCGTCTATGCTCGAAGCGCGCCCTTGATTCAGTGAATCAATTCCTTGCAGGGTGAAACCGCCGGGCACTTCCTTCTTTTTCCTGGCCGCCTGACTTATGGTTGGCGACGTCAGGGAACCTCCGTTGGTGGTGCCCGTGACCGTGACCGTGGGTAAGGGGATAGCAGGCTCCGGGGGTGAGCTGTCCGCTCCAACCGCGATCAAAGCGCCAGCTAACGAAAGGCAAACAACGAAAGTTCGTATTCGCTGAGGCCTGCGTCCTGACATGAATTCTAATGCCACTTGGTGCTCCGATGGACTACAATGGTTTCACTTTTGTATCGCTCGTCGTGCCCATCGCATTTTGGCTGACGCACAACGCGGATTCGCACGCCGTTCTTCCGCTCCTGGGCGCACCACTTCGGAAATCACGGCGTAAATACCTTCGCGCTGGCCCGCTTCAAACGATTTTTTGACACGCCGGTCCTCGCCCGAATGAAAGGTCAGCACCGCCGCGCGTCCGCCTGGATTCAAGCAGGACGGAAGAAGGCGCAACAAAGTCTCCAGCGCTGAAAACTCATCGTTGACGGCAATGCGTAGCGCTTGAAAAACGCGGCGGATGGAGTCGGCGGCATCCTCCGCGTTCAAACGGGGCAGGGTGCCCTTGATCGCCTTGGCCAGCGCAGTCGTGGTGGAAAATAATTTCCCGGCCAGGGCGGAAGCAAGTGCGGCGGCGTGAGGTTCGTCCGCGTTTTCCGTCAACAAGGTTTGCAATGCGTTGGCGTGAATGCGTTGCAAGAGAGCCGACGCTGGCTGGCCACGCTGCGGATTCATGCGCATGTCGAGCGGCCCTTCGTGCTTGAGCGAGAAGCCCCGGCCCGGATCATCCAGTTGCATGGACGAAACGCCGAGGTCCGCGAGAATGAAGTCGGCGCCTTTGATTTGCGCATCCCAAAGCGCCTGCGGCAAGCCGGCGAAATTGCTGCGGCGCGCGGTGAAGACATCCTCGCCGAACCCAAGGCCGCGCAGACGCGCTTCGGCTTTAGGAAGCTCGATGGGATCGGCGTCCAGTCCCAGCAGCCTGCCGCCGGGCAAGATGCGCGTTAGAATTTCTTGAGCATGGCCGCCGAATCCAAGTGTGCAGTCCACGGCCACGTCACCGGGCTTCGCCGCGAGCGCCTCCAGGATTTCCGCCACCATGACCGGCCTGTGCATGCCCGCCGGCGTTTTGCCCGAAGCCATGACTTTGGCCACGGTCTGCGCGTATCGTCCGGGCTGGCGCTCCTTGTATTTTTCCTCGAACCGGCGCGGGTGTTTCCCGGCATAACGCACGCGCCTTTTATGCGGCATCGGCGGTGGAGGGGAAGCGCTCGTGTCAGTCACCATTCTGGCAGCGTCGCGATTTGCGGCGCAAAACTCAAGAA
>DASYNM010000511.1:0-3766 GCA_036008545.1 Verrucomicrobiia bacterium
GCACCTCGTTCGGGACGAGGGGGTCGCAGGTTCAAATCCTGCCACTCCGACCATTACCTAACGACTCTCGGCAACTGGACCGCCACAGCTTTTGCCACAGATTGGCAGCTAGTCGGCTCAATTGGTGGGGCCGAATAGTCAGGCCCGTCGCTTTGCGATGAGGTGATCGACGTATTCCGACGCCTCAGTAAGAGCGCCCTGTCGCTCCAAATGGACCTCGGTCGAGGCGATCCGATTTCCCTTGGGGTCGAAAATGATGACCTGATAACGGTCGTCACTCTTGCGGTGAAGTACCAGTTCGTATCCGTGATGGCGATGCGTGCTGGTTGTCATCGCGGTTTTGTTGAGAGCCGCCTCAACGATGGCCAATTGAAGGTCACGGTCATATCGATCCCAGGCACGGTATCCTTTTTTCAGGAAGCCCTCGGGCGATCTGTTCCAGAGTAACGCATAAACCGATGCGCTCAGTGCATGGAGTTGTAGATCAGCAAGATCACAATGATGGCACCCAGAACGATCCCCCAATTAGGAATTTGAATGCCAGCTAGAGATGTTTTCCGGCTAAACCATTCCATCGCTTTTCTCCAAATTATACCGCCTCAGTTGGAGGGCTCGAGGTTAGCCCGTTCGAAACCGCGAATGGTCCAATTTGGGTAGCCTCAAATCGGCCTGAGCCTTGGCAGCCCTCAAGCGTCAGTAGAAGGACGATAAGAAACAGCAATTTCATATTCGGCCTCCTCTGCACATAGCACCGGCGGCAAGACGAGTGCATAGAAAAAGCCGTTTTGGGCTCGCTACTATTACCACGTCGAATGGAGGGAGCGAACGGGGATGGCCTTTGTCGAATGGGCGATTGCCGCCGCGCCGTGCCATAAATGGTTGTGTCTCGGGCTGCCGTGACCGCGCTCTATAGGCGAAGGATCCAACAAATAAAAACCCCCGGCCGAAACCAGGGGTTCTTTTCTCCGAAGAGGAGCCTTATTTCTGCTGGCCGCCTTGTTGGCCGCCCTGTCCGGGCTTCTGTCCCGGCTGCTGCTGACCAGGCTGCTGCTGCTGCTGACCAGGCTTCGGTTGGCCGCCGCCACCTTGTTGGCCGCCACCACCTTGCTGGCCGCCGCCTTGCTGGTTCTGCTGGCCGCCCTGATTCTGATTATTCTCGGTCATAGCGATCTCCAATTTTTTGTGAAGTATTGCTTGAATATCATTATTCAACCAACTCACTCCAGATAAGCCACAATGCAGCCAAAACTAGGGCTCTTGGAAAAGAAACTTGGTGATGGATGTCGAAGAGTTCCATTTGCCCAAGCGGCCACTCCGTCACGTTTGATGGTGTGCCGGGGCTTTGGTTGAAACTCGGAAGGGATTGGTTGCGCCGAAAGCTGGCGGCGGTCAAACTCGTGGTGTGGCCGCTCCGAGACTAAGAATTCCGCGTCACGAAAGATGTGGCTCAATAAGGTCGTTGCCGAGCTCCGCGGCCGCGTGTATGGCCTATCGTTCAGAAAGCGAGACAGCGTGACAAGAAAGCGTGAAATGTCAAAACAAGCGATGCGCGACGAGACCGAACGTTTGGTGAAAGAGGCATTGGAGCGTAAAACCCTCACCGTTAAGCAGGGCAAGACCCGTATCGACAGCAAATGCCGAAAGTGCGGCGCGCTCAATCGCGTCTCAGCAGATCAAGGACAGGTTCGAGTGCCGTACACGTGTAAGGAATGCGGCGAGGAACAAAGGACATTCTGACAGCGGGCAACGCGCGGGTTCAATGGTAAGGCATGAAGAAAAGCGGGCCGCAGAAAAGCAAATCTTCTTCTCACAAGTCTCCTTCGGAGCTGATTGACGCGCGAATCAAGGAACTGGGCGACTGGCGGGGCAAGATGCTCAGCCGGCTCCGTACCTTGGTCAAACAAGCTGATCCCGAAGTCGTCGAGGGGTGGAAGTGGCGAGGGGTTCCGGTGTGGTCGCACGACGGGTTGATCTGCACCGGCGAGACTTACAAGACCGTCGTGAAAATGACCTTCGCCAAAGGCGCGGCTCTGAAGGATTCCTCGCGCCTCTTCAACTCCAGTCTTGACGGCAACACCAGGCGCGCCATCGACTTTCACGAGGGCGCGAGGATAGACGAAGAGGCGTTGAAGACACTCGTTCGCGCCGCCGTCACCCTGAACAAGTCCAAAGCCAAAAACTAATCCCCACGGAATCAAACATTGTCTGTGGCTGCGCCGAGAGCATCAAATTGATTGCTCGATCCGGGCTACAATTCACGCGATAATCACGCCGCGCACTTTGTCGCGGATGGCCTTTGCGTCCGCCCTGTGCCAAGCTTTTTTGCTAAGCTTAAGCGTTGAAAGAACGGCCCCGTCCAAATGGAGAAGCGTGGAGCGTGGGCCGCGCCGATGGCGAACACGCTGTCGCCTGGGGGACCATATTGGGAGGAATGTCAATGAAACAGCTGTTTCCGCTTGCCCTTTTGGCCGCCGCGGCTTTTGCCGCGCCGGCCTTTGTCACGCCGGCTTTGGCCGACGACACCATCACCATCGGCTTTACCACCTCGCAGACCGGCCCCCTCAATGTCGACTCGCTCGGGCTCGTTCGCGGCTACGAGCTGTGGCGAGATGAGGTCAATGCCGCGGGCGGGATCAAGGCCGGCGGGAAAAGCTATAAAGTGAATTTCGTCAGCTATGACGATCAATCGGTCGGCGGCCGCGTGCAGCAGCTTTATACGCGATTGGTCAACCAGGACCGCGCGCAATTTCTGTTCAGCCCGTATTCGTCCGGCCTCACCGCGCCGGCGGCGATCCTCAGCGAGCAGTATGGGAAGATCATGGTTAGCGCCGGTGGCGCCGAGGAGAAGCCATACATGCTCGGCAACAAAAATCTGTTCATGGTCATCACCTCGGCGAGCCATTATCTCTCTGGCGCGGTCGAGGCGCTCAAATCGAAAAATCCGCACGCCAAGATCGCCATGGTCTACTCCGACGATCCGTTCTCCAAAGCGGTGCTGACCGCGACCAAGCAGCAGGCGGAAGCAGCCGGCATGCAGGTGGTGATGGATGAATCCTACGCGCCGTCGACCACCGATTTCGGCCCGATCGTCAACAAGATCATCTCGTCGAATGCCGATGGGTTCATGGGCGGCGGTCATTATTCCGATGGCGCCACATTGGCGCGGCAGATGTACGACCAGAAAGCCAATATGAAATGGGTGTCGATCCTGGTCGCGCCCGGCGATGACAAATTCGGCGAGCTCGGCGCGGCCGCGCTCGGCGTGACGGTGCCGTCGCAGTGGGAGATCCAGGTCTCCTACAAGCCGGAATTCGGACCGACCACGCCGGAATTTGCCAAGGCGTTCGAGGACAAATTCCACGCCAAGGCTGATTATCACGCGGCGTCTGGCTACACCGCCGGCCAGATTCTGCAGCACGCGATCGAGCAGGCGAATTCGGTCGAGCCGGAAAAAGTCGCAGCGGCGCTCAACGCCATCGACGTCACCACCTTCTTCGGCCACATCAAGTTCGCCACCGATCCCGGCCATCACGGCCTGCAGATGGCGCATCCCATGGTGCTGGCGCAGTGGCAGAAGGTGAACGGCAAGCCCGGACGCCAGGTGGTCTGGCCGCTCGACGCCAAATCCGGCGATCTGATTTATCCTCTCTCAGCGAGCCAATAAGCGGCACGGGGCCGGCGTATCGCCGGCCCCGATCATCTTCACATCAACATGTTCGGGATAATCGCTTCGATCATCGACGGCGTACTGGTCGGGCTGGTCTAC
>DASYNM010000512.1:0-23345 GCA_036008545.1 Verrucomicrobiia bacterium
CGCAGCAGGTGACTTTCGATTCCGGCGCCGGGGAATGGGGAATCGAGAACGAGGGGCTAAATCACTGGGGCATGAGTTTCGTCGCCGGCAAGAATTACGAAGCTTACGTGTGGGCGCGTGCTGAAAAAAAGACAGAGTTGGCCGCGTCGCTGGAAAGCCGCGATGGTTCGCGGGTCTATGCACGCGCGATATTGGTTGTCACGAACAACGCGTGGCAGCGGGTGGATTTCAAGTTGACGCCGAACGCCTCGGACCTCACGGGCCGCTTCGCGCTGACATTGCCGCAGGCCGGTTCCGTAACGCTCGGCCACGCGTTTCTGCAACCGGGGGAGTGGGGCCGCTTTAAAGACCTGCCTGTGCGCCGAGATGTCGCGGAAGGATTGATCGGCCAAGGCATCACCGTGCTGCGCTACGGAGGGTCCATGGTCAACAAGAGCGGATACAAGTGGAAGAACATGATCGGTCCGCGCGATCGGCGCCCGCCGTATGCGGGCACGTGGTATCGTTACTCGTCTGATGGGTGGGGAATTCTCGACTTCATGGATTTTTGCGAGGCCGCCGGCTTTGAATACGTCCCCGCTTTCAATATGGACGAGATGCCAGAGGACATGGCCGACTTCCTCGAATACGCCAAAGGCCCGGCTGATTCCGTCTGGGGCCGACGCCGGGTGGCCGACCGACATCCGCAACCTTATCACCTCCATTACATCGAACTCGGCAATGAAGAACGCGTGGACGAAAAATATGCGGACAAGTTCGAAGCGTTGGCCAAGGCGATTTGGGCGAAGGACAAAGACATCACACCGGTGGTGGGTGATTTTGCGTATGCCAAACCCATTCAAGACCCGTTCAACTTCACCGGAGCGGATTCGCGGATTACCACACTGGCCGCGCACAGGCGGATTCTTCAAATTGCGAAGGCGAACAATGGCGAAGTGTGGTTCGACATCCATGTGAACACCGAGCAACCCGCCACCCCCAATGCCACACTCGCTGGCATGTTTTCTTTCGCGGATGCGCTTGACAAGATCGCCGATGGCGCCAGGCACAGGGTCGTGGTGTTCGAGCTCAACGCCGGCAACCACGCCCAGAAGCGCGCGCTGGCCAACGCTCAGGCCATCCTCGCCATCGAGCGCGACGGACGCATTCCCATCACTACCTCTGCCAACGGCCTCCAGCCCGACGGTCAGAACGACAACGATTGGAACCAGGGTCTGTTGTTCCTCAATCCGGCGCATGTCTGGCTTCAGCCGCCTGGTTACATCACACAAATACTTTCGCATAATTATCTGCCGCAATTGGTCAAGTGCGACGTGTCTGGCGCAGAAGGCGGACTGGATGCGGTCGCCACCCGTAGCGAGGACGGCAAAACACTGGTGTTGCAGGTCGTCAACGTAAGGAAGGAAGCGATCACGGCCCAGATTCATCTGGCGGGGTTTGTTCCGGACAAACCCGACGCCCTTTCAATCGAGCTGTCGGGAACTCTTGACGAAGTGAACACAGCCGCCAAGCCCGATAATATCGTCCCCAAGCAAACCCAATGGCAGCACGGAATCGCGAATGGCCATACTACGCGCGTGTTCCCGGCCTATTCATTCACCGTGCTACGCTTCGAGTGAAAAAACTTGAGCGTGTTCTAAAAAACATGCCTACGAGTTTCCCGGAGAATTACCGTCGGGGCCAAGCCGATGAGATGGCGTCCTTGGCTCGCGCAAAACTGCTTTCCTTAATGCGCGTAAGACCACAAATTGAAGCACGTGAGTTCGGCGAACAACCTCATCAGCCGCGACCGGAAAATGAAGGCAGCCCCGCGACGCGAATTGGAGCTAGATCTTGAGCGGGCTGTCAAATAAATTCAAATAGTGAAGGATACATTATGAAAACAAATAAAAGCGTGCAGCTTGGCATGGTGGGGCTTGGGCGCATGGGCGCCAATATGGTTCGACGTTTAATCAAAGCGGGTCATCGCTGCACTGTCTTTGATCGGATTCCAGCAGCAGTCGAGAGCCTGGCACAGGATGGAGCCGCTGGCGCTTCCTCATTCGCTGATATGGTGAAGAAACTCGATAAGCCGCGCGCGATCTGGCTGATGGTTCCAGCGGGGGTCGTGGATCAGACCATTGCCACCGTGCTCCCGTTCCTCGAAGCGGGCGACACGCTCATCGACGGCGGCAATTCTTATTACGTGGATGACATCCGCCGTGGCAAGGAATTGGCGGCGAAGGGAATTCATTATGTCGATGTGGGCACCAGCGGCGGTGTCTGGGGTTTGGAGCGCGGATATTGCATGATGATCGGCGGTGAACCGGAGGTGGTGCAGCGCCTGGATCCCATCTTCGCCACACTGGCGCCTGGCATGGGCGACGTGCCGCGCACGCCGGGGCGCGAGAAATGGGGCGGGACCGCTGAACAAGGCTACTTGCATTGCGGTCCGAACGGCGCCGGCCACTTCGTCAAGATGGTTCACAATGGCATAGAGTACGGCATCATGGCCGCATACGCGGAGGGGTTGGGCATTTTGCGCTGCGCCAACATTGGCAAACGTCAGAGCGACGTGGACGCCGAGACCACACCCCTGCGCGACCCCGCGCGTTATCAGTACGACCTCAACCTCGCCGACGTGGCCGAAGTGTGGCGGCGCGGCAGCGTTATCGCCTCGTGGTTGCTGGATTTGACTGCATCCGCGCTGGCTGCGGATCCGGAGCTTTCGAGTTTTGCGGGACGCGTCTCCGATTCTGGCGAGGGCCGCTGGACGATCAAGGCAGCCATCGACGAAGGAGTTCCGGTGCCCGTGCTGACCACCGCGTTGTACGAGCGGTTCGCTTCGCGCGGCGAGTCGGATTACCAGGACAAACTGCTTTCGGCCATGCGCTTTGGTTTTGGCGGACACCTGGAAAAAGCCACCAAGCAAGGTTGAGGCGGAGACGCGACGCGATCCGGTGCCTCCGCAGCTTGGCTGCCACCACCATGTCGTCTGTAGGTTGGCGCCAAACGGATTGAGCGGGCTGGTATTCGGTCAGACTTAGCTTTCTGTTGTCAAATATCGGGCAGGTGGGTCATTTAACCCGACGTTCCATGGCGAACATCATCTCAGAAGCGGCCCAAACTGTGCGGCGCAAATTCTTCGCCACGCGTTCCGCTCCTATTTTTGAAATGGGATCTTGGTTGCCGCCCTCCCGCACAAAATTAGCTGTCAGTGCAAACAGATTGATCTGGAGCGCATTGGATTCTGAATGGATTTTAATGTTCCATTCATGCCACTTTAATTCCCGTCACGTCATTCTAAGGCAGTCAGAGATTATGCGCTTGCTCGTGATTGAAGATGAGAGGAAGGTCGCGGACTTTGTGGCTCGCGGTTTGCGCGCCGAACGATTCGCGGTGGACGTCGCCTATGACGGCGAAGCCGGATGGGACATGGCGTCGCTTTGCGATTATGACCTGATCATCCTCGATCTCATGCTGCCGGGGATTGGCGGGGCGGAGATTCTGCGCCGCCTGCGCCGCAGTAAAAAGGAGGCGCCGGTCCTCATTCTGACCGCCCGGGACAGCACGGCGCAAAAGGTGGAGCACTTCGAGGCGGGGGCGGATGATTATTTGACCAAACCGTTCGCCTTTGCCGAATTACTCGTGCGCGTCAAGGCCCTCCTCCGCCGCAGCCCGGGTAATCGGGCCAGCGTTCTGCGCGTAGCCGACCTGGAGTTGGACCGGCTGGCTCAACAGGTCAAACGGGCTGGGAAAAAGATCGAACTGACTTCGAAGGAATACGCGCTGCTCGAATACCTGGCTGCGAACGCCGGCCGCGTCCTTTCCCGCACCATGATTATCGAGCATGTTTGGGATCAGAGCTTCGAAGGGCTGACCAACATCGTCGATGTCTATGTGCGCCATCTGCGGGCCAAAGTCGATGATGCGCATCCGCACAAACTCATCCGTACCGTGCGAGGGGTGGGTTATTGCGTCAGCGCGGAGGGCGAAAAATGAACACGCGCTCGCTCCGCTTCCGCCTGATCATGTGGTACGCCGGTTTGTTGACAGGCGTCTTCCTCCTGTGCGGCGCAACCATGTACCTTGTCTTGAGGCATTACCTCGAACAAAGCCTGGCCGAATCACTCCGCCGGCGCACGCAACAAATCACCGTGTCGCTATTGGCCAAAGTGGAGGAGACCGGCGAACCTTTTGTGGTGGATGAGATCAAGGCGCGTTATGCGCCCGAGAATTACGATCGATTCGTGCGTCTGAGCCGCCGGAACGGGACCGTCATTTATGCTTCAGGCCGCGCCGCCACCTTTGATCCGGCCGGGTTGCCGCCCGCCGCCTACACTGCCAGCCGCATCGCGTCGCTGCCTGACGGCAATCGTCTGCTGATCGTGGCCGACGAGTATCGAACGCCCAAAGGCCTAGAGTACATTATCGAAAGCGGCGGGCCGATGCAGCCGATCGATAGGCTGCTGGCGCGTTTGCTGTTGTTGCTGCTGCTGGGTGTGCCGGTGGTCGTGTTGGTGGCGGCAGCGGGCGGATATGTCTTGGTTGGGCAGGCCCTTGCGCCGGTAGTGCAAATCGCGCACAGCGCCGAACAGATCACGTTGCACAATCTGGGCGGGCAATTGCCGCTGGCTCCCACCGGCGACGAGTTGGAGCAATTGTCCCTGGCTCTCAAAGCGATGATTACCCGGTTGCGCGAGGCCTTTGAACAAAACCAGCGCTTTTTGGCCGATGCCTCGCACGAATTGCGCACGCCCCTGACGGCGCTGCGCGGTGAGTTGGAAAATGCCGTGGAAGAAGCCAGCCCTTTGCCCGAGTTGCGGGACAAGATTGGCAGCGCGTTGGAGGAAGTCGATCGCCTGGCCAAGATCGTCCAGACACTTTTTGCCATATCGCGCCTGGACGCCGGCGAGGCGCAACAGGAATGGCGCCGCTTTGACCTGGCAGGGGTGGCCGCCGATACCGCCGGGCAAATGTCCCTCCTGGCCGAAGATAAGGAGATTTCAGTCAACTGCAATGTTGAGCAGGAGGCGGTGGTGGAAGGAGACCGCGCCCGCATCAAGCAGGTGGTGGTCAACCTGCTGGACAACGCCATCAAATACACTCCACCCGGCGGCTCCATCCAGCTCAACGTCCGTGCCCGCGACGGCAAGGCGGTCCTCGAAGTGCTTGACACCGGCATCGGCATCCCGGCCGCGGCCTTGCCTCATGTTTTCGAGCGTTTCTTTCGCGTGGACAAGGCGCGCTCGCGGGAACTCGGCGGGGCCGGCCTGGGGCTGGCTATTGTCAAGTCGATTTGCACGGCCCACGGCGGGCAGATCGACGCGAAAAGCGCCGAGGGCCAAGGCAGCCGTTTCATCGTGGAATTGCCGCTGGCGCAACCGGCGGGCGCGAAAGCGATTGTATGAGTGAGGAAGCACGCCAAGCCGAACCCGCTCTCCCGCCTATTCCGCCGCTCTGGGAGCGACGCGAAGCCTGGATCGCATTGGCGGTCTTGATGGCCATCGTGGTTGTTTGCTTTTTGCTCCTGGATCGAGGCAAGGTGAGTGACAAGGTCAGTACGGCTGCGCACGTCGTGGCGGTGGCGGTGGTGGACCGGGAAGATCTTTACAACGAGGTAACCATCCCCGCGGAGTTCCGTCCCTACGTGGAGGCTGAATTGAACGCCAAGGTTTCCGGGTATTTGGACAAAATAAATGTGGATTTTGGCGACAAGGTCAAGGCAGGGCAATTGTTGGCCGTGCTGGAAATCCCGGAATTGAAGGACGAGCTGGATTCGGCCGTTGCCGTGGAACAGCGGGCGGAGGCGGATTACACGAACGCTCACCTTGTCTATACGCGTATGGAGGGTGTCAACAGAGAACATCCCAACCTCGTTGCCCAGCAGGACATCGACACGGCGCAGGCGAAGGACAGCGTAGCTGCTGCCGCCGTTTCCTCCGCGAAGGCAGATGTAGAGAAGTATCAGACGCTCTTCGGTTATACCCAGATCACGGCGCCCTTCGATGGCGTGATCACCCGCCGTTACGCCGACCCGGGAGCGCTCATCCAGGCGGGCACCGCCTCTGACATCCAGGCCAAGCCGCTGGTCCGCCTGTCCGACAATTACCGGTTGCGGCTGGATTTTCCGGTTTCCGTCGAATACGTGAAGGACATTCATTTGGGCGACTCGGTGAGCGTGCGCGTGGATTCACTGGGGGGCAAGTCCTTCACCGGGAAGATCACGCGGTTTACAGACAGAGTGAACGAAGATACCCGCACCATGATTACGGAAATCGAGGTCGCGAATCCAAACCTGGAAATTGTGCCGGGAATGTACGCGGCTGTGATTTTGAAAGCGGAACATCGCAGCCAAGTGTTAGCCATCCCCACAGAAGCCGTCGCGAGCGAAAAAAACAGCGTCGTTGACGTAGTCAATCAAGACAACGCAATTGAAGAGCACGCCGTCACCCTTGGGTTGGAAACACCCACTCGCTACGAAGTCACCGCCGGATTGAAGGAGGGCGACAAGGTCGTGATTGGCAGCCACAGCGAAGTGCATGCCGGCGAGAAAGTGGAGCCGAAACCGTGGCAGGAGACGTTGATGCATTAAAATCGCCATGATGATTCTGTTACGCCTATGTCCCGATTTGCCATTCGTTATCCGTACCTGATTATCGTCGTCTGCCTGATCACTTGTGTGGTGGGGGTGACGAGCCTGGTCAGGATGCCGGTGGATTTGTTTCCGCCGATAAGAATTCCCGTCGTGGTCGTGGCCACGTTTTATTCCGGCATGCCACCGGAGCAAATGGAGAACGACATTACCGGCCAGTTCGAGCGCATGTTCACGCTGGCCTCTGGCATTGACCACATGGAGTCGCGCTCGCTTACGGGCGTCAGTTTGATTAAAGTGTATTTTCAGCCCGATTCCAACCCCGAGTCGGACGCCGCCAGCATAGCCAATCTGGCCTTGGCCAGCCTGCGTTATTTGCCGCCGGGAACGTTGCCGCCCATCGTCATGCCGTTTGACGCTTCCAGCTTGCCGGTCTGCCTGGTCACGCTCAAAGGGCAGGGATTGAGCGAGTCGCAGTTGCGCGATCTGGGCCAGTTCACGATCCGCAACCAGATGGCGGGCGTGCCGGGCGCGTCGCTGCCTCCGGCTTTCGGCGGAAAATACCGCCAAATCATGGTCTATGTGGATCCGCTTAAATTGGAGGCGCACGGCTTGAGTGTCATGGACGTCGTGCGCAACGTGAATGAAGCCAATCTGATTCTGCCCTCCGGCGACGTGAAAATCGGCCCGTATGATTACAACGTGTATGCCAACGGCCAGATCAACGCCATGAAAGACGTTAACCTAGTGCCGCTCAAAACGGTGGGCGAAGCCTCGGTATTGGTGGGCGACGTGGGCAAGGCCCAGGATGCCTCGCAAATCCAAGTCAACAAAGTGAGAGTCAACGGCCAAGCTTCGGTGTATCTGCCGGTTTTGAAGCTGGGTGGTGATGCCAATACGATTGCCGTGGTGAATGGTGTCAAACGGGCCATTTCCAAACTGGTGGACGTGCCGAAACAACTGGTTACCCAAGTGGTATTTGACCAATCGGTATTCGTGAAGGCGGCCATCGAAAATCTGATCCATGAAGGGACAATTGGCTTGGTGCTCACGGGAATCATGATCCTGGTTTTTCTGGGCAGCCCGCGCGCTACGCTCGCCGTATTTTTATCGATTCCACTTTCCGCGCTGGCCGCGTTTATCGCTCTGGCGCTGGGCGGCAGCACGGTCAATTCGATGATATTAGGAGGGCTGGCGCTGGCCTTTTCGCGCTTGATCGACAACTCGGTAGTGGTGCTGGAAAACATCTTCCGGCACTTGGAGATGGGTGAACCACCCGCGACAGCCGCTGAACGCGGCGGGGAGGAAGTGGCGCTACCTGTTCTGGCCGCCACACTGACATTGGTGGTGGTATTGTTTCCGGTCATTTTGCTTTATGGCGTGAGCAAATACTTGTTTAGCGCATTGGGCCTCTCGTTGGTGCTCTCGCTCTTCGCGTCTTACTTTGTCGCCATGACCGTGGTGCCGCTGTTTTGCGCGAAGCTCATGAAAGCCCATCAAGCGCACGAGAATATCGGAACCGCTCCGAATCAAGGCGCCAAGCCGAAGGGATGGGGACCTCGTTTCAACGCCTGGTTCAACCGCAAGTTCACAAAATTGCTCTGTGGTTACGATAAAGCCCTGAGTCTTGCTCTGATGAGCCCGCTGATCACCGTCTTCGTCATTAGCGGTCTTTTCGTGTTGAGTTTGGCCCTTTATCCGATGATCGGCAAATCGTACTTTCCACGCACCGACCCTGGCCAGTTTGTCATCAATGTCAAAGCGCCATCCGGCACACGCCTCGAATTGACGGATAAACTGGTGGATCAAGTGGAACAAATCGTCCGCGCCGTGGTTCCCAAAGGCGATCTTAAAATCATCGTTTCCAATATCGGCATCCAACCGGGCTTTTCCTCCATCCTCACCCCCAACTCCGCCCCGCACACCGCCTTTGTGCAGGTGGGGCTGAACGACGGCCATAAATTGAGCAGTTTCGAATACATGGACCAGGTGCGGGTCCGGCTCCGGCGTGAATTGCCGCAGGTCAGCGCCTATTTTCAGACCGGCGGCTTGGTGGATGCGATTGTCAACCAAGGCATGCCTGCCCCAGTGGACATTCAGGTCGGCAGCATGGATGTGAAAGCCGCTCATGCCGTCGCTACACAAATTGCGCAGCAAGCACGCCTTCTGCCCGGAGTCGGCGACGTGCTGGTGCCCCAGGACGTGGACTATCCCTCATTGAAAATTGACATCGACCGCGAGCGAGCCAGTGAGTTGGGCTTGAGCGCCAAGGAACTGGTGGACAGCTTGATCACAGCGTTGACTTCCGACACCATGGTCGCGCCCAGCTACTGGATCGATCCTCGCACCGGCAATCCTTATTTCCTGGCGGTGCAGTATCCGGAAAACCTGATCAAAAATCTCGCCGACCTCGGTTCCATGCCGTTGCGGGCGCCGCATCTGAAAGAACCGACACGGCTGGATTCAGTGGTTCGTTTTTCGCACATCCTCGCGCCCACGGAGGTGGACCACTATCAAATACGCAGGACGGTGGATATTTATGTAGCGCCAAAAGGCGAGGACTTGAGCCGGATTTACGCCGGAGTGCAAAAGATCGTTGACCAGACGCATCTGCCGGAAAACATGACCATTGCGGTGCGCGGTTCGGTGCAGGCAATGCGCGAGTCCTTCAATAGTTTTGCCATAGGACTCTCTTTGTCGGTGGTTCTGGTTTATTTGATTTTGGTGGCGCAGTTCCGCTCGTTTCTGGACCCGTTTCTGATTCTCTTAGCGGTGCCGCCCGGGTTAACTGGGGTGCTGTTGATTCTGTATTTGACTGCGACGCCGATCAGTGTAATGGCGTTGATGGGGATGCTGTTGGTGGTGGGTATTTCGGTCTCTGACAGCATTCTGATTGTGGAATTCATCAACCGCCTGCGGGAGGAAGGCCGGTCTTTGCGAGAGGCCGTTGCGCTTGGGCCGCGTGTAAGATTACGCCCGGTATTGATGACCACCCTGGCGACATTGATCGGACTCATTCCCATGGCGCTGAAATTGGGTGCGGGCGGCGAAGCCTATACTCCGCTGGCGCGCGCCGTGATCGGTGGTTTGGCTGTTTCGGCCGCGCAGACTGTTTTTCTCGTTCCGGCTGCTTACTTGCTGATTCACGGGAAATTAGGAGGCAGGAAGGAATAAATATGAATAAGAGCCCGCCACTTAAGGCATATTCCCTTTTTGCTTTCTTAATTCTTAATTCGTACTTCCTGGTTTTCTTCGCGCGCGCCGTCGATGCGCCGCGCCACCTGACCCTCCAGGAAGCCGAACAAATCGCCTTAGCGCAACATCCCAGGATTTCCGTGGCCAACCTCGCCGCGCTGGCGGCCAGGCAGTCCACCAAGGAAGTCCAGTCCGCCTTTCTTCCCAACATTTATGCCAGCGCGACGGGCGTCGGGACGGCCGACCCGAACAATACCCGCATTGCCGCCGGCGAGATCAGTAATCCTCTGATCTACGAGCGTGACTCGGAGGGGGTCACCATCAGCCAACTCATCACAGATTTTGGACGCACCTCGGAATTAAGCAGAAGCGCCAAACTGCGCACGCGAGCCGAGGAAATGAACCTGCAGGCGACGCGCGAGCAGATTTTGGTGGAGATTAACAACGCTTACTTTTCCAGCCTGGCCGCGCAATCGGTTTTGGAAGTGGCCAAAGAAACGGTGCGCGCGCGCCAATTGATCTTGCAACAAGTCCAGACCCTGGCCACGAACAAGTTGAAGTCGGAGCTCGATGTCAGTTTTGCCAGCGTGGATTTCGACCAGGCGAACATCCTGCTGGCCAAAGCGAAAAGCGACTTGAAGGCCAGCTTTGCCGTGCTTTCGACTTTGCTGGCCGAACGCGAACCACAGACCTTTGTGCTGGCCGATGAGCCCATGCCGGCCAATATCACCAATGATATTGGGGGGTTGATTATGGAGGCGCTGGCCCAACGACCGGACTTGGCACGATTGCGCTTTCAACGAGATGCCGCAAAGGAATTTGCCAAGGCGCAGGGCAAATTGGTTTATCCGACGCTTAACGCCATGGGCGCCGCCGGCGTGATCCCGGATGGCAATGCGCGTCTAGGACCGGATTACGCGGCGGCCGAGGTGAATTTGAACCTGCCCATCTACACCGGCGGCCTCTACACGGCGCGTCGCCATGAAGCGGAGTATCAAGCCAGGGCCGCGGACGAAAATTTGCGTGACGAAGAAAACAACATCATTCGTGACGTGCAGGTTACCAAATTCAACCTCGAATATGCCTACGACCGTCTGGCCCTGACTCGGCAACTCTTGCAAAATGCGAATGAGGCTCTGGAGCTTGCGCAAGCCCGATTCAAAGGCGGCCTGAGCTCGATTATCGAATTGAGCCAGGCGGAACTGAACCAGACCTCCGCGCAAATCGCGGAAACGAACGCTCGTTACGATTTCCAAATCCAGCATTCCGCTCTGGATTTTCAACTCGGCCGCTTGCACTAGGAAATTGGTGCTATGGGTTAAGCCAACCTATTGTTTCCACTGTGCGGAATTCCAAGCCGGACCATTTGACCGAATTCTTGACGAGTTCGTGCCGGCCTAATTTCTCAACGCAGCGACCAGAACTAGAGGTGGCCACTCAGAAGCATAAAGCGTCTCGACAATCCCACGCTGCCTCAGACTTTAACAATCGCCTTGATGACGCCTGTTTCAGGCTGGATCCAGGTTGGGAACACTTGGATCATCTCGTCGAAATCTGCACGGTGGGTGATCCACGGCTTGGTGTCGAGTTGGCCGTCTTCGATGAGCTTGATGATTCTCGTGAAATCGTCCGGAAGCGCGTTGCGACTGGCCATTACGCTCAACTCACGACGGTGCATCACCGCAGCGTGCGGGAACGAAACCGCTTCTTGCGTTATCCCAACATAAACCAGACGACCGCCGAAAGCGCAGTAGTTAAGCGCCTGGCTCATGCTCCTGTGGTTGCCGGTAGCATCGATCACGACATCTGCCAGTTGGCCGTTTGTCAACTCCATAAGCCGATTCAATTCAGCGCCATCGTTGCGCGCGACGATGGTGTCCGGGATCCTCATGCGCTGCCGAACAAAATCGAGTCGCGCTTCGTTCATGTCCATAACGATGGTTTTGGCGCCGCTGACCCGCGAAAACTCTATGGCCGAAAGACCGATGGGCCCCGCGCCGATGACAAACACATGCTCGTTCTGCCTGGGCTGGCCACGATTCACAGCGTGGCAACCGATCGCCAGCGTTTCAACGAGCGCCAATTGTTCGAAATTTAATTTGTCGGAAATATGCAGCTTGCGCGCCGGTATAAGAAATCGGGGACGCAAGCCGCCATCGCAGTGAACGCCAAGCGTCTGGTTGCTTTCGCAGCAATTGGTGTGGCCGCACCGGCAGGAATAACACTGCTGGCAGTTCAAGTACGGTTCGACGGAGCCGCGCTGGCCCACTCGCACATTTGTTACGCTCTCACCAATAGCAACGACCTCAACACCAAGTTCGTGTCCGGGAATTCGCGGATAGCTGAAGTAAGGCATTTTGCCCAGAAAACCGCCGAAATCCGTCCCGCAAATGCCGACGCGATGCACGCGCACCAGGGCTTCGTCCGGGCCGGGCGCGGGCGGCTCCGAAACTTCGATCACGCGGAAGCAGTGCGGCTTTTCCAGTTGAATGGCTCTCATGGCGTTGGCGCTTCAATTATTATCCGGCAGACCCTCCATGTGGCCGAGATTTTTGACCGGTCGAAATATTTCCAGCACCTCTGTCAATAATTGCTCGTCAATCGGCTCCGCCACCCATTTCGCCCAGTTGCGAATGTGCTCCGGGTTGGCGCTCCCAGTGATGGTCGTCGCGATGTCGGGATTGGCCACCGAGAATTGCAGCGCCAGCCGGGCAATGTCGTTGTTTCGTTTGGCGCAAAGTTCGGCGGCCTTGCGCGCCGCGGACTTGACCGCCTCGGGCTCCTTGAGCCACTTGGGCAGTGGAGCGTTGGTGAGCAAGCGGGCGCTGAAAGGGCCGGCGTTCAAGATGCCGACGCCCTTGGCCTTGAGGTAAGGAATGGTTTCATCAGCGAACCGGGTGTTCTGCAAGGTGTACTGATTGTAGCTGAGCACGCAATCTACGTCGGTCTGATCGCAGATAAACCGGAACATCTTTTGCGGATAGCCGCTGAAGCCAATGAAACGCACCTTGCCCTGCCGCTGAATCGTCCGTAGCGCTGGAATCGTTTCATCGACGATTTGTTGCATCGGTACGAATTCAATGTCGTGGCACAAAACCAGATCGAGGTGGTCCGTCGCCAGACGATGAAGGCTGACATCCACGCTCTCGGCCACGCGCCGGGCAGTGAAATCAAAGTGTCCGAGATCGTAGCGGCCCAGCTTGGTGCAGAGCGTGTAAGAATCACGAGGCACGTCGCGCAGCGCCACGCCGAGCAAAACTTCGCTCATGCCACGTCCGTAGAAAGGCGAGGTGTCGATGAAATTTAACCCGCATTCCAGCGCGACTCGCACGCTCTGCAATGCCTCATCGAGGTTGACTCGTCGAAATTCCTGACCGATGGACGACGCGCCGAAGCCCAGGATGGGTACTTGCAAACCGGTTTTTCCGAGCGGACGTTTTTGCATAAGTCTCTTTAGCTGAACTGATAAAAGTTCACTGCATTTCGGCCAAAAAAAGCGTCTTCAACTCCCGCACCAAGCGTGGCAACATAATCACGCACTAGCTCGAACACCTGCTGGTAAGTGCCTGCCAACAGGGCCACCGGCCAGTCTGACCCAAACATGACGCGATCCGGTCCAAAAGACTCGAAGACTACGTCGAGATACGGCTTGAAATGTTTGGGATGCCAACTCGTCCAGTCGGCTTCCGTGATCAGCCCCGAAACTTTGCAACAGACATTCGGCAAGGTCGCGAGCTTCTGGAGTTGCCCGCGCCATGGATCCAGCGCTCCATCTTTGATGGGCGGTTTTGCGATGTGATCCAACACGAACGGTTGTTCTGGAAACGCAGAAGCCAGCTTGCTCGCAGCCGGCAATTGCCTCGGGAAAATTAGCAGATCATATTTCAACTCGAATTTTCGCAGTTGCGAAATGCCCCTTTGAAAATGCGTGTCCAGCATGTAGTTGTCGTCCGGCTCATCCTGCACGACATGTCGCACGCCAACGAATTTGGGATGCGTTGCGAAGCGGTTTAATTGCACGGCTACATCCGGCGAGCGCAAATCCACCCAGCCGACGACGCCCTTGATGAACGGGGAATGATCCGCTAATTCCAACAGCCACTCGGATTCCGCCAAGGTCTGTCGCGCTTGGACTGCCACACAGCCGTCGATCTGGCATGAATTCATCTCGACCGCCAATGCTTCCGGCAAAAAGCTGCGGCGGATGGGCCACTCCGGCTTGATCCACGGATATTCTACGGGGTTGTAGCTCCAGAAATGTTGGTGACTATCGATGCGCATAAGGGTCGATTCAGGCCTCTGTTTACCGACTTCTCAACTGCCCGCCTCAGGGACGCGGACGCCCACGGTAAGAAGAACATTCGCCCACAAAGCCTGATCGCCTGTCTGGATGGTCAGTACGTGATCGGGGGAAGCAACCGCTTCATAAAAGGCATATTTTTGGATTGGCTCAAGCGGCGTTTTTAGGCCCGCCTGCGCCAGGATATTGCGAAATTCCTTCCACACCGGCGGATCGCCTTCCAGGGCGTAAGGATCGTCCGGCGGAATACCCATGGTGTTGACCTGGTCGATCTGCACCGCGCTTAAAACGGCGCGCAACACCTGAGCCACGGTAACGATGCCCGGTGACAAATTGAGAGACACCAACTCCGCCACGGGTCCCTTTTTCGTGGAGGCTGGGTAATGGCCGTCGGCAATTAGGATGCGCGCATGATGCCCGGCCCGGCCCAGCACTTCATTGATTTTCGGATGGATGAGTAGGTGTTTGAGCATGGTGATTAAGATGGAGAAGTCCAGCAGCGAAAACTGTCAAGACTTTGTTGCGCCGCGGCAATGCCATTTGGCGATGGAAAAACCTCGGCCGAGAGATAGCCGGTGTAACCAATCGCGCGCAATGCCGCGATGATCGGCGCAGCCTCTGTATGGCCGAAGCCCATCGCCTGCCGGTTGCTGTCAACCCAGTGAATATGGCCAACCAATGGGCCGGCCTCGAGCAGGGTATCCGCAATCGAGCTTTCCTCGATGTTCATGTGAAACAGATCGCACAGCAACCGGACGTTTTTGGAGCGCAATTTGCGGAGAAAATCTGCCGCCTCGCCTTGGCGCGTAAAGACATCGGTCTCATAGCGGTTAAGCGGTTCGTAGAGCAAAACCTGGTCGAATTGCGCGGATTGGCCGCTCAATTCCTCCAAGGCTTCACCGAGCCACTCCAAGACTTGCGGACGGTTCGCTCCCGGTTCACAACGTCCCTGCATGGAACCAATGATGGCCGGAGCGCCGAGTTCACCGGCGACCGCGACAATGCCGCTGACAAATTCGCGCGCACGCCGGCGGATGGCTGGGTCGGGATCAGTCAGGCGCAACTTATGCTTGACCCAGCCCGCGCCGGTGCCCAACGCCGAAACTCGCAGACGATGCTTGGCGAGCAAGTTTCTCACGAGTTTTACATCCAAGGACTCTGCGGATGTTGGGAAGATTTCCACCGCATCAAAGCCCAACTTGTTCGCGTGCTCGCAGCCTAGAGCAAGATCATCCCAAAAAACAAAAGGGCCGCCTTTTGCCTCGGGCACGAGGGAGATGGTCACGGCTGATTTCATCCGATGAAGAGCGGTCGCATGTGCCGCCCATAAATATTTTCCGTTACGTTCCGGGCCACGACGGATTCGTTCTCTTTCACCAAATTCAGATAACGAGTCCCAGCTTTGGCCGCCAACTTGAACGCGACATGCAGAAGTTGTCGGAAGTGAGGGTTGAATTCGGGCTGGCCGGGAATATGCCTAAGCGCATTGACGAAACGCGCCCCGCCCCAACCGAGCACCTCGCGCACGGGCGGCAGTTTGGAGTGATCGATAGCGATGACACTGGCATAAGGACCGCACAACTCGTCGACGTGGTCCAGGGCTTGAGCGTAAATCTTCTGCGCCAACGCAAGACCTTCGCCGCCTGCTTCCGCCAGGCCAATCAACTCTTCGAGCCAGGTTGTTCCCGCAGTCTTAAGATGCAGGCCGGCTCCGGTGCGCCGCAAGCTGTGTCGAATAATCGGATAGAGCGAAAACTTGTCACTGCCGCTATGCACGCTGAGCTTCAAGTTCGACGGCAGCGGGTAGCGCTTCACCGCATGTGCGATAACAGCGCAGTCATCGTTGAATTCCTGCTTGAATTGCGCCAAGTCACCCTCGTAATCCACGCCCTTGTTGAAACGCCCGGTGAACTTCGGCGCAATAGTTTGCGCCCGCACACCTTCATCAGCCAGCGCCGCGAGGATGATCAAAAGCTCGGGCGGAGTTTGAGGCGCATCCGTTTCGTCCATGGAAACTTCGGCGATGAATTTCTCCTCGCCGCCTTTCCACTTGGCGATATGACGGTAAATCTTTCCGGCTTCCTGCGCCGCGAGCAAATATTTGCCCGCGACCCGCGTTACCTCGACTGGGCTGATATGGAAAGGCGCCGCGATGCCTTCAATCGAGATCGCCTTGCCCAATTCCGGATGCCGGCTGACGAACGCCGCGACCGCATCGTCCGAGGCCGGTTGGCCGATGTTGTCGGCGACATCAATGGTAAAGAAATCGGAACACGGGAGAAATCGGTCCACGGTTTCCAGACGGATATGATCGGCATCGACGTGCCAGGGATGGTTCCATCCGAGCGATTTCACGGCCGCTTGCGCGGCGTCGAATACACTCTGCGGTTGCGACCCGATAAAATTGTGTTCGCGATTGGACTTGTTCCAGACGGGCGTCACTTCGATTCCCTGGCGGGCAAGCGACACAAAAGCTTGCAACTGAGCCTTCGCCTGTTGGCCGAAGCGATCGCCAACACCGAAGGAAAATCTTTGCAAGCTCAACATGATAAATCATCGTGCCCATGAATCGGCACCAAGGAAACCCCAAAGTTCACCAAGGTGAAGAGGCACCACGTCTTGGCGATCCAACCGAACCCGATTATCCAGCGCACCATCGTTGACCCAGGCTCTAATGAGCAGTTGCGGAAACTCGTTTTGCTACAAAACTGTCAGCGCTTGCGGGATCGCCGCTGCCGTTATAGATCGCGGTCGTGGGGTAGCAATAGAGGGGCCTGCTTACCTCGGTTTTCCCGTGGCCGGTTTTGGTGGCGATCACTCTGTCAGGCGCGATGCCGCGTTCGACCCAGTCCCCAATCACGGCAAGCCAGTCCACGTCGCTGGCGCCGGGACCGCCGCCGCAATGGAGACAGCCCGGAACCATGAACAAGCGGCAATACTCGCTGGCGTTGGGATCGCGAGTCTGTACTTGACGATAATAATCGACCGTGGCTTGCGGCGGCAGCGCGGGATCGGCCCATCCGTGCCACATGATAAGCTTGCCCTTGCGCTGCTCAAACCCGCTCAAATCAACATTGGTCGCGTTGAGATAGGACGCCGCCAATCGTGTGTCGGTCGCAAAATTGGAGAAATCGTATGTCGAATAATTCCAATCAGGATTGTTGAAAACCAGGTATTTGAATATTTGAGTGCCGAAGGCAAACATCAGATCGGGGGCATGATCCAGACCCGGCGCCGGGCCGACAATCCACGCAATCCACTGGTCAGGATCGCATTCCGCGCCGGGCGTGTAGCCGGGGTAAATTGGCCCTTTGGCGTTGTTGGCCCCGGCGTAAATGGCTTCGATGGCTGTGCGCTGTTCATCCGTCAATCCTGCAACCTTGGACAAGTCAAAGTGCGCTGAAGGCGGGTCCTGCACCACTCCGTCCTTAAGACCGTCCTGGGCATCGCATTGCTCGAGAATGGCCTGCTGCAACTTTTTAAGAGCTTCCCGGTCAAGCGCCGTTTGGTCGAGATGTTCAGGATGCGGATAGAGAACCTTTTGTATTGCCACCGCGTTCGCGGCCAAGCCGGGCCAGTCAAAGGCCGGCGCGCCTGCCACGATGCCGTCGAAATCCTTCGGATAGCGCTGCGCCTCCATCATGGCCTGGCCACCGCCGCGGGAGCAACCGGTGAAATAGCAGTATGCCGCTTCCGAGCCGTAGTAACTGCGGATGACAGCCTTGGCCACCTCAGCCGTCCGATGCACAGCGAGATAACCGAAATCCACCTGTGCCTCTAAATTGTTGAACGCCCATCCAGCCATGTAGCCGGGTTGCCACTCGTGCCCGGTGTCGGTGCCGACCGTCGCGAAACCACGATTGACTGAATATGCGGCGCTGTTCTGCACAGAGCCGACGAATCCGCCGCCACCGCCCATGACGAATCGTCCGTTCCACGCGTCCGGCAGCAACAACTCGAAGCGGATATTGCCACCGATGACACCCTTCGCCACCACGTAGGCGGCGGCATGAGGATTTTTCTGAAGGTCCGGCGCCATTGAAGTTGCCGACTCCAAAACCACGTCTGGCAAACGCAGGTGCCGCAGGTCTTCAAGGTTGAGGTGCTTCGTCGATTGCCCACAGACGCAAGCAACGCCGTACCATACAACGAGGCAGAGGAAAATGCTTCGTTTCACAATTGTCGCCGTTTCTCGAAAAATTGAAGGTGCTTTCATGGTCGATTGAGTGATAGCGAACTATGTCATAGCCCTATCCTTACTGGCTAGTCTTTCCGACAGGTTCGACCTTGGCGAATCTCGCCCGGTCAGTCCCTTTGGGGGCTGCCGTTCCTAGCAATATTAGGCACTGTCTGCCGGCGTTGCGCGAGCGACGGACTACTTGGCGGCACTGGCCGACGGCGATGCAGCCTCGTTGATTCTCAGGATTTCCCGGATCGGAATCTGCGTCCAAAAATCCCCTTGCGACGACCCGGAACGGCCTTGGTTTCCCTCGGGCGACTGAATTGCAAACGTGCCGGTGTAGATTCGGTTGAGGAACTCGATGCGCACCTCTCCCTGCGGCCCACCGGGGCAGGAGCCGGCGTAGAAGTTGACGAATGCCTGCGCTTGGCGGACATCTACCGGCGATTCAAATTCTATGAATTCGTATTCGCGCCCAGGCGAAGACCGATGGTCCTTGAAATAGTAGCCTTCTGGAGAGCGCGGATGTTGGAAGAAAAGAGTCTCGCCACCCCGGCGCGGCGCTGCGTAGAGGTCGAGGTCGATGTTCTCCTTCCAGCGAATGCCGATCTTCAGCGGACCTGAAAATTGCGAAGGCGGCGGCGGATTTGATCCGGTGAGCACATCCCCGGTGAGCCAGTCCACCAGGTCAACGCTGCGGCTGACGCGGAGCATTTCCGGCTTGGTTTGAAGCGGGTCGGCAACCCAGCCGTTCGACGCGGCACTGCGGCCCGAGTCCTCCGAACTAAATGCCCGCAGGGCGGTGGCGAGATCTGCCGAGAAGGAAGCGAGGCTTCCACCGCGCTGCTCGAGGTAAAGCGCCCAAAAGCGGGCGACTTTTTCCCGGTGCAGATCGCTCATCCACGGATCACCGGAAAACGCCCAGTACACGAGCAGCTTTTGCGTTGGACTTTCGCCCGGATCGAACCCGAAGACCGATTGTTCGTGCGAGGAGCGGAGATGGCCGTCAGAGGGGAAGTAACCATCTACCATGGAGAAGGCAGGCTCTTGGGCGTCCTGATACAACGGGCTGCCGATTAAGAGCACCGGAAGTTTGGCCTCTCCATCGTGCGGCAGCCGATTCTGCTCTAGGAACTCGCTGAACTGCGGCAGACGAATGGCCCCGTCAAAACCGGGCTTTGGGCCGCTGGGCTTGGCGTTGTCCCGTGCGAGAAACTGTTTGATTTCGCCAATGGCCGCGGCGAACTGGTTGGCGCGAGTCTTGGGACTATTGAAGACCTTCGCGTTGGGTATCGATACCTGCGTGATGCTCTTCAAATTGTACGCGTCATACACCTCCAGCTTGGTGTTGAGAGGGAGATCCTCGACCATGAGCCGCACGATACCTCGGAAGACCGCGTCTTTTACACTCGAATCGAGGAACGGTGATATCCCTACGACGAATGTGGTGCCCGTCTTACCGGCAATGGCGTCCTTGCCAGAAGTTGCGGCTGGCTTACTGGCGGCAACAGTGAGATCTGAATTTGCCGCCCGCGTTATGGAGCCAAGACAAACGGCCAGGCAAAAGACGGAAGTGAGGATTTTCACGATGGTTCGCGGGGTTGAGATTCAGCCACCGTTGCTTCGATACGACGACGATACAGCAGCGGCGCCCGCGAGATTATTCCCAGGTTGCGCAGTGTCAAGATGATTTCTCACATGATCCGACAACTGTTCGAGGATGATCTGGCGTTTCTGCGTTTGATCCTGCCGCCGCGCACTCTCCCGGTGAAACATCGATTTCCCATAGGCGAGCAGGGCTGCCAGTTGATTCTCAAGTTTCACGATACTGCCGTTGGCTTCGCCAAGACCGTGACGTTCGCGGGCAATGTTTTCTTCCAGCTTGCTTCGCTCGCGGGCCAGTTGCGCCGTCGCTGGGTCGAGCGCAAGCCGAACGGGGCGGTGCCGGGCGTAGAGAGTTGTCAGGTACATGCCCAGGACAGCCGAGAGAAAAATCTCGGCGACCGCCTGGCCGGCCACCGTGATGACATCGATCCATTTTGCTCCGGCAAAATTGAGGCCGCGCGGCGCGGCGCCGGACGTGGACGGCGAATCAAACACGGTGAGCGAGGCGATTTGGTCGTTGATGCCCTTGGACAAGGACGGATACACGCTGGCGTAGGCGGCGACCCAAACAAGCACACCGAGCACGCCCATACCGAGGCAGAACCAGAGATACCGATCGCGCGTTCTTCGCTCCGGCAAACAATCCCACCCGACCTTGATGGCCAGGGCGCCGACAGGCAATAGAGCCGACCAAAGATACGCTCGCAGTGGATTCTCACGGAACGTGATAAATCCCGATTCAAGAAGATTAAAGGAGATGTTGGAAACGCCGAACGCGATCAAGCACACGATGCCCAGGCAGCAAATGGCGAACATGAACATTTCCCAGGCGTTCCAAGGAGGATTCGGAGCGGTATCCTCGCGGCCATCGACCAGGACTGGAACAAGTCCTGGCCTTTCCGTGAGCCTTAGCTCCGTTTCTTTCAACCTGCCTTCGAGGAAAGCCAGTCGTTCCGCGTGCGTGTGCGCTTTTTGTCGCGCGTGCTCCCATTCCACGGCGTGGTGATGCAGGAACAAAGCGCGATGATATTGCTCAATCTCGCCGACGGCGACGGCGGACGCACCAGGATTCTCAAGCTGGTTCTGAATGAATTCGAGGTGAACAGCCGGGGTTATCCCGCCTTCGTTCGGCTTTGATTCGGCGGCGCTCATGGTATCAGGCTAATTGAGGCTTAGGAGAGGCTGGAGAGCCGGGTCGCTTGCAGTGTGCATGCGCGACCCGGGCGTGGCGTGATCCTAGAAGGTTTTTTCAGGAGCGGGTTCTTTGTGCTTCGGACCTTCATCGTTGCTACCAGATCCACCGTGTGAGTCTTCCTTCTGCCGGTTCTGGTCCTCCTCCAGCCGGTTGATCTGCCGTTCTAATTTTTGGAGCTGCCCCTGAAGGGATTCGCGGGCAGCGCGCAAAGCTTCAAGTTCTCTACGCGGGCCTTCTGATTGCGCCTCACGAAATTCCTTTTGCATTCGCTCAAAATCCTTGCTCTTCAACTTCGCCATATCGCGCAAGGCTTGCTCGGCATCGCGTTGGCCGGCCTCGGCATCACGCTTGCTGGCCTCGGCATCGCGCTGGCTGGACTCCAGTTCTCGTCGCGCCTGGTCGGCAGCCCTCTTGGCCTGCTCGGCCGCGCGTTTCAATTGTAGATCAAGATTGAGATCCATCGCCATGGGACCGGGCGCTCCCGCCCAATTCTTGCCATCTACGACCACACCGTCACCATGACCGTCACCATGACGGCGGATCTTCGTTCCGCCGCGCGCGTCGAGATCTTCAATAATTCGTTCGAGCCGGTCCAAACGCTCTTCCACCGACATATTCCTGTTCAGGTGTCGCGAAGCCGGGGTGGCCTGCGCCATGGGGGCTGCGGGACTTACGGGAGCGATGGCTACCAACTCTGGCACTGGTGGCAGCGCCGACACAGGGGCAACACTCGCCGACGGAGGGGCGGGCGGACTGTTATCATCGTTGTCGTTGTTATTATTATTATCATTGTCGTCAGCCTTGATTCTCGGGCCCGATTCAGGCCCAGCCTCGTCGGGAGGCAGCGCGACCGGTGCCACCAGCGCGATCGCCGCGCCGGGAGGTGGTGGCGGCGCGATCTCGGCTGGCTCTGGTGGAGGCGGTGCGGCCTCGGGCGGTTGCGCCAAGACCAATCGGGGGCCGGCAGTGATGGCAAGGACAGCGAGGATCGCTGTCGCGGTGGTGAAAAAACCCAGCCGGCTTCGGACAAGCCGGGGGGAACGATCTCTTTGCGTATTAAGTATCATAGTTATCCTTTCTTGCAGTTGACTGTGGTTATTTGAAACTCCCGGGGCGAGCAAAGCTTGACGGTGACTCATGCGGCTGGCGACATTGGCAAGAGTGAGCGCATAGGCGCGCGGCTGGCCGCTGGCTTCGAGGACGTGATCGTCACAGGCAATTTCTCGCTCCAAGGAAAGCTTTGCGGAAATCCACCAGACCGCAGGATGGAAAAACAGTGCGGCCTGAATGAGCTGTTGGGCCAGGTTGCCCCAATCGTCGCGGCGATCCACGTGGGCCAGTTCATGCCGCAGCACGTGCTCCAACTCGTGCTCGTTCGCCTCTTTGTCCATCTCCGCCGGCAGCAGAACGACCGGGTGGACAAAGCCCAGCACTACCGCCGTGCGAGGCATGCTCGAAATCCTCAATTGGACACTGCGCCGCGCTACCAAGGAATCGCGAAGTCTGTTGAAGAGCATTTGCAGACCGCGGCTCGGGAGGCTGGACGCATTCTTGACACGACGTACCTCAGCCAATCGTCTGGCAATCAATCCGGCGCGGACGCTCGCGAGTAATGCCCAAGCGGCAATCAAGCACAAACACATCCAATGCGGAAGACGGATGGCTCTCTCCAGATTCCAAGATGACGGCTTGAGGCTCACTGGAATGAACCGCGCCCAAGTCTTTTCCGGCGCCGCCGGCTTGGATTGGTCTTCTGAACCGATCTCGGCTCCTGCTAATGGACTTTGCTGGCCGGTGGCGAGGGCATCGATGCGGCTGTCACCAAATGGTTCGTCTGGTTGCGGGTCCGGTAAGGCGGCATCGACAACGAGAGGGGCGTCAGCGTAGCCGCTGTATGACGGCGCAGGTACGGCTACCATCGAAACAGGCCGAGCGGGATTAGTCGGGCTCTCCGGATGCAGTCGGCAGCAAAGAAGCAGATGGGCCGGAATTAACGCTGTAACCAACAATAACACCCCGAACCAGATGGCGTGACGAGTCGCGGCGTTCGTGCGGACGAACAGCTTCAAAATGAGTCCCGCAAGCGCGGTAACCAGAATTCCCTGGTAAATACCGTTCGCAGTCGCGCTCAGAAGCCTTTCGCAGCCCGTGAAAAATGCCGCACTCATGAATCGCCCCTTTCCGAATTCAGAATCTTCTCCTTGATCTGATCGAGTTCCTCCGGCGTCAGCTCCTCGTCTCGTAGAAATGACAGAACCAATTCGCTGGGCGAACCGGCGAAGAACTTGGTCAAAAG
>DASYNM010000513.1:0-13482 GCA_036008545.1 Verrucomicrobiia bacterium
GGTTCCCATTGCGATGGCCGTGCCCGCGACCATCAACAGCAAACCGCTATACATCGGATGCCGTACAAATCTGTATGGTCCGCGCTCTACAAGTTCTTGTCCCTCCCGGAAATTGACCATCGCGCTCCAGTTGGTCCCTAAAGAAATTCGGGACCAAATCAAGACCGCGACTCCCATGAATGTCATGACGCATCCCAGCATCCGCTGTGCCGTTCCCAACGACCAAATCCGCGTATTGATGCCCCACCAAGGAATCTTGCCGAGCAACAGCGTGATGGTCAGCGTCACGAATGCGAACACCGTCAGCCTACCAGCCCATGATTGCCGCTCCAGTATGGGTTTAACCGAAAAGGCTGAAACGAGCCAAAAAAGCGCGAACACGCACCAGCACAAGGTGATGAAATGGACGCTAATGAAATGTAGAATGGTCATCACGAATTGTGCGCGGCCTCGATGTGAAGCCCCCTACTGAGGCCCACAGCTTCATGTGTTTGTCGGTCGCGACGCTTAACAACCGCAGGGCTGTCAATTCTTCTTCCTGCGATAAATCCGGGGAAATTCGCCCCAACTCCCGACGAATGTATCGAGCGTGCTCCAACGAGCAGGCGATGCACATGAATTTCATTTTCCGCACACCGGTTGTCAGAGCAAGAAAATCGGTGCCGCCAGAGCAAGGCTGCGCACCACAATACTGGCAAAGTCCGTGGGACACCTCGGTCAAAGGCGGTGCCTCAATCGGGTTGAAAGCCTTGAAACACTCGACACATAAATTACCCTTCACCACTTTCTCCACCACTCCGCCCACGATCTGCATCAGGTGGACAGTTGCCTCTTGCTGATGACATTGCTCGCACAACATAAACCGAATGGGATATTACACCTCCAAGTTTTCAAAATGCAATGTGACGTAATCTTCCTCATAACGGATGGAGCCAAAGGCAACCCCTGCACCCCACGGCGTGCGACGGCACGTGTCCAAATTGAGTTGCGGCTCAAGCGAGGCGATGGTAGGCAGGAAAACAAAATCGACGACCCTGCCCACCAAAAACTCATTGGTGCTAAGCGCGAAAAAGCTGCTCGCTTCCAAATCCAAGCGGGAAGTCGAGCGACTTGTCGGCCAGCGAAAGGTAAACTGGAAACGCCGACATGGCCGGTTATTGCGGGCCTCACAGGCTTGGCAAAGATGGGAAGAGAAACTGCTCGGCACGGAGCATGACCTAATTGTTGCCCGCAAAACCGGACGAACATTGGAGGCTGACATCCATGTTGCTAGGCGCTATCCAAGTAGGATATGCCTGCTTGTCCGCGAGAAAACCCTGCAAAGCGAGGCCCATCTGATGCAGATTACTGACGCACTTGGTGCGCTGCGCTTTCGCCTTGGCTTGAGAAATCGCGGGGAGCAAAAAGGCGGCGAGGATTCCTATGATGGCAATGACGGTCAGCAACTCCAAGAGGGTGAATCCCTTGTCGATGCGGGGCGTTCCTTTCAGTAACGATCTCATACAGCCACGGCATCCGATCTACATCGCTCAATCCAATAAACAAGGCGCAGTGGCCATTGGCTCAGATGCGACGTTTGGCGACGACCTCACTCCTCGCCATCGAAATAATCCAGCGCGTCTGAACGGACAAGTCTGCTCTCCGGTATCCGCACAAGCCACTTGTTGCTGTCGGGGTAGTGGCATGACTCGCCAATCGGATTATCCGCCACCACATAGAGCACCAAATCCTCTGTGCCGTCGTTCGTAATCTGGTGCGCCTCGCCCGGCTTGAATATGAATGCGTCGCCAGCCTCAATCGGAGTCGTCCCATCTTTGTGGCGCACCACGCCGCCGCCCGAAATTACATGGTAAAACTCCCACTGGGCGCTGTGCGAATGGTAGGGACAAGGTGTCTTGCCCGGAGGGATGCGGCAAATCTCGACATCGAACGGGTGCCGCTCATTCAGGTCTATGGACTGCGGATTGCGGCCCAACCCCTCCGAAATCTGCTTGCCCGCGCCGACGAACTTTCCCTTCGGCGATGACCAAGTGACTTCCACCACCTTTGTTGTGTTGACCTTGTGCATAGTGAACTCGACTAGCGGGCGATACACAAAAAGTTGTTCGTGGATTGCCAACCCTCGCGGCTCAGTGTGGCCTAATCACGTTCCCTTTCGACGCTCGCTCATTACGGCCCAGACGGCCAACTGGCTGAGGTGGGCACGGTGGTATTCTGCATCAGCCATTCGTAGTCGATATTGTTTGGCATAGACACGTCGCGGCTGGCAGTCTCGAACGCACGCGTCTGCCATTTCTTGAGCAGGGCATGGCCATCGGCGAAGGAGAGTCCTCCGGCCTCGACATGGTAACATGCTGGCAGGTTATCTGAGCGAATCGTTCCATAATTGGTGGTCAGAAAAACCACGAAATAGCCGTCGTCGATGGTGCTGGACCTTTCATCGAGAAAAACAAAGGACGCGGCTGGTTGTCGAATATCGGTGAGGCGTTGGTTCAACGCAAAATCCGGGTACAGCGCGGTGCCTTTTCCGTGCATGTAATTGTTCATCGAAATGCTGCGGACCCGCGCCGTCCCCGGAGGATTGCCGGGGTCTGCCGGGCATTTGTAAACGAAAACATTCTTGATATACGGCCCCAATAGCGCTTGGGAGAGCAGTAAGGCATTTGTTTCGTCGGGCAATCGGCTGACATTTCCCGCCACCCAACATTGGTTGGTTTGATATTCGGGCTGGTACATGCCCACGTTGGGAACCAGCGCCTGTTTGAAATCGTCGGCATACGACACCCAAGCGGATTGCATTTGCCGAAGATTACTGACGCACTGGATGCCTTGGGCTTGCTGCTTGCTCCGGCTCAACGCCGGGAGAAGCAGCGCTGCCAAAATAGAGACAATCGCGATCACCACCAACAACTCGACAAGGCTCATGGCTTGCTCCGGCGACTTGTTAGACCAGATGCTCATACTGCATACTGTATGCAGGTAGACGGTTCCAAAGCAAGCCAGCTTAACGATACGCGGCACACAAACACGCCGCCTGATAGTTCACCTTCGCGCCGCTCGGCGGTCCCGCCTCCGGGCGTGACGCTGGCCGTGGTGGTCCAGTTGGTCGTGGAACTGGTGACCTGAATCAGGACCGGCAGGTGACTCCGGCGTGGCGTCAGGTATAATGGTCAATAGTCAAAAGCTCCTGCTCTCGAAAGAAAAAATCATGTGCCGCGAGCGCCTCCGGCGAGAGGGTACGCTCATGTGCTGTCGGCTTGGCTTCGTTGTCAAACCAACAACTGTAAATCTGCCGGACTCCCGACTCTCGGACATATCGAACCAACTCAGCGACAGACTCTCTAGCGACGACCAAATGATCCGGGTCTTCTTCCAAGGTTGGATACTCTCGGCCAAAATTGAAACCGCAGGCACAGCCCTCATAGCTGCCAGCGTAGAGAACATGCGGATAGCGGAAATGTGACCGCACAACCTGTGACTCCGGGCGAAGCTCTGATGTGTGAAAACGCTGCGCCTCCTTCGGCCAAGTCGGTGAGTTCACTGCTTCTTTCGGATATTTCCGCTGCTGGACGACTGGCAGAGGCTTATCGGAAGCAATGTAAAGTGCCATGCACATGTCCCGAATGACGCTTAACGATTCAAGGCTGAGGCACGGCCACCGGAGCCGGACTCGCGCTTGCGAAAACGGTAATCGAATTTCATGCCCCGGTCAAAACTGAAGAGGCAGTTGTAGCGTCCTAATTTGATGGTCGATGGTTGCACGCCTCCGCGAGTTTGAAAGAGTATCCCACCGTGGCCGCACTGGTCCCGATGTCGTCGGCTCCTTGAGTCCCGCCGATGGACGAATAGAGGGCCAGAGCGGCGACATTGTTTCGATTCGTCAGCACCCACGCGCTTGCGCAACGGTGGGTGCGTCCAACTTCGAGCATGGCCCTCAAGACAGCTTGGCCCAAGCCACGACGACGGTGCGTCGGCGCAACTGCCACTTCGTTGATCCACAATTCAGGCTGCTTGTCGGGATGAATGTAATGGACCCCCGATGCGAAACCGACGACCAACCCGTCGTCGATGGCCACAGCGATATGGTGGCGAGGGTCTTCGAGAAACTCCCTCGTCAGTTCGGGGTCGGTTGGGTTATCGAACACATCCGCAGCGACGTTCATCAGGATGTGGTCATCGCCGCGTTGCAGGATTTTGATTTTGATGGCCATAGCGTTCTTTCGCCCAAATTACAGCCGCTCCTACTTCAAATCAAATTCGACCCTGCCGATTTTCTTGCTCGACCGGCAGACGGGCCTTGTTCGCAGTTTGTGAACAGCATCTGGAACTTCACGAAGGAGGGCATCCGGGCGCAAGCGTGACCATCGCGCTCGTCGGCCCCCGGCTCCGGGCGCGGAGAACTCAGCGTTGAATAGTCTCGTTGACAAGGTGGAAACCCTGATTGCCAATTCAGGGTTTTGCCCGATTGCCGCATTCGGCAGAGGTAAGCTAGTTTCGCGTGGCTTTTGATGGCAAGACTCCGAAAGCAGAAATATGCCCGTGTCAGATACAAAGTTTTTGAGGCGGAATATGAGCCGCAAAGTCGCTGTCGTCCCCGTACGGGCACCGGCATGGATTGTGGACGATAATCCAGATGACGCCAAACTTACCCAACTCGCCTTTGAGCGGTTGAATCCGCAGTTCCCGACCACGATTTTTGGTTCCGGGCGCAAACTTGTCGATCATTTGAATGGCATCGAGGCAGCTTTGACTACCACCGCGCTGTCAGTCCCGTGCGCTGTCTTGCTTGATTTGGAAATGCCGGAAATGCACGGCTTCGAGGTTATGGAGTGGTTGAAAAAGCAACCGCAATTTGGGACCATTCCAATCATTGTTGTGACCAATTTTTCGGATTTGCCGCATTTGAAACAGGCTTACGCCTTGGGAGCACGGTCGTATTTGCTCAAGCCGATAAATTCGGATGTGTTGCGTGAAACCCTAGCGAGCTTGAGCATCTCGATTTTCCAGTGACATTTTAGCTCGACCAAGGCCACCCGTTGGCGTTCCTCGGCGGAGTCCACCTACTTGCACCGCCTCTATTGTAGCGGCCCCATCACACTGGTCGGCCCCGGCTCCGGTGCGGCGTTGGCCGTGATAGCCGAGGTGTTTGTGAAAACTGTATCAGTTGCAAAACGTTGCCTATTGTGCGACTTTTCGGCGAATGAAAGAGACGCGCAGAATCTACGAACGCGGGCGAGGCAAAGCCGATAATATCGCGGTGATTGGCAAGGTCACTATTTTTGTTACTGATATTTCTGTGGCGAAGCAAGAAGTCATGCTGACACTTAACCCAAGCATTGTGGAGTATCGGGAGAACGCTTCGATGCAGTCCGTAGGTCTTGAGCCGAGTTTTCGGCCTTGCGTGTTGACGCCAAGTCACCCTGCCGAAATCATCGTCGAAGGGACACGTTACAAAATTCACCCTGTCTCATTCGGGACGGCGCTGGACGGTAGGACGTGGGATTACTGTGATATTGAAGTTCAGGAATTAGTTTAGGACAGTGAAATTACCCGCTTGACCGTAGTTGCTGTCCAATTCCTCCCCGCTTGGTGTTCTTCGCCCCGTTTGTTCATGCAGGTGGCTGAAGTCCTGCGCAAGTCGGGTTTCGCGACAGCAAAAATCCGGTAGAGCACCACCCAGAGCGGAAGTCGATATGACAGGAAACAAGATTCTGATAAATCGAGCGCCGGTATTGACCCTCTGGGCGGCGGTGGTCGCCGAACGTCTTGGATTCAATCACGACGAGGCGTTGTCCCTCGGCAAAGCGCTGGCCGGTTTGAATGCCCAGAGCAAGGGACGGCGCTTAGGCATTTTCAAACCGACTCCGAAAGAGATCAAGAAGGTCCGTGAAGGCGAGCGGGGCGAGGAATTTTGGGTGGACCTTTTGGGCCGATCTTTGCTCGCAGCGAACACGGGCCAAGGCGTGCGGGCGGTGGTCAAATCCAAGCCCATTGAGCCTGACGGGGTGGAACGATACTTGGAGGGCAAGTTTGGTGATGCCCTGCCAAAAGTCCGCAAAGCCATGATGGAGTTGGCCAGCGCGTTGGACGCGGACGAGTTGGCGGAGCGGGGATTCGGCCTCTACGAGCAGTTCCGTCCTCAAGTTCCCGAAGGCGTGCGTGGTTGGGGAGCAAAGGGCGAATTGGACCTTGATCGCATTGCGAAACTGGCCAACCAGACACGTTGACCTCGTTACTTACCCACGGTAGGTTTGAAGCGGATGAAGCGTACGGCCCTCTTCTCGTGGTAGCGCCTTAAATTGGATTATTGTCTCCATTTTGGGAAGCTCGGCATACTTGCTTTTTGGTTTTCTTTGCCAACAGCAGCTTTATATGGAGACGGAGAGCGTTCATCTTCTTGCGCAGTTTGAACATCTCCTTTTCAATTTTTGCTAAGAATGCCCTTGATTTCTTCAATGATGGCAGTTTTTTAACCATTTGGCCGCCGTTGTTTGGCCTTGTTCACGTGATAAGCGACCCCGACCTTGCCAAAGTGGAAACCTCTTTTTCGCATTCGGGACATTTGACAAGTGCCATTGGCAGAAAAGGAAACACCCGTCATGGAAATTCGTCAACACCAATGTTCAATTGGCAAAAACTGATTCCAAAGGCTCTCGTGACCCAGCGGGTCCGGTAGCCGGTGCGCCCAGCGCTCGCAACAGCCAAACCGCACGCGTTAGCAAACAATCGCAGCATCGCTACGATGGCATCCGAAGTGTGGCACCCCATTCAGGTCAGCGGCGACTCGTGGCGTGAACCGCGCCAGCGGAACGGCCAGCGCCAGCGGCGGTTGGCTCCGGCGGATTGCTAGAAGGCATGGTCATAATCCTAGCATAGTCTTGACTATCCTGCCATCTTGGCCGACGACATAATCTGTGAAACCGCCGGGCACAAATCGGCTGCTGCCACTATTGGCGGGATAGAAAATGTGCCATGCCGTTACATCCCAACCCTCGTCTGTCTTCGTGGCTGAACACTCCTCTCTGCGTGGGTCACCACCACGACGCTGAATGTCTGCAAGCACAACGGCAATCGCATCCGCTGGCGTAACAATCTGCTTTCTAACAAGTGGCACTGGCGCGGGCGAGGACTGGTGAGAACCACACGCCGTAAAAAACAGAGCCAGCAAGACCGAAAATTGGAGCGTCGCATTCACTCGTGCGAAGTAGTGTAAGCGCACGGTGGATGCTGGCTCCGGCGACTTGTTGGGCGGCAAAATCACGGTAATCTCACTTCGCTGTGTCTCCAGAGCGTAATGTCACCTTCGGCAACTAATCGTCCGTCGCTGACTAAAGCCTCTATACGTCTGTCGAACAAAATGTGCCCGGCACGTCCCTCTGGAAACTCTGCGCCCAAAGCCGCTGTGACTCTCGCGAACACCATCGCAACCTTTCTCCAACGACCGTTGGTGGTCGTGAGATACGCAATCACAGCATCATCAACTTGCGAGTCGGTTGCCATGCTGCCTAAAGCAAAAAGTTGAGCCGACTCGTGGTGGGAATCGCGACAGCGGGACGGCCAGCGCCAAGGGCGGTTGGCTTCAGCGACTTGTTAGGCCATTGGAAATTGTGGCCAAATCTTCTCATAGGCGCTCCGTATCTGCTGAATGTGTTGTGTAACATGACGGCTTCAACGAAAGTCATTTCCCCCAAAGCTCGCGGTTCCTCCTGATACACGCTTCAATCACGGAACCGTCCAAGGTGAAGGGCTGCGAACTGACGGTGACTTTTTGTTCCGCAGACCGATCTAACCAGATCGTCTGAGTCACTTTTACCTCCAACGAATCTTTACTCTTCAAATCTGACACCTTGTCCGCAACCAAATCGAGAGCAAAAGTGTCGTTGCTGCATAATTGTGCCAGCAACGCCTGTCTCGATGCCATCCGCGTGTTGAGTTGTTCGGTTAGCAGCGCCTCATTTGTGTTCCCAGCCGAGAATTTGAGATACTCTTCGTGAGTTAACACGGGGTGTGGCTTATATCTGCTCCTGATATAGGTGTCCGTGATGATCTTTCCCGGCTGGATGCGTCTGACATAATTGGGAACGCCCCCGTAGGCAGCGCCTGCATTGGGAAACACTTTGGCCGGAAACTTTGTCCGATTGGTTGTTCCCATGATTTCAAGATGAATTAGCTCAAAATAGCCAATGTCGAAGCCTTGATAATCCATTTCATTGGTGGTTGCATTGCGAAGCCAGCAATGGATGATTCCATTGGTGACATCCAAGGATGCCGCCATCTGAAATCCGTGAGCACTCTGGCCCCAACCGCGCCCTTCGGGGTCCGCCGAGACGGGCTGCCGGGCTGACAATCCGACGCCCGAAGTGAGCGCGAGGCAGAGGATGAGTTTGAGTTTCGTAACCATGCGGTCGACATGGGCGATTCGCGGCGAATATCGAGCGTTTTCATTCGACCCTTCGTGGCTGGTTTTGAGTAACTGCTGACAACGGAAGGTTTGAAGCAGATCAAGCGCACGGCCATCTTCTGGACAACGACCGGGGATGCCCCACGGCATGGGTGTCCGTCCTTTGCCATAGGCTGTTCGTCCCGGCGCGTGCCGCCATGACATCCACGATACGCACCCCATCCAACCGAGGAATACCGCGCACAGCCGAGCCAGTGCTTCCGCCTGCGTCCAGCGAAGGTAGGAGTATTGAGGTGGACTACCGACCCATTCGGGCTGGATGAGGCGAAAGTGCCAGAGATGCCTCACAAGGTCGGCGTCCGTCCAATCTCTGGGACAAATATACGCAAGCGTGGTCGTCATCGGAGTGATGGCCCAAAACCACGCAGCAGCCACTGCGGCGAGCGTGATGCCGAGCAACTGGATTCCCAGCGGTGCCGTCACAAAATACGCCAACACCTTGAGCGGGACAAAGTTGCTTGGACCGGCATTTAAGGTAGGCAACAGGCTGTCCCGGCGACGCTGGCCCACCATCGGAAACGATGCTGTTGTCGTGGTCCTCACGTTGTCGTCGAAACCCGGCGTGGCGGGCGACGAAGGGACTTTTCCACTTGGGGTGCGGCGGGGGAGAACTGGCTTCGGCTTCCGTTGACTGTCCGCGTCCGCATTGACACCGGTGGATACATCTGTAGCCTCGGCATGTGGTAGTCTCAAGATCGAAGCAGTTTTGGCCGGTCGGAGTTTTTTGCCTTGTGACGATGTTCGTAGGCATGGCGTCGCGGGCGACAGATAAACGAGCGGATTTCGCGGCCAAGATTGATCCACTTTTCACGCAAATTGAGCAAAGCAATTGGCCGGGCGCGGCGGTGCTCGTGGCAAGGGATGGAGCCATTGTTTTCGATAAAGGGTATGGCTTCGCGCAAGTGGAGTCACGGGTTCCGATGACAACTGACACGCGGTTCCGCATCGGTTCAATTACCAAGCAATTCACGTCCGCCGGGATTCTGAAACTGGCAGAAGAGGGCAAACTTAGCATTGACGATCAACTTTCGCATTTTATTCCTGATTGGCCGCGAGGGGATGAAGTGACCCTTCGCCATCTCCTGACACACAGTTCGGGAATTCATAATTACACCGCAAAGCCGGGATTTTATGAACATGTGACGGAGCCGATTTCGTTGGCGGACCTTGTCGCGTCCTTCAAAAACAATCCCTATGATTTTAATCCGGGCGAAAAGTATTCATATTGTAATTCCGGCTATGTTCTTCTCGGTTACATTATAGAGAAGGTTTCGGGCCAGTCCTACGAATCGTTTCTTAAGACAACATTTTTTGATCCACTAGGAATGAAACACACGGGCGTCTATCACGCTGGAACGTCGCCGGTGGGCGAGGCTTTTGGCTATTCATACACGAATGGGGCGGTGCAACGAGCGGTCAACTGGGATATGTCAAAGGTGGCGACGGCGGGCGAGCTTTATTCGACAGCGCACGATCTATATCTTTGGAACGAGGCACTCTTTAACCATCGCGTCTTATCAGATGGGAGTTTGAAGGAAGCCTTTACGGTCGGTGCGCTAAAGAATGATGATCCCACTCATCCAGAGGTCATCGGTTACGGCCTTGGATGGACGATGGACCGGTTGAATGGCGCGAGAGAAGTCGGTCACGGCGGAGAGCTATGGGGTTTTGGTTCTTATTTGCTTCGGCTGCCTGATTATCGCCTGACGGTAGTGGTTTTGTTGAATTGTGCGCCACCTTTGCCGAATAACCAGCAATGGGTTATGGCCCACGAAATTGCGCGACGGGTGATGGGACCGGAACTTCCTAACGACGCAACGTCGAGAATCTTCAACATCGCACCTGCTGACCTTGCGGTTACCGTGGGCAAATACGATCTGGGCGGAGGAACCGTCATGACGGTAACGACGGAAACGAATCACTTATTTGCACAGATCACGGGACGCCCGCAATTTGAAATGTTTCCCAAATCAGATCGCAATTTCTTCGTCGCGGGCGGAAATGCCGAGGCTACTTTTGTGAGAAATGCGAAAAACGAAGTTGTTAAGGCCATCCTAATGCAGGGTGGTGATCGTATCGACGCGCCGAGATTGACGCATTGACATTCGACAAATCGGCAGCACGTGCTCGTCGGTCATTGCGTGAGCATTCAAGGGGAAGCGGCGTCGTTCGCGGCGACGGGCGTGCTGGTAAAGGTGGTCGTGAAGCGGTATACCGCATCGAGATATGCGATCACAGTCATTATGGCGGCGCTGGCGTAGCGCCGGGGCGGTCAGCGTGGAAGCCGGGGGCATCGGGACCGCCTGACGTGGACCGACATGTTAGGTGGCCGCGATTCGTTGGCTTTCTTTCCAGTGTTGCTCGTTTTACTTTGGTGCCGACGCATTATGAGCAATGCTCAATTATTGGCGCAAATCCGAAAGCGGTTGTTTCCATGAAGCCCCGGCTCCGCATCGCGCTTATTCTATTTTTAGTGGCCGTTTTTGGCGTGGTTTTCTGGCAAACCCTCCCCGTGGGCGAGCCTGTTTATCAAGGAAAGCCGTTGGGCTTTTGGCTCGAAGCCTTCGATATGGATAACTTTCCGGGCAAGCCGAACTTCAATGAAGCTGTGGACGCAGTGCGTGACGCTGACAGCAACGCCGTGCCAATTCTGCTCAGGACGCTCCGGGTCAGCGATTCCGATTGGAAGCAAAGGTTGACTCGTCTGGCTCAAAAGCAACACTTCACAAAGGTCCGATATGTGCCCGCCGAAAGGCAGAATTGGGCGGCGCGGCAAGCGTTCATGGCTTTGAATCGTGGGGCGGTTGAATATGCAGTCCCGTCACTCGATGAAATCAACCGCGACGACATTTCGCGTGGTGAAACCAACTCTTGGCGACACAGCTACACCGTTGAAATTCTGGAGTTGCTCAAAGCGCGAGAAAAGATGTGGAATGAAATGCAGTCCAAAACCCCGGCCCAACCATGACAGCGGCGGGTGGTAGAAGCCGCATGAGGTCATCAACGCGCTCAACATGAAACCCCTCATCGGCGCAGTCCATCTCCGTGGCACGGCGCTGGCCGTGGCTGTAAACTCACGGTGCAGTCGCCGATGGCTCCAGCGCGGTATTAGGTCAAATATCCACTTCAAAATTCAGGCGCTCCGTGACTGACCTGACCCGGTAGAGATTTTCCGGGTTGAAGGTCAGGAACAACACGGCGATAAATGAGTCGGTGTCCCACGTCGGACTCGTCACCGGTGGTGACTAAAATCAACTCATCTCCCTTCATCTCAATTCTTGATTTCGGGTCATTCGTGCCCTCGCCTGTCTCAATAATCAAAAAATCTCCATCAAGATGATAACGTCCCTGCGAAACGCCATTGGTGGTGGTGGACCAACCTGCGGGTGCTGGCCAAGTCGCGGCTGTGCCGTTTGTATAATATCTGACAAAAAATGGCTCTGTGACCTTATGCCGGTCAACGCGAACCCATTGCCATGTGCCGACGATTGCGGTGGGCGGTGTAACTGCGGAAGTCGTCGAACTCGAAGCGCAGCCCGCAAGCACGGCTGCCACGAAAGCGAGAATGATGAACTGATTTCGCATAATGTTCACGTGGCCTAACGCTCCGAAGCCGAGCCACGGCACGGGCGGCTGGCTCACGCCTGCAACAATGATAATCGAATTTCATGGTTCGGTCAAAATCAATGAGGCAGTGGCCGTTGGCACCAGCGCAGTGTTAGGCCAGTCAATCATCGGAAAACACTTCTCCGTATGCCTTGCCCTTCAACTCGTCGCTCTTGTGTGCTGACATCCAAATTGGCTCGGCGCAAAGCTGCTCACGAACCAGCGCCGCAACCAACGCCTCCCCTAAACTCATCGGGTCTGGCGCAAGCTTATGTTGGTGAACGAAACAATCAACACGCCAATGTTTGTGAAAACCCTCGACGAACTCCGGGTGCCAGACAAAATAACGGGCAATCGGTGTAAGCACTGCTCCGCCGGATGCGTTGCGAACAACGTGGTAAATCTGACCAGCACGCGCTGCCTCTGAAACAACGCAGTCCGCTTGGAAACTATCAGCGACGGGAAATCGTTTCATACGTGTCCAGCAGTCTAACCATCCAAAGCTGAGCCACGGCCACCGGAGCCGGACTCAAGCCTGCAACCATGTTGTCCAAAGTTTATCTTACGGTCAAAACTAAAAACGAGGTGGACCAAGCACGCGAATCGCCGGATGTGGACCCAGCTAAGATGGCGCTGGAGCCGGGAGGGCAATTATCCCGACGAGCCGAATGGACCACATCATATCCGTACTCTCCATGTCGGATACTCCAACCTCGCTCCGACAGCCCGTGCCCAGCGTTTGCGGAACCACCAGCCAATAAGCAATAAGCCGTGCCGTCTACGGAGCTTGAGCCAGTGAAAGACCGTGCGGCCCGCAAGCTGTGGAATGTCCCTGAAAAACTGAAACCCAGTGTGCCCTCCGATGAGCAAGCCGAACGCTTTATCATCAATGACCACCGTGTTCGGTAACCAAGTACCCTCATCAAGCACAATATCATAGGTGAGAAAGCCGCCGTTCGGACGCAACTTCTGTTCCAAACGCTTTGACTCTTCCACGTCCGCTATGAGCATCATGCGACTCAATGTGGTCATCACCCAAAACACTGTATCCCCGTGCCCTAATGCGCAAGCGCCCGAATTTCCCCAAGCTGCGCGAAACCTGAATTGAGTCGGGTGAAACCCCGGCGCACGCGCTCGCCCTCTTCGGCGCAGTCAACCTCCTTGGACCGCCACCGTGCCCGTGGCCATCCCGCTTATCGGCGCCTGCATCTGCACTATCGGTTCCATCAATCAATCAGTAAATTTTTTCGATTAACACCTCTGGCCGGTGGAGGACTACGGTGGAGCCATGAAAATAAATGCCTCTGCGCGGTACGTCGTGAGAATCCGAGACATCATGTTGGCTGTGCTTCTGGCCACCGTCTTCGGGCTTGAACTTTGTTTGGGCGCATTTCTGGTAGCGCGAAGTGGTCATA
>DASYNM010000514.1:0-2430 GCA_036008545.1 Verrucomicrobiia bacterium
TTTCGCCAAGTTTCACGTTGACTCTGCCCGCGAAAATCTGCAAACTCCCCGCTAGACCGGCCGGTTGTTCGGTCGCTCTGTTTCCCTCTTTCGACGCCGAAACGAGGGCCTTGTTCGGGTTTCTGTCTGCTGTGTTATCTCGGACACGATGCCGTGTCCAAACTCATTACTACAGGCTCGACGATGAGCCCGCTACGTCAGCCCTGACTTGCTGACTTAGGCGGTTTTGTCTGCGTTCGTTTGTGCGGCAAATCGTGGCACGTGCATAACGATCCGCGAAACCTGCCGTGCGTACTTGAGGGAGCTTTCGTCAAAAATGCTGATGCTGAGCGCAACTCTGGCGAGGTCCATCAAAGCCTTGGTAATGCCTCCCTTTTGGGTGCTGTCGGATTTTGCCAGGCAGGCGGCGAACATCATCCCGGAAACATGGGACCGCTTCAGCTTTCGGCACTTTTGGGGAGACGCGATCCTTTCGACCGACGCCTATTTTGTAATGGACAGCTACGAAAATGTGAGGCTCCGCAATAACTTCAGAAATGCCGAGCCGACGGAAAAGCCCGAAGCATTCTTGGGCACTGAGCTCATTCGTGGCAGTTTCTGCCCGCAGGCAGCCGCGTTGCTCACCGCACTGTTCCTAAGGCATTCCGGCAAAGTGCTTCGAATTGCAACGGACACTGAGCCAAGCCTCAAGCAGGACACCATATTGATCTGTTACGGCACTCCCGACATGAACTTCAAAAGCTTTGACATTGAGGCGTGGTCGGGAAGCAGCTTGTGCCAGTTCTTGTTCACGCCGGATGGGCGTCGCGCGTTCAGGCTGGCTGGGCAACTTCATTCCATGGAGGACCGCTGCGGCGTGATCTACGATAAGGCCATTGTTTTGCGGTTGACCAATCGCCAGGATTCCAATCGTCCGCATGTTATTTGTGCCGGTCTCAGTGAATGGGGAAGTCTCGCAGCTGTCAACTATCTGACCCAGAATTGGAAGGAACTGCACAAACGGTTCGATAGCTTCGGCAAGCGCCGGGACTTCTGCGTGTTGCTCGAGCTCCAGTGTGGGCAATTTGAAAATGTAAGGGAACTTACTTCTGTCGTTTGGTGGGAGCCGGGAACGGCGCCCAGCCCAGTCTTGGTGTCAAACCATGTCTAAGTTCAAATCGACTCGCCATATCACAAGATTTGCTAACGCTGTCCTGCCCGCATTCAGATGAGCACAAATCCCCTTCTCACAAAGGCGCCCGGTGCCACTCGCCCTGTTGCCAGGGTTCTGGTGGCCACCACCGCCATGCTCAGCTTTATCTCCTTCTGGCGGGCCGCCGCAATCGTGCTCAATGACATGGGGTCGTCGGCCTTCTATGCCGGCGCCATCGCCGAAGAAGCCTTCGGCAAGACCGCGCCCTGGTTCATCCTGGCCATCATGCTCTTCGCCTACGCGGTCCGCGCGCTGTACATGGAGAGTTGCAGCATGTTCGTGCGCGGCGGCGTTTACCGAGTCGTCAAGGAAGCCATGGGCAGCAGGCTCGCCAAAGTCTCCGTCTCTGCCCTGATGTTTGACTACATTTTGACTGGGCCCATCAGCGGTGTGTCTGCCGGTCAGTACCTTACGGGCTTCTTGAACGATTTCTTCCGCTACGCCCACCTGAATGTTGTTTTGCCGGGAAATCTGACGGCCGCCCTTTTTGCCATCGCTGTGACAGTTTACTTTTGGTGGGAGAACGTCAAAGGCATTCCCGAATCGAGTGGAAAAGCTCTGCGCATCATGTATGTGACCACGGTGATGGTCGTGCTGATGCTCGCCTGGTGCGGCTACACGCTCTGGACGCGAGGCGCTCATTTGCCGCCGTGGCCCGAACCCCACAACATGCACTTCTCCGATCAGGCGCTTGGCTGGCTGCGACACACAAACTGGGCCTAGACCGTCGGGCTGATCGGTATTTTCATCGGATTGGGCCATTCGGTGCTGGCCATGAGTGGCGAGGAGACTTTGGCGCAGGTCTACCGGGAACTCGAACATCCCAAAATTCCCAACCTTAAAAAAGTCGGATTCATCATTTTCGCTTACAGCCTCGTCTTCACGGCCGGCGTCTCGTTCTTTGCGGTGATGATCATTCCGGATTCAACCCGTTCTCAATATTTCGGAAACCTGATCAGCGGGTTAGCGATGAATTTCGCGGGGCCCTACACCCTGCGCCTGGTCTTCCAGGCATTCGTCGTGCTGGTCGGCGTGCTGATGCTTGCCGGAGCCGTGAACACCGCCATTGTCGGGTCGAATGGCGTGCTCAACCGCGTCTCGGAAGACGGGATTCTCCCGCAATGGTTCCGGCAACCGCATCGGCGCTTTGGCACCTCCTATCGCATCATCAACCTCGTTGTCGGCTTGCAGATCGCCACAATCATCCTGAGCCGCGGAAATATTTTCCTCCTCGGCGA
>DASYNM010000515.1:0-11480 GCA_036008545.1 Verrucomicrobiia bacterium
GGAAAGTTCATGCTCAGAAGCGAAAAAGATTCAGTTTTGCACTTTGGACGCTGTAAGCCGTCATGAATTATGCGCCTGCTTCCAAACTTCCTTTCGGACCGCCAGAGATTGGCGAACTTTTTCAGGAGTGCGGAGTTGGCCGGCTTTTGCTTCCTCCCAGCCTTCATCGATCTTGCGGCTGGCCTCGACTCTCAAGGTCTTGAACTTGCCAGCCCGATCTTCCCGGCGGGCGGCGCGCAGTTCGGCGATGATTTTGGGGTTCTGCGCCGTAAGCCAGTCCTGCAACTCGTCCAGCGTCTCCACTGAGGAAAGCACAGGCGTCGGAATTTCAACGGTTTCCGGTTTCACACCATCAAACCTAGACTAGTCTCCGGTTTTTGCAAAGAATTCATTGTAGCTGGCATTGCTATCTAATTTATCTTTGCTCGTTCCCCAATTGTAATTTTCGCGCCACGAACGCCACCAGTACCGTGACCGCGCAACCGATCATCGTGTACCAAGGAAAATAGATGGCGAAACTCGCATGCGGGCGCGTGATCCAGACCATCACGCCCAGCGAGCAAAACATGCCTATAATGACGGGCGTGGACGAGCCCCGTTTCCACCACAGCGCCAGCAACAATCCGCCCAACAGCGCGCCGCTGGTCAAGCCGCGTAGTGAGAAAGCCGTCTCGACCACCTTCGGCCGCGCCCGGCTGACCGAGGCCACCACAATTAGCACCGCGCCCCACAGCACCGTGGAGACTTTGCTCAACCGCAGGAAAAAACCGTCCGACTTTTCCGGCAACAGTTTCTTGGCAAAATCCATTGTTGATACCGAAGCCAGCGAAGTCAGGGCCGAGCTGACCGAGGACATGGCCGCGGCCAGGATCGCCACAATCAGCAGCCCTTTCAAAATGTGCGGCACCGCAGTCAATATGAAAATAGGAAAGATATAATCGTCGGCCTTGATCCCGCTGCCGGGACGGACTTCCGGCACGGGAATGGCCAGGGAAAATTTCTGGTAGTAAGCCCACAGCATCGCCCCGACGAGCAGAAAAATCAAAAAGAGCGGCAAAATGACGACCGCGCTCAAGATCAGCGCCCGCCGGCCGTCGCGCACCGTTTTGCAGGCCAGCACCCGCTGCACGATCAGTTGCTCCGCGCCGTGGGAGGACATCACCATGAACGTGCCGCCGATGACACCCATCCAGATATTCATCGGCTGTTGCCACAGCGAGGCCCACGAGACCGAGGCGTTGAGCCAATGCAGTTTCCCACCCGTCGCGGCCAGGCCTAACACTTCGCCCGCGCCGCCTGCAAAAAAGCGCGGGATATAACACAGAGCGAACAAGCCTCCAAAAAGGAAAAGCCCAAATTGCACCGCGTCAGTCCAGATCACCGCCTTGACGCCGCCCACGTAGGTATAGAGTAGTGAGAGCACGACGAACAACAGAATGGCGCCGAGGATCGGATCTCCGCCCGTGAACGAGCCCAGCAGGTTTTTACCCAGCATCAACGTGACGGGAATGCACGCGACATAGACGCGCACGCCCGCCGAGAGCGTTTCGCTCAGCAGAAAGAATCCGCCTGCCGTCCGGCGCGCGCCTTCGCCAAAGGCAGTGGAGAAGAGTTGGTAAGGCGAATAGATTTCCCCCTTCAAATAATGGGGCACCATCACCGCTGCCAGGATGATCCGGGCGATGACGTAGCCAATGATCAATTGAATGAAAGCCAAATTTCCATTTTCGCTGTAGGACATGGCCGGCACGCCGATGATGGTCAGCGCGCTGGTTTCCGCCGCGACGATGGAGAGGCCGATGCCCCACCAGGGAATATCCTTGCTGCCCAGAAAATAGTCCCGCGTGTTGTGCTGGTCCCTGCCGAACCAACTCCCCAGCACGATGATGCCTCCCAGGTATAAGAGGATCACGGCCCAATCCGCGGCGCTTAAAAAATCTGCCGGAGCTGTCGCCATTGCGAAAAAGAGTAACGGGAGCGAGGCGGGGAATGCCAACTGAATTCAAAGGGCTTGGCCGAATCACTGCGATGTGCGCGCGCAACTTTCGTTGACTGTCCGTGTTGCATTACCTTGGATGCCATTCGACGACGAGTCAACAGGAACAGCCACACCGGCAAATCGGGGGCGGCGGTTAAGAGCGCGAACCGTATTGCTGTCCCTTATGTTGCTGGGTGTTTTGGTGGCGGCCTTCTATCCTTCCGCGTCTGTGCTGACTCCACCGCTCACACTCCTACCGCTTTCGTACAAGATTGTTTTGCCCCCGACGCCTTGGCATGAGAAATGGATTCCTCCAACCTGGGGTTGGCTCTGGCGCATCCATGACTCCGTTTTCGGCAGGCACAAAGTTACTGTAATTCGCGCCCAGGTTTTCGAAATCAGCGGCAAAATGAACACGCTCCAGTCGTCCCTTGCTCTGCCGACGCCCCCGTTAACAGGACCTGGGGGCGTTTGCGCGTGGCTAGTGTCCAACGCCGACTGGGGGTTTTTGCTGCGTCGTGTGGAATCCATCCCCGGCGAATCGTCGATGTCGGCCCCACAAGTTACTACCGGTGACAGAAACATGGCCACGATATCCGAGGGCTCCGTCATGACCAACGGCGGCGCGGTTGTGACGGTGGGTTTGACGGCGGAGTTTCTCCCGTGCGCCGTGAACGGCATGACCGAATTGACTTTCGTGCTCTGCCAAACTGAAAGCGCGATAGATGCGTCCGGCTCTAATTTCCTTCGCACCAACTTTGCCGCAGCCGCGCGTTTGCGGATGACCGTCGCCGACGCCGCTGTTCTGATCGACGCCGCCGAGCCTCAGTCCGTGCGAACGCGCGCCGGGCTCATCCTTTCCGCGCAACCGCAGGCGCACTGAGCCCAGAAACCTAAGGCAAAGATATTTGAAATTTTGGGCGTTGCGGCAGCAACGCCCTACCCAAGGAAGGTAGGGCGGCGCTGCGCGCCGCCCAAATGTTAAAGACAAATCGACATCGTTCAAAAATTAAGTATCTAACCGCGCGCGCGACACGACCTTGTCCGGCTATTTCATCCATTCGGCAAATTGGTCCCACAGCAATTTGCCGTTCAACACCGCGATGATGAGCGCGACCAGCCACGAAAGCACGATTAGCCAGGGCGCGTTGACGAACGGCCCCATTTTCCTGCGGTCGCTGGTAAACAGGATCAGAGGCACCACGGCAAAGGAAAGCTGCAGACTCAGGATCACCTGGCTCAGAATCAGCAACTTCGCCGTCCCGCTCTCCCCGGAACAAGCCGTCACGATGATCGCCGGCACAATCGCCACCCCTCGCGTGATAAGCCGACGCACCCACGGCCGCAGGCGGATGTTCAGGAAGCCTTCCATAACGATTTGTCCGGCCAGTGTGCCTGTCAGCGTCGAGTTTTGGCCGGAGGCCAGCAGCGCCACCGCGAACAAGGTGCTGGCGCCGGCCACGCCCAGCATCGGTGTCAATAATTTGTAGGCGTCCTGAATCTCAGCGACGTCATTCTTGCCCTGCGCATGGAACGTCGCCGCCGCCACGATCAGAATAGCGGCGTTGATGAACAACGCCGCCGTCAGCGCCACCGTCGAGTCAATGGTGGCGAATTTGATCGCCTCGCGTTTCCCCTCTGTAGTCGGTTCAAACTTGCGCGTCTGCACAATGCTGGAGTGCATGTAGAGATTATGCGGCATCACGGTGGCGCCGAGAATGCCAATGGCGATGTAGAGCATGTCTTTGTTCCGCACAATTTCCATCCGCGGCAGGAAACCTGTCAAAACGGGCACCAAGGCGGGATGCGAATAGAGCATCTCCAAGGCAAAGCAGACTGCGATGGTCGTGATGAGCACGATGACTAGCGCCTCGATCCGGCGAAAACCCTTGTTTTGCAAGTAAAGAACGACCAGCACGTCCAAAGCGGTGATGCAAACGCCCCACAAAACGGGAATCTTGAAAAGCAGATTCAAGGCAATGGCCGAGCCAATGACTTCCGCCAAATCGCAGGCGCAAATGGCAATCTCCGCCAGCACCCAAAGCACGATGGCCGTGTTCTTGGAATAATGGTCGCGGCAGGCCTGCGCCAGGTCGCGCCCCGTAGCCACGCCTAACTTGAGGCTCAAAGTCTGCAACAGAATCGCCATGAGATTGGACAACATGATGATGCTCAGGAGCGTGTAGCCGAATTGTGAACCGCCCGCCAAGTCCGTGGCCCAATTGCCCGGATCCATGTAACCGACGGCTACCAGATAGCCCGGACCGGAAAACACGAGCAGCTTGCGCCAGAATCCGATCTGGCTACCGACGCTGATGGATCGATGCACCTCCGGCAGGCTCGCCGCGGTGTTGGGCCGCTGCCAACCGCGCTCGCTCCCGACTTTCTCGTTCGCATCAGACATGAGGATTTTTATTAACGCAAATATAAAGTATTACACAGAATACATTTCAGGTCAAGTCGCCATCCGGAACGCGATGAAGCCGTGAACCCAATTCATTTTTGCGATTCGCCATTTGCGGAGCGCGTCAGCCTGTGAATAAGTTTTCACACAAACGCCTTGACCGAAATTTCAATTGGTCGGAGTGTTGGCCGTCAAAACCGGAGTCTCTAAGGTATGCATTCCAATGCGTTGTTGCGAAGGCTGTTGGCGGAATCGGTGTTGGCGGTTTTATGGCGGAGTCGGATGCTACCCAAAGCGACGTCGGGATTATCGGCCTGGATTTCATAGGCCGTGATGCGGCTCTACTTCTCGCCGAGCAAGACTTCAATGTGGCGGCCTACGATTGGGAACCGCACAAGAAGCGTGCCTTGCGGGAACAGACCGCGGGACCAAGGGTCCAGTTGGTTGGCGATATCTCTGGACTGATGGCAAAGTTGCGCCGCCCAAGGAACATTCTTGTTTTCAGCAACGCGAAATCTCCCATGAGCCTGGTCCTGGACCAGATGCTACCCGAATTAGAGGTTGGGGACCTGTTGATGGATGCCGGCGATTCTTGTTTTCAGGATACGGCCAAACACCATGGCCATTTGGCGGAAGGCGGTATTGAATTCTTGGGCATCGGTCTCGCTGGCGGCTCAATAGGTGCTCGCCATGGGGCCATTGTCATGGCCGGAGGGGGGCGTTACGCCCGCGAGCGGACACGCCCATTGCTGGAGGCGATGGCCGCTACGGTTCGCGGAGAGCCGAGCGTGAGTTACTTTGAAACACCGGCTGCCGCACATTTCGTCAAGTCTTGCCATGCTGGCGTCGAATATGCCCTGCTGCAATTGCTTTCCGAGACGTTCGACTTGCTGCACCGCGCCTTGCTTTTTTCCAATAAAGAATTACACGACGCGGCGGGGGAGCGGCACCTCGGCGTGCTCAACGGCTATTTGACGGAGATTTCCGGGAGGGTCTTTGAGCCAGCGGGAAAACAAATACCAAGGCTGTTGTTGGAGGAGCGTCTGAAGTTTGCCCGAAACGATCCCCATGGAAAATGGGTTGTGCAGAGCGCGTGTGAATTGGATGTGATCATTCCTACCATCGAAGCGGCTGTGGCAACTCCACCCGCACCGGGGACCGAACGAAGGCAGACGCTGCTGGCCGCGCCTTTTCGCCAGCCCGTGGGACGTTTCGGCGACGATCCCCGAAGCGTGCTGGATGAATTGCACCGGGCGCTGCAAGCGGCGATGATGATTACTTACGCGCAGGGTGTGGCCTTGCTGATGGCCGCTTCGCAACAATGGAGCTTTCGGTTCAAATTGCACGAGATTACCCGCGCCTGGAGAGGTTGCACCCATCTCCGCACCCCCATGCTCGATGACATTACGACCGCCTTGCAACGAACGCCCAACTTGCCCGGGCTGCTCTCCGATGACGACTTATCCGAAGAGAGCTCATGGCCCGCCAGGAGAACTTGCGCCACGCTGTCTGGCGCGCCCACGAGCTTGATGCGAGCGTCCCGGCTTTACAGGCTTCGCTGGATTACCTCGATGCCAACAGAGAAGCGTGGCTGCCAGTGAATTTGATCCAGGTCCCGGCCCGCCCTCCAGGCAGATTGGCAGTCCAGGTGGCATGGGGGCGCTAACTTGAAAACCGATCGATTTCCCGGCGGTCCTTTTTGGTAGGCCGGCCGGATCCTTTGGGACGGAAGAGGAACGGACGGAAGTCGGGCTGGCGCGGCTTCGTCAGCTCGGATGGGGCCGTTTGGTCTTCAGCATAAGCCCGGGCTTTGGGGGCGCCGACCCGGTGATCAAGCAATTGCAACACTTTGAATTGGCGCGTCAGGTTGTCTTTGCGGACGACCACAACCTCGTCGGCGCGAACCTCGCGGGACGGCTTGGCGCGCTGGCCGGAGATGGTCACGTGGCCCTGGCGGCAGGCCGCGCAAGCCAGCGCGCGCGTCTTGAAAACGCGCACCGCCCAAAGCCATTTGTCCAGCCGCACTGAAAGTGTTTCCGGCATGAGCGCATCTTGCCATAATCGACGCGCCATATCCCGAATTTTCGGCAGCGTTTTTCTGGTTGCGCCGGGCGCGCCTTTACCTTAGCAATTGGCCCGACACATTATATGGCATCTGCATTTCCCAATATCTCGCGTATCCAATACGAAGGCCCCAAGTCCAGGAATCCGCTCGCCTTCAAATATTATAACGCCCAGGAAATCATCGAAGGCCGGACCATGCGCGAGCATCTGCGCTTCTCGGTCGTCTATTGGCACACTTTTCGCGGGCGCGGGTCCGATATGTTCGGCGCGCCCACCATGCTACGCCCTTGGGATGACCAGAGCGATTCGCTCGACAACGCGCGCCGCCGCGTGCATGTGGCCTTCGAGTTCTTCGAAAAACTAGGCGCCCCATTTTACGCCTTCCATGACCGCGACGTCGCCCCCGAAGGCACCACGCTGGCGCAAACGAACAAGAACCTCGACGCCGTTGTCAAAGTGCTCAAGGAAGAACAGCAACGCACTGACGTCGGGCTGCTTTGGGGCACGGCCTGTTTGTTCGCGCATCCTCGTTTTGCCCACGGCGCGGCCACCAGTTGCAATGCCGATGTCTTCGCCTACGCCGCGGCGCAGGTCAAGAAGGCGGTGGAGGTGACACATCAATTGGGCGGGGCCGGCTATGTCTTCTGGGGCGGTCGCGAAGGTTATTCTTCCTTGCTCAACACCAATCTCAAACGCGAGTTGGACCACCTGGCGGCCTTCCTCCACATGGCAGTCGAGCACAAAAAGAAAATCGGTTTCAAGGGGCAGTTCTACATTGAGCCAAAGCCCAAGGAGCCGACCAAACATCAATACGATTCCGACGCCGCTGCCTGCCTGAATTTCCTGCGCGAATACGATCTGCTCGACCATCTGAAATTGAATCTGGAAACCAACCACGCCACACTCGCCGGCCATTCCATGCAGCACGAATTGGAGGTGGCCGCTGCCGCCGGCGCGCTGGGCTCCATCGACGCCAATACGGGCGACTTGCTTCTGGGCTGGGACACTGACCAGTTTCCGGCCGATATATATTTGACAACGCAGTGCATGCTCTCCATTCTCAATGCGGGCGGTCTCACCACGGGCGGCGTGAATTTCGACGCCAAGGTGCGGCGAGAGAGTTTTGAGCCGATCGATCTTTTTTACGCGCACATTGGCGGGATGGACGCCTTCGCGCGCGGACTCAAGATCGCCGCCGCGATCCGCAAGGACGGGCGATTGGCCGAATTTATCCGTCATCGTTACCGTTCATGGGACAGCGGCCTCGGCAAGGAAATCGAATCCGGCAAAAGCAGTTTCGAGGCCTTGGCGAAATACATGCTCAAGAAAGGCGAACCGTCCCCCAACGAGAGCGGACGCCAGGAATTTCTGGAGAATCTGATCAACGAGTTTATTTGAGGAAAGCCGACTAGGCAACCGCCCAGCTTTTCTCCACCCGTTGGAAGACGGAATCAGTCTGGGCGCGTTTATGGCGCGGAGATGAGGAAAAACTGTTGCGTGTTGGTGGCCAGTATGTTCGTGAAGTAGATGTTGCCGGCCGGGTCGGACAAGTTTGTCTGGACCGGCGTCCACACCACGGGCGGTGTCAGGTTCGAGGCCGTGTCAAGAAAGTAGGGACGGCTGGACAATCCGCTGCCTGAGATGGTCAAAGTCTGCCCATCAGCGCCCAGCCCGATGCCTACCACAATGGGTGGCGGGTTGGTGACGGTAATGTTGATCGAACTGGAATCAACCGTGTTGCTGCCGTCGAACACCAACCGCGCGAACACGGTAGAATTTCCCGCGCTGGCGTTGCTCCAGGCGTAGGCATAAGGCGCCGTCACCTGCGCGATAAGATTATTGGTGTCGCTGAAGAATTGAACAGCGACAATCGTGTTCCCGTTGGTCGCGACCGTGGCCGTAAGATTGACTGGGCTCGCGGCGCTCAACACCGCGTTGGGCGCGGGGCTGGTGAGCGCAATGGTTGGCGGCAACTGTGAAATAGGCGGGCTGATTCTCACGTCGTCGATGAAGACGGTGTTGTCACCGGTGGCCAAATCCGTTCCAAGAAAAGCCAGGGTCTGCGTTGCCGCTGAAGCCACGAAGGTGGCGGTGTAGTTCACATAGGTGGTCGCACCGGCTCCAGGGTTGTAGCTTGCTACAACATTGTTATCGATGGTCACATTCCATGACTGTCCGCCGTGCTGGTTTCCCCCGGGTCGTTGCGCGGCGGAGAAAGTCAGCGTGTAGGTAGTTCCCTGCGTAAAACCGTATAGGATTTGCCAGATGCTTCCGTAACCTTGCAGAAAAGCCGCCTGCACGCCTTGCGGCGCGTTGGGATTTGAGAAACCACTGCCATTGGCCACCAGGCCCGAACCGTTTCCACTGGCGCCACCGAATGTCCAAGATGCGCCTGACGGATCGTACACGAAGTTGCCGGAGCCGATGCTCGGGGTTTCAAATCCAAAATTGACGTTGGTGTTGATGACGTTGATGAAGGCCGGCGAGGAATCGGCAACACTACCGCCGTTGTAAGTGACCCGGGCGAACAAGCTGTGGCTTCCAGTATTCGGATTCGTCCAGCCGTAGCTGAAAGGCGGATTGCCCACCTGGCCAATGAGATTGGTCGTATCATAGTAGAACTCCATGCCGTTGATGATGTTGCCGTTCGTCACCAAGTTCGCCGACAAGCCGATTACCGGAAGCCCGATTAGACTGGCATTGTTGGATGGTGCAGTCAGCGTCACCATGGGAGCTACTGGCTGAAGAGCCGGGCTGATCCGGACGTCATCGAGGAAAGCAGTATTGTCTCCAGTAGCCAGATCGGTCCCTACAAACGACAACGTATGCGTCACCGCCGATGCTATGAAGGTCGGCGAGTAGTTCGCATAGCTGGTTGCGCCGGGTCCGGGGTTATAACTTCCGATTACATTGCCATCAATCATCACGTTCCAGGACTGTCCGCCGTGCTGGCTGGCTCCGGGCCGTTGGGCGGCAGCGAAGGTCACCGTATAGCTTGTTCCAGCAGCAAAGCCGGAAAGAACCTGTGAAATAACGCCATTGCTTTGGATAAAAGCGGCTTGAACGCCTTGCGGCGCATTGGGATTAGAAAATGCGCTCCCGTTGGCGATAATACCCGATCCGTACCCGGTATTCGTGCCGCTAAAATTCCAAAATGCTCCCGTGGGTGTGTACTGATAATTTCCGGAGCCAATGTTTGGAACTTCAAAGCCGAAATCCACAATGGTTTGGACCGTCGCGCTCACTTCGACGGAATTACTGCTGGTTCCTTCCGCACTCAGAGCACTGATGACGTAGTAATACGTCGCGCCATTGACCAGTCCCGAATCGATGTAGAACGGGTTGGCTGAAACGGCCAAGCTCGTGTAGGGCCCGCCGTGAACCGTCGAACGCCGCACGTCGTAACTCGTCGCGCCATAACTTGCGTTCCACGCCAGATAAATTCGCGCGAACGTGTCGGACGCGGCCGTGACGCCCGTCGGCACCGGCGGGGGACCGGATGGCGTCAGCATCAGCGCCGAGGAATTAGCGCTTTGGCCGCCGGCGCTCACGGCGCTGACCACAAAGGAATAGTCGTACTGATTCACCAATCCAGTGTTAGTGCAACTCGTGCCCGGCACCGTCGCCACCGTCGCGTAGTATGGGGTGACGTTGGTGGTAAGGCGCTTCACATTGTAGGCCGTGGCGCCTGAAACAGCATTCCAGGAAAGAACGGCCTGGGCGTTGCCTGCGGTGCCGGCCAATCCGGTCGGCGCGGCGGTCGGCGCATAGGTGAAGGTCTGCGGCGCGGAAGGGTTGCCGACGGCCGTTACCACCAAGGAATAGGTTCCCGCGGGCAGATTTGCGGGCAGGGAGAATTCCGTTGTGACCGTATTGGTGTTTTGCACGGTGGTGCTGCTCCAATTGTAAGTCCGAGCGTAATACACATTGCCCGAACTATTGTTAGTCATGCGCACTAGCGGATAATTGCAGGCCATTTGCTCGTCGTCGCCGTACATGGCCCCTTCGGAAATGCCGTTGAGGCCCGTGCCGGTCAGATGATAGGAGCCGTCTGCATTTTCGGTGATGCTCGTGATGACGGGCTTTCCCGCCGCCAATGGAGGACCATCGGGAGTGTAGATATACAACGAGCCGGAGTTCTGGCCGCCGACGAACAGCACGGATCCATCCGGCAAAACCAGCATGCTGTTGGCGAAAGGGGTGCTGCCATAGTCGGTGCCGCCTCCCGGAGCGCTCTCCTGCGTGAAGGTGTTGGACAGGTAATTATATTCGTAAAAATAATCCGGTGAACCGCCCGCCGCACCGCCGCCGTTCGGCGCGAGATCCAGAAGAACGTTCCCGGTCACCAGCACCGCCCCTGGTGATTCCCCGCCCACGAGTTGGTTCGTCCCCACCAAAGGGAGGTTGGGCCCATTGACGAGCGTCCCCGCGCTGGCCGCGTTGGCGCCCGGCGTATAGAAAGCCGTGGTCGCCGTGGAACCAACATGCAATACATGCCCGTTGGCCAGGAGAAATTCCTGGTCGTCGCCGCCTTGAGCGCCAGACGGCGTGCTGGACGCATCCTGAACCCATGCGGCAGATGAAGGATTAAAGTGTTCCGCCGCGCCGCCATAATCGTCTATCCCGAAAATACTGCCGTTAGGCAGCTTGACCCAGCAGACTTCGTTCATATCGCCGCAAGTTCCGCCGTAGCTCATCACGTTTGAAGCCACGATGTAAAAGTAATAGGTGCTTTGCGAATCGCTCACCAGCACGTTACCGTCGGGAAGCATTTCGGAGGGCGAATCCGAATAGTTGAAGTGGGGCGCCTGCGATCCCGGCACAACCGTCCAGGTATTGGCCAGCGAATCATACAGTTCGGCCTCGTCGTGATTCGCGTCGCCATACTCGCCGCCCGCCACATAGACATTGCCGTTGGGCAGAACGTCTGAGGCAAAGAACAGGCGCGAATCATTCATCGGCGCCAACCTGGTCCAGGTGCCGTTGATATAACTCCCGTGGATGTCCGGCGTAAGCTTGTTGCAATCGGCCCCG
>DASYNM010000516.1:0-5196 GCA_036008545.1 Verrucomicrobiia bacterium
TCCGCTCCTTTAACGCCAATGGAGAACATGCGAAGAGGTGGTCGGCGAGGGCGCCGACCACGACAAGCGGGGGGCGCGTGTGCCAGCCAGGCCGAAGCCAACGACATTTCGACGACGGGAGCGACAAGCCGAAATATACAACAGGGCTCCTGTTTTAAGATCTCAAATTCCTAAGCCGGAACCACGCAGTTAAAAGACCGGGAAAGAAGGAAATTTAGACAGGATTTACAGGATTAAGCGGATGGATCGCCAATCGGGGAGCGATCACCGACCTTGAAGCTTGGTTGCTGGTTTCAATTCTTTTTTACATCCTGTAAATCCTGCTGATCCTGTCAAAATTCAGTTCGCCCAAATGCATTGTTCCGGCTAAGAGTTCGTGACCCATTGGCCGGATCGTCAGATGTTTGCCATTTCAAAGAACAGGGACTGAATTCCGCGCGGAAGAAATGTTGAAAATAATCCCAGGCCGGAGTCCTAATAATGACTGCTGGTTCGTCATCCTAATGAACGGAAACCAGTTGAGACAAATGGTGAACCTGAATGAAAGGCAAATCTAATTTATGAGCACGAAGCGCAGCAAGGCAATTCCTCGTATCGTTTCCCAGGCCGAGTGGGAAGCCGCCCGAAAAAAGATACTCGTAAAGGAAAAAAAGATGACGCGCGCTCTCGATGCCTTGGCCGCGGAGCGACGCCGGTTGCCCATGGTCTTGATCGACAAGGATTATGTTTTCGATGGCCCCAAAGGCAAGGTGAGCCTGCTCGATTTCTTCGAGGGCCGCCCTCAACTTATCCTTTACTATTTCATGTTCGCCCCGACCGTTTCGGGCTGGCCATCGGCGGGGTGTCCCGGTTGCTCGCTCGTGATCGACCAGATCAGCCACCTGGCCCACCTTCATGCGCGCAATACGTCGTTCGTCGCGGTCTCGATTGCGCCGTTGGCGAACATCCAGAAATATAAGAAACGCATGGGTTGGACTATTCCGTGGGTTTCGTCTTTTGGAACCGATTTCAACAAGGATTTCGGACGCACCAAGGCTGACGGCGAAATTTACGGCCTCAGTGTTTTCTTGCGCGACGGCGACAAGATTTACCGGACTTACTTCACGGGTGACCGTGGCATTGAGTCGATTGGCACCGTCTGGTCCTTGCTCGACGTGACACCGTTGGGCCGTCAGGAAAAGTGGGAGGACTCGCCCGCCGGGTGGCCGCAAACCGCGCCCTTTGAGTGGTGGGAACGTCATGACGAGTATCCCAAATAAAGGCCGGTTGCTCCGCGACCGGTGGCTTGTTGGAGCGGCGCTCGCTGGCGTGAGCGCGTTGTGCTGGGGTTGGATCGCGCCGATGGCGTTGGACATGTACGGCCCGATGACGGGTTGCTCAACTTGGATGATGACGCGAAACTGGGACTTCACGCACCAGGCCCTGCTCTTCGCGATGTGGGGCGTGATGATGATTGGCATGATGCTCCCGTCGGCTGCGCCTGCCGTATTTATGTATGACTCCGTTGTGCGCAGGAGCGTGGAAAATGAACGCGTTCTGCCCCGCGTATTTACCTTCGCGACAGGATACCTCGCGGTATGGACCATCTTCAGTTTGATGGCGACTGCTCTGCAATTGGCGCTGACCAAGGCGGCGCTGCTCTCGCCAATGATGGAATTGCGCAGCCGCTGGTTCGGTGGAGGACTGGTGCTCATGGCGGGCCTGTACCAGTTTACGCCGTGGAAGAGGAAGTGCCTGCAATGTTGTCGATGCCCGGTTGATGGCAATGGCTCGTTCCAGAGTGGCTTGCGGAATGGCCTGTCTTGTCTCGGTTGTTGTTGGGCGCTGATGTTGCTCCTCTTCGTCGGCGGAGTGATGAATTTGTGGTGGCTCTCTGTGCTCACAATTTTTGTCGTGCTGGAGAAACTAACAGGCCGTTGGAGCCAAAGCACCCGCCTCTCCGGAGTGTTGCTCCTCGTCGCGGGAATTTGGATTCTACGCTGTGGAACGACGGCGTAAAATGCCGGCTTGGAGAGCTTGGCTTAGGTGGTGGGGCGAGACAGCCCGCAAAGCGGGCCGCTCTTAATTTGTTCCGTCTCCGTCGAGCCCTAACTCGATTTCGTGCAAAATCCAATGTTAAGATGTGACATCGATGCCTGTTTTAGGCTAATTTGTCTCATGAGTCTGCGCCGCTTTGGCAACCCTTGGACAATTCTGAGAATCGTTTTAATTGCGGCTAATATATATTACATGTCCTCCTACCCAAGCGATAAGTCCAATGTGGATTGGCCTCTTGGTGCAATGGTTGGTCTCGTCAATTTTATTGCTCTGCGCATATGGCTCACATTGATGCGGCGCCGCTCGCGCATTGATTGGTCGGAACCTTACTCGTGGACTGGACCGTTTTTTCCGATGGGATCATACCCGACACGTTTTTGGTTTCTGTGTTCGCTCTCCCTGATCGCGGGCGGAGTTGCAGCGATAATTAGAGAAATGGTATTGGGAAGCGGACGTGAGGGCTTCGGAGGCACTTTTGTCTTATGGGGAATCGGGGTGTTCTTTGCCGTGATAACCTTTAAGAACCCCATCGCCGCGCCCGAAGCATAGGTCTTCTTTCGTGCCGGACTTTAGGCGCAGATTTTCGCGGGAAAGTAACTCGATTTCCTAGAATTATGCCACGGCTCGACGTCTCGCCCTACCACGCGATTGGGCTCGATTCAGATTTGCTTTTTGCCCGGGACCGCGTTAGCAATGTGGGGGAGCAAGCAGCGCACCTTTTGAACATGAGCACCGAAGAACAGATCGAGTCCTTCCGCGGGGCCTACGAATCCCTGCGCGCCGAAATCGGCAAAGTCGTTGTCGGCCATCACGAAATCGTCGAGGGCACTCTCATCGCCATTTTTGGCGGCGGCCACGTGCTGTTGGAAGGCGTGCCGGGCCTGGGCAAGACGCTCCTGGTCCGCACCTTGAGCGAGGTGCTTGACATGAGTTTCAATCGCATCCAGTTCACGCCGGACCTGATGCCGGCGGACATCCTGGGCACCAACATTGTCATGGAAACGCCGGGCGGACGGCGCGAGTTTGAATTTCAGCACGGGCCGATTTTCGCCCATCTCGTTCTGGCCGATGAAATCAACCGCGCCACGCCCAAGACGCAATCGGCCATGCTGGAGGCGATGCAGGAAAAGAGCGTCACGGCCGGCGGCGAAATCCGCAAGCTGGCCGAGCCGTTTTTCGTGCTCGCGACGCAAAATCCCATCGACCAGGAGGGAACGTATCCGCTGCCCGAGGCGCAGTTGGACCGTTTCTTTTTCAAATTGATCGTAGGCTATCCGAGCGGGGAAGAATTGACCGAGGTTCTGACGCGCACGACCGAAGGCGGTAAAGTGGAGTTGCACCGCGTGCTGGTCAAGGAGCAGATCATCGAGTTGCAGAAATTAGTGCGCCAGGTGCCGGTCGCCACGCACGTGAAGGATTACGCCGTGCGGCTGGTTTTGGGCACGCATCCCAAAACGGAAACGGCCGCGCCCATTGCCAATCAGTATTTGCGCTTCGGCAGCAGTCCGCGCGGAGGGCAGACGCTGTTGCTGGGGGCCAAGGTGCGCGCGCTCACGCGTGGCCGATTCAACGTCAGCTTCGAGGACATTCAGGCCGTGGCGGCGCCGGCGTTGCGGCATCGGTTGATTTTGAATTTCGAAGCGGAAGCCGAAGGCATCACGACGGATCATATCATCACGCAGATTCTCAAGGACGTGCCCAAGGATGCGGCGGCGGTGGAAGCCTGATGGCTTGCGTCGCGTTTGAATGAATGCGTTACACGAACCTCTCCGCATGAACCTCGCATCGAACAAGGAGCCTCCTCTCCCCAACCCTCTCCTCCACAAGTATGTGGAGGAGAGGGAGCTGGAACGACGCGAAGGGTTCATGGGTTCAATGGGTGAATGTGTTCGGGGAATTCTCTCCCTGTCCTCGCCCCGCACAGCGGGGAGAGGGTGGCCGCAGGCCGGGAGAGGGGTTCGAAGTAAAGCCATTGCGCCGGTTCCACACTAACGCTCAACATGGCGCTGCTGACTCCTGAATTGCTGCGGCGGTTGGAACAATTTCAACTGCTGGCTGCGCGCCGCTCCAAAAGCTCCGCCAAGGGCGAACGCCGCAGCAAAGCCCGCGGGCAATCGGTGGAGTTTGCCGACTTTCGCAATTACTCCGTCGGCGACGATTTCCGCTACCTGGATTGGAATCTCTATGGCCGCCTCGACAAGCTTTTCCTCAAACTTTACGAGGAGGAACGCGAATTGCCCGTCCGCATTTTTCTGGACGCCAGCGAGTCGATGACTTTCGGCACGCCGCCGAAGTTCGATTTCGCGCGGCAAGTTGCGGCGGCGGTGGGCTACGTCGCGCTGTGCGGATTCGACCGCGTCGCCGTCCACATTTTTCCGGAGCCAGACCGCGCTGCGCCCAATGTCGATGCCGCCGCGCTGAGCGCGGAAATGGCGGCGCGGGGAGGGTTGCGCGCGGTGCGTGGGCGGAAATCGTCGCTGCAATATTTCCAGAATCTTTCACAAGTGACGGCGCGCGGCGCGGCGGATTTAAACGAGGGACTCCGCCGCGGAGCTTTGGCCTCGCGGCAAACGGGGGTGGCGGTGGTGTTGAGCGATTTCCTGGACCCCGCCGGATATGAAGTGGGGTTGAACGCCTTGATCGGACGTGGCTTCCAGGTCAATGCGATCCAAATTCTCGCGCCGGAGGAATTAAATCCCGGCAGCTACGGCGACTTGCGTCTGGTAGATTGCGAAACGGGCGGCATGACCGAAGTGACGTTCGGCAAATACCGGCTCAAGGCCTACCAGCAAACGGTGCAAAACTTTTGCCAGCGCCTGCGCGAGTTTTGCCAGGGGCGCGGCATGAGCTTTTTCAGCGTCAGCTCCGAAACGCCGCTGGAGCAGCTCTTGCTCAAGCAACTTCGCCAGGCGGAAGTTTGGGGATGATGGCCCCAACGACTTATAGGTCGTATGAGGCCTATTTCGCGCCTACGCTCTGTTCTACACTGGCAGGAGAGACTTCCCCAGGCCCGAGCACATTGATTTCGCTGTAAAACGTGTTCCCGAATTCGTCATCGGTTTCGGTGGTTTTGCAGTCAAATAGAAGATAACGGTAGTCGCCCAGCGCGCCAGCGGCACCGCGGATGCTCACGCCGTATTGGCCGCCCGGCTCGGCGTT
>DASYNM010000517.1:0-2950 GCA_036008545.1 Verrucomicrobiia bacterium
AGCCAGCGCGTGCTCGTCCCCGACCTGACCTTCGCCGTACTGACCTCGCACGGTCATTGTCAGCACCTCTTCGGGAGTGGGCACTTGCACCGCGTGCAGGGCCTTGGCCTGTTCGTCGCGCACCGCATCGGCATGAAAGGAGATGGGCGGCTCCATCGCAGTCAGGGAAACCAATTGAAAAAGATGATTGGGCACCATGTCGCGCAATGCGCCAGCCGTGTCGTAATAGCCGCCGCGCCGCTCGACACCGACGGTTTCTGAGGCAGTGATTTGAACGTGATCGATGTAGCGCCGGTTCCAGATTGGCTCGAAGATGCCGTTGCCGAACCGAAAGATCATGATGTTCTGCACCGTTTCTTTGCCGAGGTAATGATCAATGCGATAGATCTGCCGTTCTTCCAGGATTTGCTTGATCTCGCAATTCAGGACTTTGGCCGACTCCAAATCGCGCCCGAAGGGCTTTTCGATAATCACCCTGGCCCAGCGGCCATTGACTTCCTGCGCCAGGCCGGCATCGCCGAGTTGCCGCACGACTTCGCCAAAGAACCGGGGCGCGACCGCCAGATAATAGAAATGGTTCCCCGGCACGTTGTGGGTTTTTTCCACTGCGGCGATCTGGTCCTTCAGGGCTTTGTACGCCGCCGCGTCCTGGAAATCGCCGCGGATATAATAGATCCGTTTGAGGAACCAATCCCACATCTCGGGCGTAACCGGGCAACTGGCGAATTGTTTGATATCTTCCGTCAACTGACTGCGAAAGCTCTCCGTCGTGAACTCGTTGCTGGCGAAGCCGATGATGGCGAAGGCTTCCGGCAACAGCTTGGCCGTGGCCAGATTGAGCAACGCAGGAATCAGCTTCCGCTTGGTCAGGTCGCCACTGGCGCCGAAGATTACCATGACGCACGGGTCCGCTTTTCGGGCGGGCGGCTCCGCGGTTCCATTGGCCGGTCCTGTTTTATTCATCGCCATAAAAACAATGCCTCTTGGGCGTTGGTGTCAATGGGCATAAATGGAAATGATTTTGCCCAAGAACTGCAAGGCCTGCTCCTTTTTCCGCTGGAAAGAGTTGCGGCCAATGATTGAGCCGAAACCGCCGCCCTGACGAATGGCCGTCACTTCCTCGTACACCGTCTCGTCGCTGCTGGCGGGGCCACCGGAAAAGATCACGATCCGCCGTCCGTTAAACGTGCATTGCACGACGTGCTGGATGCGTTGCGCCAGCGTGGCAATGGGCACTTTCTCTTTCTCATAAACTTTGCGCGCCGCTTCCTGCTCCAGATGATCGGTCGGCAATTTCACTTTGATGATGTGCGCGCCCAACTCAGCCGCGATGTGCGCTGCGTAACCGCACACATCCATCGCTGTTTCACCCTGCTTGCTCAGGGAGGAGCCGCGCGGATACGACCAGACGACGACGGCCAGGCCGTTTTCTTTCGCCAGGGCGGCGGCTTCACGCAGTTGCTGGTACATCTTCACACGTTCGGAGGAGCCGGGATAAATGGTGAAGCCGATGGCCGCGCAACCCAGGCGCAACGCGTCATGCACGCCGCTGGTCAGTGCCGGCAACGGGTCTTTCTCGTCCAGCAAAACATCGTGATTGTTGATCTTGAGGATGAGCGGAATCTCGCCTGCGAAATCGCGGGCGGCTGCCTCGATAAAACCCAACGGCGCTGCGTAAGCGTTGCAGCCGGCCTCGATGGCCAGCTCGAAGTGGTAGCGGGGATCGTAGCCGGGGGGATTGACGGCGAAGCTGCGGGCCGGCCCGTGTTCGAAGCCCTGGTCCACGGGCAGAATGACCAGCCGGCCCGTGCCGCCCAATTTGCCGTGGTTCAGAAGGCGGGCCAGATTGGTCAAAGTTCCAGGGCTATCGCTGCCGTACCAGCTCAAGATTTCCTTCACGCGGGGTGTGTTCATATATGTGGCAATCAATGTTCAAGCGGTTCTGATTATTCCATTTTCCCGCCCTGTCCATTTGAGGCGGAAATTTACCTGGGGTTGCCGCGGCAGGCCGCCGGCTCATCTCCCCTACGCCGCTCAGGATACATCAACAATCCGCGCCTGCAAGAAAATCTCGAAATGGCCTGAATCAACTTAAACATTCGGACTAGATGTCCAGACTGAACCCGGTGCAATGGTGCCATGAGTCTTTTGGTGCGAGTTTTCTCCGGCCAATCTGCGGCCATCACTGATGGCTGGCGGTTTGCCGCAGGGCCGCAATTTCACCCTTTACTGCGACGAAATCTTTTTGAAATTCAACGTTCCGTTTCATCTCCCGGACAATGGCTTGGGCGAGCACGCGTCCGGCATAAATATCAGTCGGATAATGCCGGGCGATCTGGACGCGGTGCCAGCCGATGAGACGCGCTTGGGCGAGGATGGCCTCATGCTGACCTGGAAACAATTCAGCGAGCACCAGCGCCAGCGTCATCGATTCGGTCGAATGGCCGCTGGGATAACTGAAGCTTTTCTCAAGTTTGCCGCCAGCCAACGTCGGGTCTAGAGTGTACGGACGCGGGCGTCTCCAGTATTCCTTGGCGCCGTCAGTAACGCTCTCGGCATCTTTCTGCACGTGCTTAAAAAACTGCTCGGTCCTGGGCAAATTGCCGGGCTGGAAAAAACCTCCGATGGCAGGCGCAAAATTAAAGACGTTGAACTTCTTTTCGGCAAAGGCCGCGGCGGCTTCGTTGCTGGCAGCGGCGCGGCTGATTGATTGAACTTCCGCCATGTCGGCCACTTGTTCCGGTGAATTTGGCAATGGCGGTGGCGCCAGCAAGGCGATGGCGTCAGGCTCCCCGGCGGCCAGATAATGCGTATCCGCGGCGCGCAACGGCGCAACTGCCACAGCTAGACCTAGCAGAATGGGGGCGAGGCGGTTCCGGAATGGCGAACGAAGGTCTTTCATCTTCGGCGTGGAGGTTTCTCTAAGGGACTTGGTGGCCGTCGCACGACC
>DASYNM010000518.1:0-4516 GCA_036008545.1 Verrucomicrobiia bacterium
CACGTCTGCGCCGCGCGTCAGCCGGCAGTTGCCGATGCTCTCGCCGCTGGCGAATTCCTTCCACTGATTGTCCTGCCACTGCTCCAAAACAAATTTTTCCACGCGCTGGCCCAGGGGAAGATACTCGCGGATGCGCGCGACGTTGAAGGTCACCGGCTCCGGGAAATCCAGCACGAGGTCCGCATTGGTCACACCGTCGTCGGTGGCCCAATACGTATCACGCTTCCCGTCAACCACATTTTCCGCGCGATAATGCTTATTTTGACCGCGCACGTTGGAGGCGCTGGCGTGGGCGGGCCGGGCCAAATCAACGGCGAAGATGGCGTCGCGGCGCCGGGCGAATTCCTGGAGCGAAGTAATATCAGGATCGTGGATTTGCCCGCGCTGGTCCGGCGGAATATTCAGCAGCATGGTAGAGCCGCGGCCAACGGATTTGAAATAGATGTCGAGCAATTGCGCGGGCGATTTGACCCGGTCGTCTTCACTGGGGTGATAGAACCAGCCGGGCCGGATGGAAACGTCGCACTCTGCGGGAAGCCAATCGGTGCCGGGGCGGTCGCCGTGGTTGAGGCGCTTCTCGTCGGCGTCGCCGGGGTAGAAGTCGCGCCGATTGAGGGTCTCCCAACAGGTGTTGCCGGCGATACCTCCTTCGTTGCCGACCCAGCGAATGTCCGGGCCGGCGTCGCTGAAAATGCATGCCATCGGCTGCAATCGTCGGATCAAATCGATGGTGGTGGGCCAGTCGTAATAGGTATGGCGATCGATGCTCCGAGTCTCTCTTTTCCCGCCGTAATAACCGTCGCCGCCGTTGGCGCCGTCGAGCCAGACTTCGGAGATCGCGCCGTAGCCCGAGAGCAATTCGGTCAGTTGATTGCGGTAATAGGTAATGTAGGCGGGGGTGCCATAGACGGCGGAATTGCGGTCCCAAGGCGAGAGGTAGATGCCGAATCTCAATCCCTGTTTACGGCAGGCCTCCGAGATGTCCTTCACCACGTCGCCGTGACCATCTTGCCACGAGCTATGCTTGACGCTGTGATCAGTGAACTTGGAAGGCCAGAGGCAAAAGCCGTCGTGATGTTTGCAGGTGAGAATCAGCTCCTTCATGCCCGCTTGCTTTGCGACACTGACGATCTGGGTGGCATCGAACGCGGTGGGATTGAAGACATTTTCGCTTTCATCGCCGTAACCCCATTCTTTGCCGGTAAAAGTATCGACGGTGAAATGGGCAAAGCCGACGAATTCCATTTCCTCCCAGCGAAGCTGGCGCGGACTGGGCACCGGCCCGTAGAGCGCTGGGGGCAGGACGGAAGCCGAGGCCGGAATGGGCGCCACGAGGATCAAGGCGGACAACAAAAGGAATAATCTACGGTTCATGTTGTCCCCTCATTTTCGCACCGGCAGGAAGCGAAGCAAGGCAGGATGTGGCCAAGATTGGAGGATTCGGAGTGAAGTGGAAGCCAAACTTCTGCCGAAATTGTTCGACTTGCAGCGTCAGCGGCCATTTGAACCTCACGAGAACTATCTGAAACTATCATGGAAATCAACGACTTGCGTAAGGCGATTCTGAACTTTCAAGGACTGGAGCGTGGCACCGCGAATGAACGCGAGGAGACGCAAATACTCTGAAATCCGGCACGTGGGGAGCGCGGTTGTCTCGACCGCCTTGTTTGGCGTCTCGCCAAACACATCCATTTTTTTAGCTTTCCTGCAGGAGCGGGGCGCGAAACGCACCCCGCAGCGACCGGGACGGTCGCGCTCCCCAAGCATTAAGACATGCAGGAAATATCGGCAAATATCAGGAAAATCAACGACTTGCGTTCGTTCGTCCACCCTGCCTTCGGCCCTGGCCGGGCCGAACGGCAACGGAGTCGTGCGCCCAGAACAAGGTCCGAGTTCTCTCAAAGAACATGCGCCATGGCGCTTCATGCCCTCACATTACCACATGTAGTTGGGAACGCAAGCACAAATAATCAAACTGTGTTCCGCGTCCGAAAGGAGAGCTTGACCACGTATCTTCAGATGTTATCAAGAGTCCATTCTCGGAGTGGCTGCTTTTGAATCGCAAGATGACATATTGGGCGGGAGCGCTAAGTCTGGAATGAGAACATGACCAAACTCTGCGTATTGTTCCTCCACCACATGGATAACGATTTGACGCGCTATCATGCGGAATTGATTTCGCAATACAACCCGATGGCGACACTCGTCCCGTTGACATTTAGAGGCGGCATTGACGGCGCCATTTGCCCTGTTGAGGTTCCTTCCGGATTCAACCAATGGAAGAATTCCGATCTCTTGATTTATTATTGGTTTCGGTCAAAGGACTATGTCGCTGCCGAACGCTATCTTATCATCGAGTACGACACATTGTGTGCCACGTCATTCGAGGAATTTTACGCCGGTGTGTGGGACGAACCGGTCGCGGCGGCGATCGCGTATACGCATCAACAGCAACCGGCATGGCGCTGGTTCTGCGAGATACGGGATCAAACGCCGTATCAAAATAAATTGGCCGGGCTGAGTCCATTAAGCGGGATACTCTTTTCTCGCGCGGCGCTGGCTGCGATTTCTGAGTTGGCGAAGGATCCTCTCTACGCTTCGCTTTATTGTGAATGCCGGATTGGGACACTCGCGCGGACTTCGGGTTACAATCCGGTCCGAATCCGGCCGGATATCGCAAAATACATTTCCTGGCAACGCCGGAACCCGACTAGTCCGGGCATCTGGCATTCCGTCAAAACCAGAATCGATCTCCAGTATTTGAAACCCGAGGCGCGTTCAGTTGGGTGATTTTGGAATCTGGGCCGTGACTTCCGCGCGGCCATTCAGCAACCTGTCAATCATTTCCACGCCTTGCATGAACGAGTGGTCCTGGTTGCTCACCTCGTATTTCCACAAGCCGAAACGTCCGCGGGAATAGACATGGTGGTTCTCGAAAAACGGGATGATACGCGCCAAGGCCTCATCTCGATGCAATCCAGGGGTGGGATAGCCATATTGCGCCCGGTAATTCCAAGTGGACACAATTTTGGCCCGGCTTGAGATCAAGCGCGTACTGAGCGCGCCCTGGATGACTTCATCCAAAAGCTTTTCTTGGTTCACCGGTTTGAGAGGTGATTCCGACACTTCCGCCAGCAACGACCAATATTGGTTTATGTCCGGCACGTTGTTCGGCGAGTAGTTGCTGAAGACCGTGACGCGGTAGAACGGACAGTTATCTTCGGGAAAATAAATCCAACATTTCGAGGCCAGTTCAGGCGCCGGCTTGCCTCGCAATCCCAGGCCGAAAATATTTGAACTCGAATAAAGCAGACCCTTTTGGGAGAACGGTTCTAGCTGCTTCTGCCCGGTCAAGCGAATCAATTCACGCAACGGAAGAGTTGAAATCAAATGGTCATAGTGCAGAACGCGCCCATCCTTCGTGCTGAGTTCGTGCCGTTCCAGGTCAATACTGGAGATTGGTGTTTCAAAGTGCAATTTATCCTGAGGCAGCCGCTGGGCGCAGGCTCGCCAGATGGCTCCTGTGCCGCCGGATTTTGGGAATTGAAATGTGGTGTTGGGGCCCCAGGAAAGGTCGTCCTTGTCGAGGATGAGATTGTTCATCGCGCGCGCAAAATCAGGCAGCGCCACGCGTTCGCCCACCCAACCGGCATTCAACTCCTCAGGCGGGTAGGCCCAAACCTTGTAATTATAAGGACGCATGAAGATTTCGGCCAAGCCTGAACCAAACGTTGCGTCAATCCATTGGCCAAAGTTGGCCGGTTTCGGACGGGGCGACTGAGTGACGTCCAGCAATCCCTGCAAGCAACGGTTGAGGTCGTCCACTGGGAGGCGATGGATATTGTTTTGGAGCGGGTAGGGGATGAAGCGGTCGCGCATCCACACCCACGACTCGCGCTGGTGGCGCAGCCAGCCGTCCGCCCCTAGAAACTCGATCATGGCGCGGTCAAAATATTCGTAGTGCGAAAATTGCACATGGCCGCCGATGTCCCAGGTGAACCCTTTCTCGTCAACGAAAGAAGCCGCCAAACCGCCCGCGTGATTACTGGCTTCAAGCAGGAGCCAGTCGTCGTGCCGCAACTCGTGCAAGCGATGGGCGGCGCCGAGTCCGGTTGGACCTGAACCCGCGATGATGATCGATTTATGCAACGGCATTTTATGGGTTGTCGAATGCAAACGGCAAAGTTGGCCCACGGTAACACCCAATCGAGGCGAAATGCAGCCTTTTCACGAATTTTACCGCCTTCCTGGCAACAAACAAATCTTTTGACCCCATCGTTCTGAAAGCGGACGCATCTCAATTTTTGAGTGCCACCAGGCAAACAGGTCGAGGGAAGCAGTACCACTATTTTGCCATTGCTGGAGCGGGAACGGCCTAATACCATTTTTAGCACGTAATTGCACTATTCTCCGTTACGGTAACGTTTACTTGATTGATCAGCCAGCCATGTGAAACCAGTTGCCGCACCCGTTGCGCACTTTCCCAAAAGGGGCGGAGTTCTTCGGCGATGGCCTC
>DASYNM010000519.1:0-5656 GCA_036008545.1 Verrucomicrobiia bacterium
GGCGTTAAAGGAGCGGAAGCAGTCGGCGAGGGTGCCGACTGCGACAGGCGAGGCGCCCGTGCTCCCCGGAATAAAGCTACGCTGTGGGCGTTTCTTATATTGTTCCTTCTCGCGGGTCGTTGTTGGCAAGGGCAGACGCAGCTAAAGTTCGAGGGACGCCTCGCCGAGGTGGCCTCGGACGGCTCGGCGAGTCCCTACCCGCCGCCGAATTTGCCATGGAAAAATGTGATTCGAGGAATCAACTCAATCTCCTCTGCCGCAGCGTTTTGAAGGCAAAAACGGCGCATGATAGCTTAGTACTGACAGAAAAAACGGGCCTTTCTTGAGGTGTTTTGGCAGCTAAATCGATGTTTCCAAAAATAAAAAACCACTTTGCTTTCGTGTTTTTGCATTTTTTCTGGTTTTTCGACGTTGCAACTCATTGCGGATAAGGCATTACCAACAATCCGCACCCTCCAAAAAAAATCATACCAAAAAGCCTACGGTAGGTTTTTTGGTTTTTGGGGCTTATGGTAGGATTTCTATTGTGAAAGTAGAAAAACATACAGATCATGTTGTTGGTGAGGCGGTTGCGATGTCACGGCTCGACGGAGTCTCGGCCCACCGTGTAGCTAGGTTGGCTTCCATTCCAGGTTCGAAACGTAAGTCGTTGATTCCCAAGGCTGGTTTTATGCAAGTCGTTGATTTTCAAGATCGACCTTACGTAACTCGTTGATTTTCATGATATTTGCTGATATTTCCACATGGACTCGGTCGAAAATGAAGAATCGCTCTTGTGATGCAGCGGTGGCGCCGGAGAATTAAAAAGAGTTAAAAGCCCATTGGCTTTGCGCGGGTTTAACCTATCCTCTGAACCGATTCCTATGAACGAAGATTCGTCGGGCGCCAAACAAAAACGGTTCATCGGCAGCTTCTTGATGTTGCTGCTGCTGCTGGGAGGAACGCTGGCCGTGATGTGCCACAAGGGCTTCCGCCCCTACGAGGTTTTCTGGTCCAACGACCTCCCCTTGGGCGCGGTGGCGGAAAGTTCCGCGCGACTGCCCGGTTCGTTCTTCGGTTACTGGTCGGATTTTTATTGGCTGGGCGGTGCCAACGTCGCTTTCCCGCCCAACCTGTCCAACATCTGCATGGCGATTTTGACGCCGCAGGTTCACCTCAAATTCTACGCGCCCTTGAGCATGTTCTTCCTTGGATTCGGCGCCTGGTTTTTCTTCCGGCAACTGCGCTTCAGCCCGATGGCGTGTGTCGTGGGCGGATTGGGTGCGGGTTTGAACATGCACTTCTTTTCCAACGCCTGCTGGGGCCTGGGCATGTGGAACGTTTGCTGCGGCATGATCTTCGTCGCGCTGGGAATTCTGGTCAGCCCGAACATTGAGAAGCTTTGGATCAAAGGCGTGCTGGCCGGCCTTTCCACAGGCATGGCGGTCATGGAGGGATTCGATGTCGGGGCGATTATGAGCGTGTATGTCGCGGCGTTCGTGGTCTTCCTGTTTCTGTCAACCGAATCTAATCCGGTCAAGGCCGCCGGGAGAACAGTCTATGTGGGCGCGCTGCTGGTGGTCTGCGCCCTGCTTATCGCCTTGAGCACGATTGCCACGTTGATCGGCACGCAATTAACGGGAACCGCCCAAGCCAGCGAAAACGCCAAAGGAACGGAAGGTGACTGGGAATTCATGACGCAATGGAGCATTCCCAAGCTGGAAACTTTGCGCGTGATTATTCCCGGCCTCTTTGGCTACCGCCTCGACATGTACACGACCTCCCCCGACCCATCCGGCTACTACTGGGGCCGCGTCGCGGAAGATCCAAGGCTTGACAAACTGGAGAGCAGCGATCCGCAGGTTCGCAGCAACGCCGTCGTCAGCCTCCACCTGCCCGACCAGATTCAAGCCATCATGGCTGGTGACGACAAAGCGATGCAGGAGAATGTCGTGGACGCGATAGTGAACCATTTTCAAATGCAACGGCGGCACACTGGCAACGGCGAATACGCAGGGGTGCTGGTTTGTTTGCTGGCCTTGTTTGGATTGGCTAATTCGGCGCGTGGTGCAACTTCGCCGTACTCCGCAGACGAACGGCGGGCGGTTTGGTTTTGGGGCGCAGCCGCGCTCTTCTCGCTGGTGGCAGCGTGGGGACGCTTCAGCTACCTTTACGCGCTGATCTATCATCTTCCGCTCATCGGCAATTTTCGCAATCCGATGAAATACATGCACCCGCTCATGGTCAGTCTGATCATCTTGTCCGGCTATGGCCTGGAGGCGTTGAGCCGCCAATATCTCGCCAATGCAACCAATCGGACCGAATCCTTCTTTCGGCAAATTGTGACTTGGTGGAAATGGGTGACGGCGTTTGAAAAATGGTGGGCCGCAGGTTGCGCGATAGTGTTGGCCGGGGCTGTAGCCGGATATTTCATGCTGTCTTCCTCCAAGCCAAACCTTATCCACTACCTGCTCCACCATGGATTTGACGCGACCACTTCGCCGCTAATCGCCAGCTTCTGCGTAAGGCAGGTGGCATGGTTTATTTTTTATCTCGCCTTGTCGATAGGCGCCGTCATTTGCATTTCGTGCGGCGCGTTCTCGGGACGATGGTCTTGTTTGGCCTGGTTTATTCTGAGCGCGATTATGATTTGCGATATCTCCCGCTCCGATATTCCGTGGATTCGGTATTACAACTACAAGGAAAAGATCAGCATGAATCCCGTGGTCGATCTTCTCCAGCACGAACCGTGGGAACATCGAGTCAACTCCCGCATTGGGCCGTCCAGCGGTTACATGACCTCAAATCTAACTTACTTTTGCCATTGGTGGCTGGAGAACGATTATCCCCTCAACGATATCCAGTCTCTGGAAATTGATCAGGCGCCGCGCATGCCTGTGCTCGACAGCAATTACTTGAACGCTTTCAGCGTCACCTCCGAGCGCGACATTCCGCGCGCGATTCGCTTGTGGCAATTAACGAATACTCGCTACCTCCTGGCTGGTATTGAATGGGAAGGGCCGCTGAACCAACTCAGTCAACCTAAAAACTGCTTCCGCACCGTCATGCGCATGAACGTGGTCAACAAACCCGGCATCACGCAACCTGAAGACCAGGGCGACATGACCGTGGAAACCAATAGCGACGGCAAGGTCGCCTTGTTTGAATTCACCGGCACGCTGCCCAGAGCCAAACTCTACGCCGATTGGAAGACCGTGGACGATTCCAACACGTTGCAGTTGCTGAGTTCGCCGTCGTTCGATCCGGAGAAGACGGTCTTGGTGGCCACCAACACGCCGGTCACCCAAGCGCCCGGCAGCCCGGAGGCCGACCCTGGCTCGGTCAAAATATCCCATTACCAATCCAAATATTTAACGCTGGAAGCCGATGCCAAGACGTCGGCGGTCTTGCTGCTCAATGACCACACCGGAGATTTCTGGAACGTCTGGGTGGACAAAGTGCCGGGGACGGTGCTCCGTTGTAACAACATCATGCGCGGAGTTTTTGTCCCGGCGGGCCATCACATCGTTGAATTCCGCTATCAGCCGCCGCTAAAACTTCTGTTCGTAAGCCTTAGCGCCTTTGGACTCGGAATCATTTTGGCCGGCTTCGTCATTGTTACGCGGTTCACACACCAGCAGCAAAAAACCTGAATTCGGCACAGCATGTTGGAGCGGTTTCCATTTCCATATCGTGTGGCTTTGCTGCTTGGCTTGATGACAATTGCGGCCGCAGTCGATTATTGGCGGCGAGGGTCGGAAGCTCAGAGATATCGCGAGTACGGGTTCATCTGCATCGCGGGCGTGCTCGGAGGGCTGGTAGGATTTGCCAACGACTACGTCACCTGCTCCATATCGCCGGATTATTTCACCTTGGGAAAAGGATTGGAGGCTGGAGATGGATTGCGATGGCGAGCGGCGGCGTACGGACTTAAAGCTGGATTGACGGCCGGTATTATTGGAGGAGCCGTCTGCATGTTTGTCCGCCCTGCGAATCCTCCCTTCTCCCTGGAGCAGATGCGCGCCTGGCTTAAAGCGCTTTGGATTCCGGTGGCAGGCGCGATTTTATTGGGACTGGTGTTGCCCATCGTTGCAGCAGGGTGGGATCCTTTGCGTCTTTCCGCTAGTTTGGAATCCCTGTTGAACAGCGAGCAAATTGACCGATTTAGGAGGGTCTGGTGGATTCACCTGGGTTTGTACGCGGGGCTGGCCATCGGTTTGGCCGTCATGATCTTGCGGCGCAAGGGCGAAGTGGTTTGCCATAACCAATCGGTTTGAACTGGAGGCCCATTTTTCGCAGGCCTGTCCGCCATGCTAAAGCCTCACGCCCATATGGATTTGCTGTTTCACCATCTGCCAAACAATGTGTCCGCCCTCGGCAAGGGCCAAGAGCAGCATGGCGATGCCGGAGCCGTGTTCCATCCGCAGCAGCGTCTTTTCGGTGAATTTGCCGTGGCCGCGCGACACGGCGTAGCTCAGCCCCGAAAACCACGCACTGGTGCCGGCACCCACACCGGCCACGCACCAGAACACGTCCCCCCAAGTGGCCCCAACCCAATCGCGCGACCTAAACAGCGCCGCGAGGACAATCCAAAACAAGAATACACCCGGGTTGCCCATGACGCGCACCAACCCGACGTAGAAAGCGGAGCGCGGATGCAGGCGGCCTTTGATTTTCGCTTCCGCTGGCGCAATGGCTGGAATGGTGCGCGTATTGAGAAACCGGATGCCAAGGTAAAGCATAAAAATGAAACTGACCAACTCCATCGACGCCTTGACAACGACGCCATCGAAAAACGAGGCGAAACCGGTGAAAGCCAGCGCACAGTAAACGACTTCCATGGCCGAGGCGCCGAACCCGATCATCAGAGCCCAAAGCAACCCGCGCCTGGCGCCTTCATTGATAATAGTCACATTGACCGGACCGACTGGCACCGAAAGGATGAAACCGCTCAGAAATCCGGTGACGCCAGCGAGGAGATAAGGGTGGCCCGCCATATCACGTAGGGGGCGCGCTGCCGTCTTCATCCTCCTCTTCCTCAATTTCGTGGCGGACCTTTCGGGAAATGCGTGGGCGAATGAAGCCGTAGAGCAGGTAAACCGTGAACATCAAAGGCAAGACGATGGGAAGGATGAAGCGCCGGAGAAACACCAAGCCCGCGATGCAGATGACGAACACCACGGTTCTCGCGAAGCTGCGCCTCGCCTTCAAGTCGAGCGTCTTGAAGGACGGATACTTGACCTCGCTGACCATCATGAAGGACAAAAACAGGAGCAGGCCCGGCAGTAAATATCTCCATGGTCCCGCAGAAAGATCAGTGCGGTCCTCGTCCCACATCAGAAACAAGGTCAACGAAGCCACCAACCCCGCCGCGGCCGGAATGGGGAAACCCAGGAACTCTTTTCCCCCACCGCCACCGGACATGGCGGCCAGGCAATTAAACCGCGCCAGGCGCAAGGCGCCGCAGACAAGGTAAATGGAGGCGATAAACCAGCCGATCTCCGGCTGAGTGTCAAATACCCGGCTCAGCACCACTCGATGCACCAGAAAGGCCGGCGCGGCGCCAAAGGAAATCAAGTCAGCCAGGGAATCGAACTCACGCCCAAACGGGCTCTCAACGCCGCCCATGCGGGCCAGACGGCCGTCGAGCAAATCACAAATACAGGCCAGCAGGATG